>CAZTGF010000001.1:0-47840 GCA_964612955.1 uncultured Flavobacterium sp.
AACCGCCTGTTTTACGTAGAATCTTTTGCGCCGTTTTATACGCCAAAGCGCTACAAGAACGAATCGGGCCAGCTTTTGGAACATTCGCCTTTCTGCGAGCGAGATTTTAAACTTCCGCAGACGATTGAAACCCACGATGAAAAAGGCGATTTCCTGATTAAAATTAAAAAGCAGAACCACATTCACGAATTCATTTACGCCTCACACCCGTTCGATGTTATTGGCTGGGATGGCTACAATTTTCCGTACGGGTTCAGCATTCACAATTTCGAACCTATTACAGGCCGCGTTCACCAACCGCCTCCGGTACACCAGACTTTTGAAACGTCCACTTTTGTAGTTTGCTCGTTCTGTCCGCGACTTTACGACTACCATCCAAAGGCCGTTCCTGCGCCGTACAATCACAGCAACATCGACAGCGATGAGGTACTTTATTATGTAGACGGTGATTTTATGAGCCGCAACAATATAGAACAAGGGCATATTACATTACACCCCAAAGGCATTCCGCACGGGCCTGCCCCCGGGGCTATGGAGCGCAGCATCGGACAAACCGAAACTGTGGAACTCGCCGTTATGGTGGACACGTTCAAACCGCTCATGGTTACAGAAGCTGCAATGGGACTGGACGACGGAGCATATTATAAATCCTGGGTTGAATAATTTTTTTTGGAGCTGAAACCCGTCTTCCGCTGCAATCTTTGCCGGGCAAAGGATTTCCGCTTCAACCGGGGCTAAAACATCATTAAACCAATAAACACCGGCGCAAACCGGAACATTAAATTTAAATTAAAATGAGTAAAGAAGTAAAATCCGTAGAGTACGGGCTTGAGAAAATATTTGATGGCGCACAAGACTTTTTGCCACTTTTAGGAACAGACTACGTTGAATTCATCGTAGGAAATGCCAAACAGGCCGCCCATTTTTACAAAACCGCATTCGGGTTCCAGTCGCTTGCATACGCAGGTTTGGAAACCGGAATCAGAGACAGGGCGTCTTATGTGTTGCAGCAAGACAAAATCCGCCTAGTGCTTACCACGCCACTTACGGCAGAATCTGAACTCAACAACCATCTACGCATCCACGGGGACGGCGTTAAGGTAGCGGCGCTTTGGGTCGAAGATGCGCGTAGTGCGTTTGAGGAAACTACAAAGCGCGGCGCTCGTCCGTACATGGAACCTACAGTAGAACAAGATGAGTTCGGAGAAGTGGTGCGTTCCGGGATTTACACTTACGGAGATACGGTCCACATCTTCGTAGAACGCAAAAACTACAACGGTGTGTTTTTACCCGGATACCAAAAATGGGAATCTGATTATAACCCGGAACCAACCGGCCTGAAATTCATCGATCATATGGTTGGAAACGTGGGCTGGAACGAAATGAATACCTGGGTGAAATGGTACGAAGATACAATGGGCTTTGTAAATTTCCTTTCGTTCGACGACAAGCAAATCAATACTGAATATTCGGCGTTGATGAGTAAAGTAATGTCAAATGGCAACGGCCGCATCAAGTTCCCGATTAACGAACCCGCAGAGGGAAAGAAAAAATCGCAGATTGAGGAGTACCTCGATTTTAACGGGGGCCCGGGCGTACAACACCTGGCCGTAGCCACCGACGACATCATCGCTACGGTAAAAACTTTGCGCGCTCGTGGCGTGGAATTTTTATCAGCGCCGCCACCGGCTTACTACGAGGCTATTCCCGCGCGTCTGGGCGAGCATATGAGCATGATGAAAGAAGATCTCGGTGAACTTGAGAAACTCGCGATTCTCGTGGACGCGGACGAAGAAGGTTATTTGTTGCAGATTTTCACTAAACCGGTTCAGGACCGTCCTACGCTGTTTTTTGAGATCATTCAGCGCATGGGTGCACGCGGATTCGGCGCAGGAAACTTTAAGGCCCTGTTTGAATCGATTGAGCGCGAGCAGGAAAAGCGCGGAACCCTTTAATTAAACATTAAGAATATTCGCAATATTAAGGCCGCCGAAAACGTTTTCGTTATCAAAGTTTTGTTAAATCATGATTTTTAACGAGAATTCATAAACCGCAAGCGTAAATTTGCAGTGTAAAAAATAAGGAGTGGTTTCCTTTATTTTTCCTGTAAGTTTTCATAATTTATAGTTTTTTGGTTGGTTAATAGCATGAAACCCGGTCTGAAAAGATCGGGTTTTTTGTTTTAACACCTTTTGGAATGAATCTTGCAAAAATGGTAAACCTAAAATTACCTACTTTTAAGCTATGAAAAAGATTCTTCTACTCCTTTTTGTATCGCTGCTGATGAGTTTTTCCTCCAAAAAGGAAGATGCCTATACGAGCGGCGAATGGTTCAAATTCCGTATCCATTACGGTATCATCAATGCAGGTTACGCCACCCTTGAACTTAAAGAAGCCACGCTGAACGGCAAAAGAATGTATCACGCCGTAGGTAAAGGCTGGACTACGGGAATGTCCCGCTTCTTTTTTAAGGTGGATGATACCTACGAAAGCTATTTTGATAAAGGCACCGGCATTCCCGTTCAGTTTGTGCGTAAAATTTACGAAGGGGGTTACGAACGCCATCAGTTAGGTTATTTTAACCAGAGCGCAAAAACGGTTTTTGTCAAGGACGTTTTGCGAAAGCGCGAAAACACTTATGTGATTCCGTCTCCGAGTTACGATGTTGTCTCAATGTTTTACCATTTGCGCAACCATCCGGATATCGATAATTTAAAAGTAAACGAATCGCTCACGATGGATATGTTTTTCGATGATGAGACGATCAAGTTTAAGTTAAAATTTGTTGGTAGGGAGGATATATCTACTAAATTTGGCACCGTCCCTACCATGGTTTTTAAGCCATTTGTGCAATCGGGCCGCGTATTTAAAGAGCAGGAGAGTCTTACTGTCTGGATTTCAGACGACGACAATAAAATACCGGTGCGAATCAAAGCCAGCCTGGCCGTAGGATCGCTCAAAGCAGAACTGGACGGCTACCGCGGACTCAAACATTCATTCAAAGTAAAACCCAAATGATGATGACCCATCATAACATTTCTGACGATATCTTAGGAAAACTCGATCAAAAGTTTAGTTCCATCGACCAGAAACTACAGACCCATCTGGAAGGTCTTTTACACGCAAAACCCATTACTTACTGGGATTATATCCAAACGGACGCTCTTTTAAACCTCCAGATTCAGCGCACGCAGTTGCCCGACGAAATGGTGTTTATCATGTACCATCAGGTAAATGAATTGCTGTTTAAGATGGTGCTTTGGGAACTGGAACAAATCTGTCACACAAGTCAGATTGAACCGAAGTTTTTCGCAGACCGTCTCGGACGCATCAGCCGCTATTTTGATATGCTTACGTCGTCGTTCGAAATCATGGGCGACGGCATGGAAGTGACTCAGTACATGAAATTCCGCAATACGCTAACGCCTGCGAGCGGGTTCCAAAGCGCCCAATACCGTTTGATTGAATTTGCTTCGACAGATCTTATTAATCTCATCGACCATCGCTATCGCGCCACGATTGACCGCGCCACGCCGTACGAGCACGCTTTTGAGCATTTGTATTGGCAAGCGGCGGGCAAAGATTACGAAACCGGCAAAAAAAATTATCTGATTCAGGCGTTCGAAAAAAAATACAAAGACAGCTTTTTGCGTTATATGGAGCAGTATAACACGATTAACCTCTGGCGTAAGTTTTCGGAACTTCCAGAGTCTGTGCAACAGGATCCGGACCTGCGCACGGCCATGCGTCATTACGATTACACCGTGAATGTGAAATGGGTAATGGGCCATTTGAACGCCGCCAGAAAGTATATAGAGAGCGGCGAAGGGGTTGCCGAAGCCACGGGGGGAAGCGATTGGAAAAAATACATGCATCCCAAGCACCAACGCCGCATTTTCTTCCCTGAACTTTGGTCCGAAGAAGAACTGCAACGATGGGGACAAGAAGAAGTGTAATCGCATAAGCCAGAAGATTTGAACAGATTGTCACTCGTATGGCTGCTACTGTGCGCACTCGTGCTAAGCAGTTGCAGTAGATCCGAAGACCAGAATACACAACAGGCCGCCGCGCCCAAAGCTGAACCGGAAATCTTTGAATTCGGATTTCGCTTGAAGGATTTTACGGTGGTGTACGATACGGTGAGCCGCGGGGATACCTTCGGAAGTATTTTGCAGAAACAGCAGTTTACACCAAGCCAGGTTCATCACATCGTTGAAGCGATTCGCGATACGTTCGATGTGCGCCGCATCCGTGCCGGAAAGCCATTTACGCTGTTTAAAAGCAAAACTGGCGATTCGCTTCAGGCACTCGTTTACCAACCGGACAGACTCAGTTATTTTGTGGTGGATTTCCGAGATTCGGTTCACGCGTATAAAAAGGTGCGCCCCGTGACTATTAAACGCCGGACAATCGTAGGCGAACTGGACGGTTCCCTGACCGAAGAACTCGCGCGTCAGAAAGTTGACATTTCGTTAGCGAACAAAATCTCCAACGTATATGCCTGGTCCATCGACTTTTTTAAACTCCAGAAAGGCGACCGGTTTGCGATGACTTTTACCGAGCGGTTCATTAACGATACAATTTACGATGGGGTAGAAGATCTGGAATCGGCATTTTTCGAGTACAAGGGCAAAGTCATATACGCGTTTCCATTTGTTCAGGACGAGGCTTCCGGCCGCGTCGATTACTACGACGAGGAAGGCATGGTGCTCAAGAATATGTTTCTGAAAGCGCCGCTAAAATTCAGCCGTATTTCGTCCCGATTCTCCAAAAACCGTTTTCATCCGGTTCAAAAAGTCTGGAAAGCGCATAAAGGTACCGATTATGCAGCGCCTACGGGTACGCCAATTATGACCACAGCCGCGGGCGTCGTTGAGCAAACCGGTTTTACGACCGGAAACGGCAATTATGTAAAAGTTCGGCACAACGGCACTTATTCCACGCAATACCTGCACATGTCCAAAATTCTCGTGCGTCGCGGACAACGCGTGGCCCAGGGCGATATTATCGGGAAAGTCGGTTCCACAGGACTTGCTACAGGACCTCACGTTTGTTACCGGTTTTGGAAGAACGGTGTTCAGGTGGATCCGCTGCGTTTAAGCCTGCCGAATTCGGAGCCGATGAACCCAAAACACAAGCCGCGTTTTATTGCGCAAAGCACTCCGCTCAAACGCGAACTCGACTCGGTTGCTGCCTTACGTTGGCCCGAGTTTAAGAAACCTGTGTAATTCCCGCGGGTGTCCGGCAAATTTTGTAAATTCAGTTTATGGTTTTAAACAGTATCAATCCCGAAAAATGTCCGGCTTGGAAATCCCTTTCGGACCATTATTCTGAAATGCGCAGCGTGCACATGCGCGATTTATTCACGCAAAATCCGGATCGCGCCTCAAAAATGACGATTCGCACAGCCGATTTCCTGTTCGATTATTCCAAAAACATAGCGTCTGAGAAAACGGTTGATTTACTCGTTCAACTGGCCCGTGAGGTTCGGTTAGAGGAGGCGATCGGGCAATATTTCGGCGGTGCCCGGATTAACGAAACGGAAGGCCGCGCGGTAATGCATACGGCTTTGCGGTCCGATAAAAGCGAAATTCTGATCGGCGGCGAGAATGTCGTTCCTGAGATTCAGCGCGTGAACGCCCGTATGAAACAGTTTTGCGAAAATGTAATTTCAGGATCGCATAAAGGGTTTTCGGGAAAACGGATTAAAACCGTGGTAAATATTGGCATCGGAGGTTCGGACCTGGGACCGGCGATGGTTGTGGAAGCGCTAAAATTCTACAAAAATCAACTAGATACGCATTTCGTCTCGAACGTGGACGGCGACCATATCGCGGAAGTGCTGCAACAGTGCGACCCGGAATCCACGTTATTTGTGATTGTATCGAAAACTTTTACAACTCAGGAAACACTTGCCAATGCGGAATTTGCGAAGAGCTGGTTCCTCAAAAGTGGAAATGCTGATGCCATCGGAAATCATTTCGTGGCCGTGTCATCGAACGTAGAAACAGCAGTCGCGTACGGAATTGCACAGGAATCTATTTTTCCGATGTGGGATTGGGTTGGCGGAAGATTCTCGATCTGGAGTTCGGTCGGACTCTCGATCGCGCTGGCTGTAGGTTACGACAATTTCGAGCAGATGCGCGCCGGAGCGTTGACTATGGACAAACATTTTGAATCGGCCCCGTTTAAAGAAAATATTCCGGTGGTTATGGCGATGCTGAGTGTATGGTATAACAATTTTTTCGGCGCTGAGTCCGAGGCTGTAATACCGTATGCGCAGTATTTGTCGCGTTTTGCGCCTTACCTGCAACAGGCCGTGATGGAGAGCAATGGCAAAAGCGTAGCCCGGAATGGAGAAACTGTCTCTTACCAAACCGGCAATATTATCTGGGGCGAACCCGGAACCAACGCACAACACGCGTTTTTTCAGTTGATACATCAAGGTACAAAATTGATTCCGGCGGATTTTATCGGATTTGGAACACCGCTGCACGGAAACTGGCAACACCACGACAAACTCATGTCGAACTTTTTCGCCCAAACCGAAGCGCTGCTCAAGGGCAAAACGGAAGCGGAAGTAAACAAAGAAAATAAAGGTTCGGCCAGCGATGAGGCAAAACGCGCACTGCCGTTTAAAGTTTTCGCCGGCAACAAACCTACCAATACGCTGCTCATCGATAAGCTAACACCAGAATCACTTGGCGGGCTCATCGCATTGTATGAACACAAAATTTTTGTTCAGGGAATTGTCTGGAACATTTTCAGTTACGATCAGTGGGGCGTGGAACTCGGCAAACAAATGGCCAACGTCATTCTGTCTGAGTTTGACAGTCCTGAGCCTGAATCGCACGACGGGTCGACTGCAGCGCTCATCGATCATTACCTGAGGTTTAGAAATGCCGCGAAGTAAGGCGGATTCCAACGGAATTTTTCTATATTTGAGCCAACAAACTAAATCCTATGTACGATTTTCTTCACTCCACGCACTCCATTTGGGCTTATCTGGTACTGGCGTTGCTTTTAGTAGCGGTTATAAATTCAATCGCTGGTTTTGTATCCAAACGCGAATTTAAAAAATCGGACCGCTTGATGGGGTTGCTTGGATTGGTAGCGACGCATCTGCAATTGGTCTTTGGATTGCTGCTTTACCTGAACTCTCCGATGGGTCTTGAAGCGCTTGGAGAAATGAAGAATGCCGAACTGCGCCTCACCTCTCTCGAGCACCCGCTGATAAATATTATCGGGATTATTCTGATTACCGTGGGCTGGTCGCGTCACAAGAAAGCGGCGGACAGTCAGGAGAAGTTCCGTTCGATTTGGTTGATGTACGGCATTGGTTTGGTGTTGCTACTTTCCCGCATTCCCTACAATATGTGGTTTTCGTAAATCATCGGCGCTCGTTTTTATAGCGCTTTTCCCGCCCGAGGTACGCTTCTTGTTAACCGGAGCGGCGAGAGAAAAATGTTACTCATGAAAAAAAGAATGCTCCTCCTGTTGGCGGCCCTGACTTTTGCTTTTGGTCTTAGCGGTTTCTCGTATCAGAAAAACCCGGTTGCCAATCAGGAAACGCCACGGGATTCTATTGTGCGGAACGCGGCCATTGCGGATAGTCTTAATCTCGTGCCGGACCTCACTTTGCAGCCGTTTAAAAATAATGCCCACGTTTCGTATTACCACGACCGGTTTAACGGAAGACGCACGGCAAGCGGTAAAAAATTTAATAATAACGATTACACAGCAGCGCACAGAAAGCTTCCGTTTGGTACAAAGCTAAAAGTGACGAATCCGCGCAATGGGAAATCCGTCGTGGTTACGGTGACCGACAGAGGCCCGTTTACCAGAGGCCGGGAGCTGGACTTGACCAAACGCGCGTTTATGGAAATTGCTTCGGACAAAGGTTCGGGAACCATGTCCGCTACGATTGAGATTGTTGAATAATGCGAATTTTTCTGAAGTTTTTTCTGTTTCTAATGCTGAGTTCGGCCTTTTACTCATGCGGTTCGTCCAAAAAGGCGGCACCGGGTAAAAGCGGCACGGTTGTCACTGCCAGAATGTATAGCAAGTCAGGTACGGCCTCGTACTATCACAACAAATTCAACGGTCGAAAAACAGCGTCGGGCGAAAGATTCAGCAACAGCAAACTTACAGCGGCACACAGAAAGCTTCCGTTTGGAACGCGGGTTCGGGTTACGAATGTAGCCAACGGAAAATCGGTTGTAGTCGTGATTAACGATCGCGGGCCGTTCAAAAAAAGCCGCGAAATTGATCTTTCCAAGCGCGCTTTCATGGATATCACCGACAACAAAAATCACGGTCTTCTTAAGGTTAAGCTTACCATCCTCTAAACTTCCGTTTTAACATTTAACAGATTTTTAAACCTGCTTAGTTCGGTAACTGCCGAACCAGTTGGTATCTTTGCCGCTCGTTTTCCGAATATGAGCGTCAGAGAAACTCTTCTTGAAAAATTTGCGATGCATTTTGAGCGTCTTTACAATTTGCCCCCATTGGCGGGCCGAATTTTAAGCGAACTGATTCTTGGGGGGCACAACCAGCCACTTACGTTTGACCAAATTCTCGAGCGCACACAAGCCAGTAAAAGTTCCGTTTCTACGAGCCTGAAATTGTTGCTCAGGCAGAAACGCATCACTTACGCGTGTCAGGACGGTCAGCGCCGCAAATATTTTAAACCTGTACCCTTTAGCGAACGCCTCGATTTTTACGAGCAACTCCTGCAATCCGAGCGCACGCTGCTGAATCTTCTTATGCAACACCGCGAACAACGGGGCGAAATGCTGCCGAGTTGCCAATTGCGCGAAAATGCGTACCGGGAGCACATCGACGGCCTCGAATCGGTATTTAAACGAACCATTGCCAAACTCAAACAAATAGAAAAAGAAACAAAACTTTGATTAACTCATGAAATTCTACAAATCCGTATTCGCCGGCACAATGGGTGTTTTATTGTTAGCCGCCTGTGCCAAAGAGCAACCTGCCGCACCGCCGTCGGGCCCGATGCCTTTTCCGGTAACCGAACTTGAACTGCAGCAGGTGACCATTTCGGACGAATATACCGCAAAACTCGAAGGTCGTCAGAATGTGGAGATCCGGCCTAAGGTTTCGGGTTTCATTTCCCAAACATTTGTAGATGAAGGTCAATACGTTCGCAAAGGACAACTTTTGTTCCAACTGGAAACCAATACAATGAACCAGGAAGCGGCGGCAGCCAAAGCAAACGTCACGGCGGCGAAGGTTGAGGTGCAACGTTTGGAACCGCTTGTATCCCGCGGCATTATTTCAAATGTGCAACTCGAAACGGCCAAAGCGCGTCTGGCCCAGGCCGAGCGTTCGTACGGCAGCGTGGCGGCGAATATTTCCTATGCGCGCATCACATCTCCTGTGGACGGATTTATAGGAAGTTTGCCTTACAAAACCGGATCTCTGGTGGGACCGACGAATCCAGAGCCGATGACAACTGTTTCGGACACTCGTAGTATGCGCGCTTACTTTACGCTGAACGAACGTCAAATGATCGCTTTCAGTAAAAACATCGAAGGCGGAACACTGGCCGAAAAGATTAAAAATTCGCCAAAAGTGCAATTGATTCTGGCCGATGGTTCAACTTACTCGCATACAGGAGAAATTGCGACAATCAACGGACAAGTGGAC
The DNA here is from genome assembly GCA_964612955.1 of uncultured Flavobacterium sp. Classification (GTDB taxonomy): domain Bacteria; phylum Bacteroidota; class Bacteroidia; order Flavobacteriales; family Flavobacteriaceae; genus Flavobacterium. The sequence goes on from CAZTGF010000001.1 coordinate 9,670, forward strand.
GATGCCACAGGTGGAACGCGCTTCCGTGCCGATTTCCCGAATCCCGAGGCAATTTTGAGAAGCGGCGGAACAGCATCGGTCGTTATCCCGAACGTGATCGAACAGGCGTTGGCCGTGCCACAGAACGCGGTCCTTGACATGCAGGGAAAACAAATCGCGTACGTAGTCGACGCAAAAAATAAAGTCTCGGCCCGAAATATTACGACGAGCGGCGTCTCAGGAAAACTGTTTATCGTATCGGACGGACTTAAAGCCGGAGAACGCATCGTTGTTGAAGGCGTTTCAAAACTGCGCGACGGTATGGAAATCATCCCAGAAGACGCGTCCAAAGCCCAAGCTGCAAACAAATAATCCCACAGTTCTATGTTCAAGATATTTATTGAAAGACCCGTACTTTCGACGGTCATTTCTATTCTGATTACGATTTTAGGCGTGTTGGGACTTATGTCGCTTCCCGTTGAGCAATATCCCGAAATTGCGCCGCCAACCGTTCAGGTAAACGCAACTTACACGGGTGCGAATGCCGAAACCGTACTAAACAGCGTGGTTATTCCGCTCGAAGAGGAGATCAACGGTGTGGAAGGAATGACGTACATGACTTCTTCGGCTTCTAACGACGGACAAGCTAAAATCAACGTGTTTTTTGAATTAGGCGTGGATCCCGACATTGCATCGGTAAACGTCCAGAACCGCGTGGCACGCGCGACGAGCAAATTGCCCCAGGTCGTTGTGCAAACCGGTGTTACGACGTTCAAGAGCCAGACAAGTGCGTTGATGTTTATGACGCTTTATTCCGAAAACGAGGAATACGACGGCACATTCCTGCAGAATTACGCTAAAATTAACCTTGTCCCGAAGCTGCAGCGCGTAAAAGGCGTCGGTCAGGTGAACGTTTTCGGTTCGCGCGATTATTCGATGCGTATCTGGATCGATCCGGCTAAAATGGCGGCCTATAAGATTTCGCCCAGAGATGTTCAGGCTGCGCTTCAGGAGCAAAACGTAGAGGCGGCACCCGGAAAAATCGGGGAAAATGCAGACGGTGTTTACGAATACGTGATCAAGTACAAAGGCCGGCTTTCTGCTGTCGAAGAGTATGAAGATGTTGTCGTAAAGGCCGATGGAAACGGAAATTTCGTGCGTTTGCGCGATGTCGCCACAGTAGAACTCGGCGCGTTTAACTACGGCGCGAGAAACTACGGTATGGGCAAACAAGGAGTCGCGATGGGCGTGTTTCAAACCTCTGGCTCAAACGCAAAAGATATCATCGACGAGGCGCTCCTCATTATGGAAGAAGCCTCTCAGGATTTTCCGAAAGGCGTAAAATACATTGTTCCGTTTAACTCAAGTACGTTTCTGGACGCGTCGATTGACAAAGTAATCACCACGCTGATTGAAGCGTTTTTGCTCGTCTTCCTCGTCGTGTTTATTTTCCTTCAGGATTTCCGGTCCACGCTGATTCCGGCGATTGCGGTCCCGGTGGCGATTGTGGGAACATTCTTCTTTTTGAACGTTTTCGGATTTTCGATAAACATGTTGACGCTGTTTGCGCTCGTGCTCGCGATTGGAATTGTGGTAGATGACGCGATTGTCGTCGTAGAGGCGGTGCACGCCAAATTGGATCAGGGCGAAAAATCGGCTAAAGTTGCGACGTTATCGGCCATGAGCGAAATCACGGGTGCAATTATTTCAATCACGCTCGTCATGTCCGCCGTATTCGTGCCGGTGTCGTTCCTTAAAGGACCATCGGGCGTATTTTACCAACAGTTTGCGCTTACACTGGCCGTTGCAATTCTTATTTCGGCCGTGAACGCATTAACACTTAGTCCGGCGCTTTGTGCGCTATTCCTGAAGCCGCACGACGGCAAATCGCACAAGAAAAAATCTTTCAAGGACCGCTTTTTCATCGCGTTCAATACCTCATTCGACCGTATGAATCAGCGTTACGTGAAGTCGCTTCAGTTTTTGACAGCCAAAAAATGGGTCACGATCATCGGGCTTTTACTCGTATCGCTTATTGCCGTTTACTGGTTTAAAACAACGCCGACCGGATTTATTCCGAACGAAGACCGCGGAATGATCATGGTCGATATTACAATGCCGCCCGGAACCACGATGGAGCAAACGCAAAAAACCATAGACGAGTTCGATGCGATGTTGCAAACCATGCCACTCGTTGAGGCGCGGATGAGCGTAGTTGGATTCAGTTTGCTCAACGGGGTGAACGGAGGATCGTACGGTTTTGGTATCATAAAACTCAAAGACTGGGAACACCGCACCGAAAAGCATCAGTCAGTAGACGCGGTTATCGGGGAGCTTTTTGCCCGGTCGGCCCAGTTTAAGGACGCGCGCATGTTGTTTTTTACGCCGCCGAGCGTTCAGGGTTTTGGTACGGCCGATGGTTTCGAACTAAAACTTCAGGACAAAGGCGATGATTCGTGGATCCGCGTAAGTGAAGTGTCAAATGAGTTTCTTGCAGCGTTGAATCAACGTCCCGAAATTCAGTACGCGATGACGAACTTCAATCCGAATTTCCCTCAGTACCGAATGGATATTAACGTGGAGAAAATCAAGGACGCCGGTCTTACCGTTTCGGACATTTTCAACACGATGCAGGGTTACTACGGCGGATTGTACACGACCGATTTTAACCGGTTCGGAAAGCAGTTTCGCGTCATGATTCAGGCCAAACCCGAATCGCGTGCCGACGAGAATTCGCTCAACGAAATTTACATTCAGAACGCAGCAGGCTCTCAGGTCGCGATCAGCCAATTTATTACATTAACGCGTATTTACGGTCCGGAGTCAGTGGCGCGGTTCAACCTGCTCAAGGCAATTAACGTCAACGGAAAAGCGAATCCGGGTTATAGTTCGGGGGATGCGATTAAAGCGGTTCAGGAAGTTGCTCAGACGCATTTGCCGGCTACTTACGATTACGAATTCTCCGGTATGACGCGCGAAGAGATTCTCGCCGGAAACCAGGCTGCCATAATCTTTTTGCTCAGTTTGGTGTTTGTTTACTTCTTACTCGCCGCCCAGTACGAGAGTTACCTCATTCCGCTTTCGGTAATTCTGTCCCTGCCCGTGGGGATTGCCGGTGCGATCGGATTTGTGAAACTCGCCGGACTCGAAAACAACATTTATTTTCAGGTAGCGCTTATCATGCTCATCGGGCTTCTGGCCAAGAACGCGATTCTTATCGTTGAGTTTGCGTTGCAGCGGCGCCGAATGGGAATGCCGATAGCCAAAGCCGCGATTGAAGGAGCCAAGGCACGTCTTCGCCCGATTCTGATGACCTCGCTTGCGTTTATCTTCGGTTTGTTGCCGCTGGCACTTTCTACCGGGGTGGGCGCGGTGGGCAACCGTTCTATTGGTATTGGTGCTGTGGGCGGAATGCTGATCGGAACCATACTCGGTGTGTTTGTAATTCCCGTATTATTTGTGATTTTCGAGACGATGCAGGAAAAAATTTCCGGAAAACGTCCGACGTCTAAAAACGACCTATTGTAATGAAAAAATTTCTAATGAAACCCGTGTTGCTGGCGGTCGTAGCCGTATTGCTTCAATCTTGTTTCGCCGCAAAAACCTACGAACGGCCAAATGTCGCCTCTGAATTTACATTTCGGGTAGAAGACAGCATTGCAGCTGCGAACAGCCTTTCTCTGATGAAGTGGCAGTCCTTGTTTACCGATGCCTTGTTGCAGCAGCACATCAACACCGGAATTAACAGCAATCTCGATATGCAAATTGCATTTCAGAACATCGAAGCCGCACGCGCCACGCTAAAACAACGCAGCGCCGCTTTTGCACCGAGTATTTCTCTGGGAGCCGATTGGACGCATCAGCAACTTTCGCGCAACAGTCAGTTTGGTAGCGTTTTGCCTAACCGCAGCGTGGACCAATACCAACTCGGAGCGAATGTGTCATGGGAAGCCGATATATGGGGCCGAATCCGCAGCGACAAACGCGCAGCCCAGGCGCAGCTTGATCGCAACGTAGCGGTTCGGCAGGCGGTGCAGACGCAGATTGTCGCCGGAATTGCGAGTACGTATTTTCAGCTTATGGCGCTCGATGCCCAACTCTCGGTCGTAGAAAAAACGCTTGAGAATCGTGTTCAAAGCGTCGAGGTGATTAAAGCGCTTAAAGAATCGGGCTATACCAATGAAGTGGGTGTGAAACAAACTGAAGCGCAGTACTACCAGACGCAACTTATCGCCGAAGATTTGAAAAATCAGATTGTGCTGCTTGAAAACGCGTTGTCGGTGCTTATGGGCCAAAATCCACAGCCGATCGCGAGAAGCCGTTTCGAAGATCAGTCCGTTCAGGCCGATTTGCAAACCGGAATTCCCGCGGAGCTGCTTCAAAATCGTCCCGATGTACGCGCCGCAGAATGGCAACTTGTCTCTGCGTTTGAGCTTACAAATGTGGCGAGAAGTCAGTTCTATCCGACGCTTCGTCTGACAGGATCGGGCGGATTTCAGAGTGTTGATCTGAATCAGTGGTTCAGCGCTAACGCGATTTTTGCAAACGTAGTCACAGGACTTACCCAACCGCTTTTTAACCAGCGTGCGATTCGCTCAAACTACGAGCGCGCTCAGGCCAATCAGGAAATTGCGCTGATTCAGTTCCGCCAGTCACTACTCGATGCATCCCGGGAAGTTTCCGATGCCATTCAGCAATATCAGAATGAATCGGTTAAACTCGGGATTCGGGCCAAACAACTCGATGCATTGAGAAAAGCGGCAGATTTTTCGGACGAATTGCTTACCTACGGAATGGTCAACTATCTCGAGGTGCTGACGGCAAAAGATCAGGCACTGAACGCTGAACTAAGCGCAATAGACAACGCTTACCGCAAATACGACGCTTTAATCTCGCTATACCGCGCACTTGGCGGAGGTTGGGAATAATTACGGCTTTAGAATCGTTACCGAAATACCTGCTGAAACCACATTCGGCAGGTATTCGTGGTTAAATTCGTGGCTCACCGTTAAAATATAGGTGCCGGCCGGCAGATCGATATGGTGGAACAGCGGTTGTTCAAAATCGCAATAATCGCCAAGACAGTCGCCTTTCGGTTTTTTGTCTTGGTCGTAAAATTCGAGAACGGCGGCGCTGCGCGAAATCATTCCGTCGGGCAGTTCCATGCGCGCCGTTACGGGAACCTGAGCAAACTGAAAACCATGAGCGTGACGCATCAGAAAATCTATGCGGTGCGGGCCTGCCTCTTCGATGTCAAACCTGAATTCGAGCACGCGGTCTTTGGGCCAGCGGTTGTTCTCGAAATCGTTCTCGCGCTCTTTGTAAGCGGTGTCCGACTGACATCCGTATACCATAAAAGTAAAAATCAGAAGCGTCACTATTCTTGCCATAATTTAAACGGATTTTTTATAAGGTTAGCGTTGTAATATTTGGCCTGACCGGTAACTTCGGCACCGAGCCAATCCGGAATTTCGTGATTGTCGTTTTCGTGCTCCAGTTCAATTTCTGCGACGACAAGGCCGAGATTTTCGCCTTCGAACACGTCTATTTCAAACTCGTGCCGGCCCGCGGGTACAGTGTAGCGCGTTTTTTCGATGACGCCGGGTTCGCACAATTCGAGTAATTTCCGGGCTTCTGCAACGTCGATGGGCTTTTCCCATTCAAAACGCGAAAGTCCGCTTTGGTTAGATTTTCCTTTTACCGTCAAAAACGCTTCGTCGGCTTGGATTCGGACGCGAACCGTGCGTTCGGGGTGCGTGTTCAGATAGCCTTGGGCGATGGCTGCTTTACGCGTGGCCAGATCGATGAAGCGGTGGTCGCAGACGAGAAATTTGCGTTCGGTTTCGGTCATTTTTACGAGCAGATGTGACGCTAATTTACGATTTTAAAAAGCGGATTCGTACTTTTGGTCCGCGATTCTTAACCTCTGATTTTGCTTTTAGTTCAAGACCTCCGGAAAATCATCCACATCGATATGGATGCGTTTTACGCCTCGGTGGAGCAACTCGATTTTCCCGAACTCAGGGGTAAGCCGATTGCTGTCGGCGGTAGTGAAAAGCGCGGGGTCGTAACGGCGGCGAGTTACGAAGCGCGGAAATTCGGAGTGCGAAGTGCGCTTAGCGGTGCGCTTGCGAGGAAATACTGTCCGGAACTCATATTTGTGCCGCTTCGGTTCGATAGGTATCGCGAAGTCTCGGGCCAGATCCGGCGCATTTTTCTCGATTATACCGATCTTGTTGAGCCACTTTCACTCGATGAGGCTTATCTGGACGTAACGCGAAACAAAAAAGGAATCCCGAGCGCCACATTAATCGCCAAGCAGATCCGGGAGCGGATTTTTAATGAAACGGGACTTACTGCGTCGGCCGGCATTTCGATTAATAAATTTGTCGCCAAAATCGCATCGGATTACAATAAACCCAACGGACAAACGACGATCGCACCCGAAAGTGTGGAAAGTTTTCTGGAATCTCTGTCGATAAAAAAGTTTTATGGCGTAGGAAAAGTTACTCAGGTGCGAATGTATGAACTCGGGATTTTTACGGGCCTTGATCTCAAGAATAAATCGCTGGAGTTTCTCGAGAAACACTTTGGGAAATCCGGCGCTTATTACTATGAAGCGGTGCGCGGCATTCACCGATCGGAAGTATCGCCAGACCGAATCGCAAAATCCGTAGCGGCCGAACATACATTTGACCAAAACCTGACTTCGGAGATTTTTATGGTCGAAAAGCTCGAACACATCGCCGCCCAGCTTGAACGCCGCCTGAAACGACACAACATAGCCGGAAAAACGGTAACGCTCAAAATCAAATACAGCGACTTTACCCAGCAAACACGCAGCAAAACCCTGGCGTACTACATTGCCGATAAATCGCTGCTTCTCGATGCTGCACGGGAACTATTGTACCAAGAACGGCCGCGGGATTCCGTGCGCCTGTTGGGCATTTCGCTGAGCAACCTAAACACGGAAGACAAAAAAGCGTTTGCTGTCCAGCTCAAATTCGAGTTCTAAGATTCAATCTGGGAAACGCGTAACGTGTTCACCATTCCTTTGTCGGTAACGGGCATTGCGGCCAAGTTGATCAGAAAGTCGCCTTTTGCTACGAATTCGTGCTCTTGCGCGATTTTATTGATGTCGATTACCGTATCGTCCGTCGACACAAATTTGTCGTAGTAAAACGAGGTAACGCCCCAGAGCAGGTTTAGCTGCGTAAGAATCCGTCGGTTCGACGTGAATACCAGAATGTGCGATTGCGGCCTCCAGGCGGAAATCTGGAATGCCGTATAACCACTGTTCGTTAGCGTACAAATCGCTTTGGCCCGAATGGCATTGGCCATACTCGCCGCGTGGTGGCAAATGGTTTTAGTAATATAGCGTTTGGTCCGGACCTGAGGCGTGTTTTGCGGCACCTGAATCAGCGGAGAATCCTCGACCGCTTCAATGATCTGAGCCATTTTTTCAATCACCTGGACCGGATAGTTGCCGACTGAAGTTTCGCCCGAAAGCATGACCGCATCGGCCCCGTCCATCACCGAGTTCGCGACGTCGTTTACCTCGGCCCGGGTGGGCGTAAGGCTCGTGATCATCGTTTCCATCATTTGCGTAGCGATGATTACCGGTACCCTTGCCGTTTTAGCGCGGTTGACGAGTTTCTTTTGAATCAGCGGAACTTCGTGAGCCGGAACCTCGACGCCCAAATCCCCGCGCGCTACCATGAGGCCGTCGCAGAAAGCCACGATTTTGTCGATATTTTCCACCGCTTCTGGTTTTTCGATCTTTGCGATTATCGGGATCTTGTACGAAGAATGTTCCGAAATCAGGTCTTGTAATTCCTCGAGATCTTTTGGTGTACGTACAAACGAAAGCGCAATCCAGTCCACTTCTTGTTCAATGGCGAAAAGCGCGTCCCGTTTGTCTTTTTCGGTCAGTGCGGGCAACGAAACACGCGTATTTGGCAGGTTAACGCCTTTTTTGCTTTTAAGTGGTCCGCCCTGAACGACTCTGGCCACGACTTCGGTGGTTCCATTTGTTTCTACGGCTTCAAAAATCAGTTTCCCGTCGTCGAGCAGGATGCGTTCTCCGGGATTTACATCTGCCGGGAAACTCTTGTAATTCATGTATACTCTCTCGGCGGTTCCGGGAATGTCTTCGGCTGTAGTGAAGGTAATCAGGTCTCCGGGACTCACCACTACGTCTTCCTTCATTACGCCCACGCGCAGTTTCGGGCCTTGCAGGTCGGCGAGAATGGCCGTGGTGTATCCGAATTCCTCATTCAGGCTGCGAATCAGGGCAATTTTTGACTTTACATCTTCGTAATCGGCGTGCGAAAAATTGATGCGGAAGACATTGACGCCTGCCTCGATCATGTTCTGGAGCACGTTTCTGCTGCTGCATGCGGGGCCGAGGGTGGCAACGATTTTTGTCTTTTTGGTAATGGGCATCGGTTTAAAAAATTAAATTGTTTTTTGATTTTATTTGTGACACGTCAACACTGTACGCCGCGGAAATCCATTCGATCTGTTGTAAGTCCGATACGATGGCCGCAGTCTGCTGAACGCCGTCCTGAAGTTGTAACAGGTAATCCACGCGCTTTAATTCGGGCAACAGAAAATTTTGCGCGCCAAAGCTCACATCGGTCTGACCAAACAAATCCTCGGAAACATTTGCCGTAGTGACATCGCCCCGGTTCTGGAGCAAACTCCAAAAAGCGCCCGTATTTGTGTCTTCGTAAGTAAAGCGGGACAACAGCGCAGTGCCGTTGGCGGATTCAATCTCAAAATCCTCTCGTTTGCGCTTAAGCAGAATCTGCAGTTTTTGGTTGATTAAAAAAGCGAGCCGGTAATCTTCTAAAGCGGTGTGAATGGCAATAAGCTCATAATCTATCTCGTCAAACTCGTCGATGTACAGTTTTAACTTAGCCATTTCGCGATTCACTCAGGTGTCGTAAAGATAGTGTATATAACCCGAAATTGCGTCAACAGGCTGCGCTTTGGCATATTTATTAACGCAAACGTTTTCGAAAACCGACAAATATTTACTTTTGGCTCATGCGCTCCTGAAATGCAAAATACGCGCGTTGGGAAGCTTTTTCTTCGGCCTTCTTTTTCGAAGTCGCCCGGGCCTTTGCAATCACTTTTCCGCCAATGCTGAGCCGAACCGCATAAAGGCGCTGTCCGTCCGCGTTTGCGTCTTCATACACATCGTAATCAAACGACTCTTTCTGTTTTTGACACCATTCAATGACAAGACTCTTATAAGAAATTACTTTGCCCTCGAGCCTTGGAATGTCTACGTAAGGTTCAATGACTTTCGACTGAATAAAGATTTCGCAATAAGGGTAGCCGCGGTCCAGATAAATGGCGCCGACAAGTGCCTCGAACAAATTGCCGTGAACGTTCTCGCCAAAGTGTACGGGCGCAATTTTAGAATTGATGAACTGCACGAGTTTCAAGTCGCGACCGAGTTCGTTCAAGTGTTCGCGACTCACGATTTTTGAGCGCATTTTGGTAAGATATCCTTCGTCTCCGGATGGTACCTGATTAAACAAATGTGCCGCAATGACGGAACTCAGCATCGCATCGCCCAGAAATTCAAGCCGTTCGTAATTTACTGGATTCCCGGCTGCGTCGGTTTTGTTCGATGACCGATGCGTAAAAGCGCGCTCATACCAGGAAATATCGATAGGGGCAAAACCAAGAACATCGGACATCTGATCAAAAAAAATCCCGTCTTTTTTCAAAGCGCGGGAATCTTTTTTTAATAATCTTCGGAGCAGGCTTTTCACTGCGATTCGTATTTTTTAACCAATACGCATGCGTTATGTCCGCCAAACCCGAAGGTGTTGCTCATCGCCACCCGAACATCGCGTTTTTGCGCTTTGTTAAACGTAAAGTTGAGTTTCGGGTTGATGTTTTCATCATCGGTAAAATGGTTGATCGTCGGAGGAACAATGCCGTGCTTTATAGACAGAATCGACGCAATGGCTTCGATAGCACCGGCTGCTCCAAGCAAATGCCCGGTCATCGATTTTGTCGAATTCAGGTTCAGCGTGTAAGCGTGTTCGCCAAAAACGTGTTCAATCGCTTTGGATTCGGCTATGTCTCCGAGAGGCGTAGAAGTTCCGTGCATGTTTACCGCATCTACATCCTCGGGACGCAGGCCGGCATCGCGCAAACAGTTCAACATTACGTTTCTCGCGCCGAAACCTTCGGGATGCGGGGCCGTGATGTGGTGAGCATCCGCGGACATTCCGCCACCGCCGATTTCGCAATAAATTTTTGCACCGCGCGCTTTTGCGTGTTCGAGCTCTTCCAGAATAAGGGCACCTGCGCCTTCTCCCAAAACGAAACCGTCGCGTTCCTTGTCCATTGGTCTTGAAGCCGAAGCCGGATCGTCGTTTCGCGTAGAAAGAGCATGCATGGCGTTGAATCCGCCCATTCCGGCAATCGTTACTGCCGCTTCTGATCCGCCCGTGACAATCACGTCAGCGTGGCCCAGACGAATATAATTAAACGCATCGATGAGCGAGTTTGTAGAAGATGCGCAAGCCGAAACCGTAGTAAAGTTCGGGCCGCGGAATCCGTATTTCATCGAAATATGACCTCCGGCAATGTCAGCGATCATTTTCGGAATAAAGAACGGATTGAATTTCGGCGTTCCATTGCCTAGCGTAAAAGCCATGACTTCCTGTTGAAACGTCTCGAGCCCGCCAATTCCGGAACCCCAGATTACGCCTACGCGGTCGTTGTCCAGAGCGTCGAAATCAAAGTTGGCATCGCGGATGGCTTCATCGGAGGAAACTACAGCGTATTGGGCATACCGGTCCATTTTACGCGCTTCCTTGCGGTCGATGAAATCCTCGACGTTGAAGTTTTTCACTTCGCAGGCAAACTTGGTTTTAAAGTGCGTGGTATCAAAATAGGTGATCGGAGCCGCGCCGCTAACGCCGTTCACGAGTCCGTCCCAGAATGCATCAAGGGTATTTCCGATTGGGGTAAGTGCACCTAAACCAGTAACAACAACGCGTCTTAATGCCATAAGCTGATAAATTTTTTTGAGGAATTTAAACAAAGAATACCTATGATCAATGCTTATTTGTCGTAAACATTCACAGGTATTTCGGGTATCTAAAAGATTGTCTGACAACCTTTAAGGTAAGGCAGAAAAATAACAACACCCGTAAACCAATGCATACGGGTGGGAAAATTATTTCTTAGCTTCTTCGATATATGAAATCGCCTGACCAACAGTGGCAATGTTCTCAGCTTGGTCGTCCGGGATTTGAATGTCGAATTCTTTCTCGAATTCCATGATAAGCTCAACAGTGTCTAAGGAGTCTGCTCCCAGATCGTTGGTGAAGCTTGCTTCTGCTACCACTTCATTTTCATCAACGCCTAATTTGTCTACGATAATAGCTTTAACTCTTGATGCAATGTCTGACATAATCTTTGATTTTAATTTTTAATTGTTGGCAAAAATAAAAAACTTTAGTTTAAAACAATCGATTCGAAAGTAAATAAGTCTAAGATAGAAAATTAATCGGCATTAAGATTCAGAAATTAGAGTGATTGTCGTGCGGATTGTTTTTTTTTGCAGTTTTAATTGCGTCGCATGAAAAATCTCGTTCTGTTTGCTTCGGGCGATGGCAGCAATGCCGAAAACCTGATCGTTCATTTTGCCAAATCGGACCTCGGTCGCGTACGGGCCGTGTTTGTGAACCGCGTTACTGCAGGCGTTATCGGCCGATGTGAACGTCTCGGGATTCCGCACGTACTTTTTTCAAAAGACGAACTCGCGGATGGCACGGTGCTTCGCAAACTTCAAAATTTCGAACCGCATTTGATTGTGCTTGCCGGCTTTCTGCTCAAGGTTCCGGACGAAATCATCGCTCAGTATCCGAATCGGATTGTGAACATTCATCCGGCGTTGCTTCCCCGGTATGGAGGAAAAGGCATGTACGGAAATTACGTACACGAAAGCGTTTTTGCAAACAAGGACGCCACTTCGGGCATTTCGATTCACTATGTAAACGGCGTGTACGATGCGGGCGATGTCATTTTTCAGGCCGATGTCGATGTTTCGGATTGTGAAACACCCTCGGAAATAGCGGCTCGCGTACGCAAGTTAGAACACGACCACTTTCCGCGCGTCGTAGAAAATCTGTTGCGCGAATGAATCAGGCAGAAGTTCATCTTTACACCGATGGAGCGGCCAAAGGAAATCCCGGTCCGGGCGGCTACGGACTTATTCTGGAATGGGTAGGAAAACCGTACAGGCGCGAATTTAGCGAAGGTTTCCGGCGCACGACGAACAACCGCATGGAGTTGCTCGCTGTGATCGTCGGACTTGAGAAGCTCAAAAAGCCACAAACCAGCGTACTTGTGTTTTCAGATTCGCGTTACGTTGTGGATTCTGTGGAAAAAGGCTGGGTGTTCGGATGGGATAAAAAGCGGTTCGAAGGCCGCAAAAATGCCGACCTATGGAAGCGGTTTCTTAAAATTTACCGTCAACACCAGGTTTCTTTTCAGTGGATTAAAGGCCATAACCAGCATCCCCAGAACGAGCGGTGCGATGCGTTGGCCGTTGCGGCATCAAATGGTCCGGATCTAAATATCGATGCCTATTTCGAAGCGCAGGAAGCGTAACACAGGTTGCTTTCAAAAACTTGGTTTGCGTTGTCATTTTTGAAGTTATCGAGTATCTTTGCACCCAATTTATATACAGAATCGGATGAATAAATTACTCATCGTAGGCACCGTGGCTTTTGACGCCATTGAAACGCCGTTTGGAAAAACAGACAAAATTTTAGGCGGGGCAGCTACTTTCATAGGATTGTCAGCGTCTTTTTTTAACGTGAAATCCGCGGTGGTTTCGGTAGTGGGCGATGACTTTCCCGATGAATACCTTCAATTGCTGCGAGACCGGGATATCGACATCTCGGGTATTGAGATCGTCCGCGGCGGTAAAACGTTCTTCTGGAGCGGCAAATACCACAACGACCTCAATTCGCGCGACACTCTCGAAACCCAACTCAACGTGCTCGCTGATTTCAAACCTGTGGTTCCTGCTGGTTTTACGGAGTCGGACGTTGTAATGCTCGGAAACCTTCACCCCGAAGTGCAATCGAGCGTGTTGGACCAAATGACAAAAAAGCCGAAACTCGTTGTGCTCGATACAATGAATTTTTGGATGGATTGCGCATTGCCTCAATTGCTCGAGGTCATCAAACGCGTAGATGTGATTACGATAAACGACGAAGAAGCGCGTCAGCTTTCGGGCGAATATTCACTGGTTAAGGCGGCTGCCCGCATTCACAAAATGGGGCCAAAATACGTCGTTATCAAAAAGGGCGAACACGGCGCATTGCTGTTCAGCGGTAAAGAAGTTTTCTTTGCACCGGCGCTTCCGCTCGAAGAAGTTTTTGATCCGACCGGCGCAGGCGACACGTTTGCAGGTGGTTTTTCGGGCTTTATCGCCCAGAGCGAAAATGTATCGTTCGGAAATATGAAGAACGCAATTATTTACGGTTCGAATCTCGCCTCGTTTTGCGTGGAACAGTTCGGCACAGAGCGAATGCTAAGCCTTACGCCCGAGGAACTCAACGCCAGGCTAAACGAGTTCCGCGCGCTTACTCAGTTCGACATCGCTTTACAATAGGCCAGAGCCTCGGAAAATTCCCGGGGCTTTTTTAATGCAAAATTTCCCGAACTTAATACTACGAAACAACACACATATTTATGAGCGACAAATTGAATCACGAATGCGGCATCGCTTTTCTGAGACTAAAAAAGCCACTCTCTTTTTATAAGGAAAAATACGGTTCTGCTTTTTACGGCGTGCAAAAAATGTATCTGCTCATGGAAAAGCAGCACAACCGCGGACAAGACGGAGCGGGCCTGGCAAGCATTAAACTGGACGTCACACCCGGTGAACGCTACATCAGCCGCATACGATCGAACCAGCCTCAAGCCATTCAGGATATTTTCAATCAGATCAATGCGCGCTTGAATCAGGAAATCCTCGACCATCCCGGGCGCGCTCATGACATTGAACAGCTCAAACGCCATGCGCCTTACATAGGCGAAGTATTTCTGGGCCACGTCCGCTACGGAACGTTCGGTAAAAACAGCATCGAGAGCGTTCATCCATTTCTGAGACAAAACAACTGGATGCACCGCAATCTCATCGTTGCCGGAAATTTCAATCTCACCAATGTAGGAACGCTGTTTCAATCGCTCATCGAACTGGGCATGCACCCCAAAGAAATGGCCGATACTGTAACAGTAATGGAGAAAATCGGGCATTTTCTGGACGATGAAGTCACGGAATTGTATTTGGATTGCAAGCAACAGGGATTGACAAAACGAGAAGCATCACCTGTAATTGCTGAAAAACTCGACATCGGCAAAATTCTGCGGCGCGCTTCCAAAGGCTGGGACGGAGGTTACGCCATGGCGGGAATGTTTGGCCACGGAGATGCGTTTGTGTTCAGGGACCCGGCCGGCATCAGGCCTGCGTATTGGTACGAAGACGACGAAATTGTAGTTGTGGCTTCCGAGCGTCCCGTGATTCAAACCGTGTTCAATATCGGTTTTGAGCAAATCAAGCACATCCAGCCCGGTCACGCGCTCATCGTTAAAAAGAACGGTCAGGTTAGCGAGGAACAAATCATCGAACCCACGGCCTACAAAGCCTGTTCGTTTGAGCGGATTTATTTTTCGCGCGGGTCCGATGCGCATATTTACGAAGAGCGAAAAGCGCTCGGGCGTCTGGTTTGGCCGCAAGTAGCCAACGCAATCGACAACGATACCGATAATACGGTTTTCTCTTATATTCCAAACACGGCGGAAACTGCGTTTTTCGGACTGTCCGAAGCGGCTCAGGACTTTTTGAACCAACGCAAAAACCGCTACATCCTCGACAATCGCAAAACGCTCACCAAGGAAAAACTCGAGGAAATTCTGTCGGTGAAAATCCGGACCGAAAAAATCGCGATCAAAGATGTTAAACTGCGAACGTTCATCACCGAAGACAGCAGCCGCGACGATTTGGTAGCCCACGTGTACGACGTTACCTACGGTGTGGTAAAACCTACAGACAACCTCGTTATCATCGATGACAGTATTGTGCGCGGAACCACACTCAAACTCAGCATCCTTAAAATGCTGGACAGACTGAACCCAAAACGCATTATTGTAGTGTCATCGGCTCCGCAAATCCGTTACCCGGATTGTTACGGGATCGACATGGCCAGACTCGAAGGACTTATCGCATTTCAGGCTACGCTCGAACTGCTTAAAGAATCCGGACAGACCCAGCTTCTCGACGATGTTTACGCCCGATGTGTGGCGCAGAAAGACCTGCCCGACAACGAAGTAACAAATCACGTCAAAGCAATTTATGCGCCGTTCACCGATGAACAAATCGCCGATAAAATCGCTGAACTGCTACATTCTCCCGAAATCCGGGCCGATGTAAAAATCATTTTCCAAACTATAAACGGGCTTCATTCGGCTTGTCCGCAGCATTTAGGCGACTGGTATTTTACGGGCGATTATCCCACGTTCGGAGGGAATCGCATTGTAAATAAGGCATTTATGAATTTTTACGAAGGCAAAGACGCAAGAGCGTATTAAAAAAAACACATATTCGCACTTAATCGGTTTTTGTTGTAGTTCATCTAATTTATTTGTTATAAAAAAGGTGTCATTATACATTTGGATCACCATAGCATTAGTAGGTTAAGTTTATGGTAGATTTGGGGCAAAAAGGGTGAAAGAAATTTCACCTTTTTTATTTTACAAATATTCCGGACAGACACAAAAAAAACCGACGTTTCCGCGCCGGCTTCTTCAGGTTTTTCAGTTCAAATGTTATTTAGCCTCATTAAATCGGCGCGTCACTTCTTCCCAGTTAATCACACTAAAAAAAGCTTCGATATAATCCGGACGGCGGTTCTGATAATTCAGGTAATACGCGTGTTCCCAAACGTCCATTCCCAAAATAGGCGTTCCACCACACCCAATGCCCGGCATTAACGGGTTATCCTGATTCGCGCTGCTGCAAACATCCAGTTTCCCGCCTTTATGTACGCAAAGCCATGCCCATCCGGAACCAAACTGCGTAGCGCCCGCTTTGGAAAACTGCGATTTAAATTCATCAAACGAACCAAAATCGCGATCAATCGCCTCGGCAAGTTCGCCGCTTGGCTTTCCGCCGCCGTTCGGGCCCATGATTTCCCAGAACAGGTTGTGATTGTAATATCCGCCGCCGTTGTTTCGCACCGCTTTGTTGTCCATGTCCAGGTTCTCGAGGATTTCCTCGATCGATTTGCCTGCTAAGGGCGTTCCTTCAACGGCAGAGTTAAGGTTTGTTGTATACGCGTTGTGGTGTTTGCTGTGGTGGATTTCCATCGTCCGCGCGTCAATGTGCGGCTCCAGAGCATCGTATGAGTAAGGTAACTTCGGAAGTTCAAATGCCATAATACAAAAATTTTGAGATTAATAATACTTTCAAAAATACGCAATAAACTTCTAAAACAAAAGTTCCCAACAGCTCGGGCGTTTTAGTATATTTAGGAGCTGTTTCCCGCTATTCGCTGCAATCTTTTTAACGCGCAAACGCCGCGCGCCAAAAAGGATTTCCGCTACTATCGGGGCTAGGCTTAACTCATCATATGGAACATCCGTTTTTAATTTACGACGCTTCGGCCGGTTCGGGCAAAACCTATACGCTCGTTAAGGAATATCTCAAAATCGTCTTCGCCTCCAAATCGCCGGACGCTTACCGGAATATTCTGGCCATAACATTTACCAACAAGGCCGTACACGAAATGAAAAGCCGCATCGTCAACAGTCTCTCCGCTTTTGCAAAAGACCCCGGCGCGGCCGACGAAAACCAGCGGCCATCGACCAAAGACCTCGAGTTCATGGAAGCCATCGGGAGCGAAATAGGGCTGAACCAAAATCAAATGCGCCAAAAAGCCCGCGAAATTCTTCGGCACCTGATTCACAATTACGCCGCTTTTGACATTTCAACCATAGACAAATTCACGCACAAAGTAATCCGCGCGTTCGCCCGGGATTTGAATCTGCCGCTCACGTTTGAAGTTTCCGTAGAAGACGACGCCTTGTTGCGCGAAGCCGTGGACGCACTCGTCGCAAAAGCCGGTGAAGATGCTGAACTTACGCAATTGCTGCTTCAGTATGCTATGGAAAAAGCAGATGACGACAAATCCTGGGAAATTGCGCGCGATATTTACGAAACCGGCCGGCTCTCGAGAAGCGAAACCGATCGGGCCGAACTTTCCGCGTTTTCGGATTTCTCCATTTCGGACTTTGAAAAGGTTCGGACCAACTTAAAAGAAGCCACACAGCAAATCGGCGTGCAAATGGCCGAAGCCGCGGGCGAAATTCAGGACATCATCGCCAAAAATGGCATAGACGAAACCTCGTTTGGCCACGGCTCCTTCCCTAAGTTTTACAAATCTGTCATCGCTGGTACTTATAAACCGGGCACGCGCGTGTTCGATGCGTACGAAAAGCTGTCTGTCAAAAAAAACGCCGCAGACGCCTCGCTCATCGAAGCGGTCAGCGATCAGTTGCTTGAATTATCGGCACGCATTTACGAACTTTACGCAAGGCGGTGCCTGTACCGGGATGTACTCAAAACCATTGTGCCGCTTTCACTGCTGAACACGCTTTCGGGCACGCTGAACGATTTGCAACGCGAGAAAAACATTTTGCCCATTTCAGATTTCAACGCGCTTATTCACAAAGAACTTCAGGAACAACCGGCGCCATTCGTCTACGAACGTTTAGGCGAACGTTACCGTCACTTTTTCATAGATGAATTTCAGGATACCTCTCAAATGCAGTGGGAAAATCTGATTCCGTTGATTCACGATTCTCTGTCCGGGTCCGATGCGGCAGGCAGGGCGGGAAGCTTGCTTTTGGTCGGAGATCCAAAACAGTCGATTTACCGTTGGCGCGGCGGAAAGGCGGAACAATTTATCGAACTGGCCGGGGACCACAATCCTTTTGGAAACATAAAAAAGGAACCCAGACGCCTCGAAGTTAATTATCGCAGTTACGACGCTGTCATCGAATTTAATAACCGGTTTTTCAAATTTGCCTCCACGCGGTTTGAAAATCCTGAATACCGGCGGTTGTACCAAGAGCTTTCGCACCAGGAATGCAACGATAAAAAAGGAGGTTTTGTCCAGATTAATTTCGTTGAAAAAGCCAACCCTGCCGAAGCCGGGGACGAAGAGGAGGAAACGGATAACCCGGCGAATCTCAGTCGTATGCTGGAATTGGTGTCAGAGCTGCGAAACCGCGGATTTGCGTACAGCGAAATGGCGATACTCGTGCGCAAAGTAGCTCAGGGAACGGCGGCTGCCAAATGCTTGTCCGAACGCGGGATTCCTATTCTCTCATCGGAAATTCTGATGCTTTCCAACGCCGAAGACGTGAAGTTCATGCTTTCGGTAATGCGGTATCTGCACAACGAAGCCGACGTGGTTTCAAAGGCGATGGCGCTGCAGTTTATCGGTGCGCATTTGCAGAACGAACTTCCCGTGGCAGATTTTATAGCGGCGGGAATGGCGATTTCCAAAGATCGGGATTTTAGCGAATGGCTTTCGGCTCAGGGTGTAGGGCTGGATTTCAAAAGGTTGCGCATGCGCGGTTTGTTCGAAGTGGCCGAGTATATTTCCAAACATCTGCCTCAGCGACAATCGGCCTACGTACAGTATTTTCTGGATCTGGCGCTTGAGCGCGAACAACGCTATCAGAGCAGCCTTGGCGATTTTCTCGACTACTGGAATATATCGGGCGAAAAGCTCAGCATTCCACTTCCGGAATCCGAAGATGCGATTCGGATTATGACGATCCACAAATCAAAAGGGCTCGAGTTCCCCGTGGTTATCATGCCGTTCGCAGACGATGATTACGGCAGGGTCGTCCGCGGCACCAAAATATGGATCGACAACCCCGATGATCAGACGCTCGGGCTTCCCAAAATGTTGCTCAACCAGAACGCTCAGATAAAAACTTACGGCGATCGCGCTTGCGAAGTATATTCTCAAAAAGAGCAGGAGCGGCTGCTAGACAACATCAATATTTTGTACGTTGCCCTAACGCGCGCCAAGGAGCAACTCTATACGATTTCGACGTTAAAGCTTAAAAAGGACGGCACGCCTTTAGGGAACACGACGGCTTCACTGCTCGTAGACTTTCTGACGCATACAGCAGAATACGCGGCTTCAAAGTCGGTTTATTCGTTTGGGAATCCGGTTAAGGTTTCGGCGCCGGTCTCGTTTGGGTCGGCTGTGGAAGCGATCCGCGCGGTAGATTCACCCATGCCGTTTTCCCGTATTAAAATTGCCCGAAGAGAAGCGCTCATGTGGGGAACCGCCCAAAGCGAGGCCGTGGAACTTGGAAACCTGCTTCACGAAATACTGTCAACTGTAACGAGCGTATCCACAATAAATGACGCTTTGGATTCGGCTTTGGATTCGGGGATTATCAACGTTGCACAACGCGAAGTGTTTTACAATCTGATCTCCGAAATCATTGGGCATCCAGCCATCGCACAGTGTTTTGACGATTCTATGCAGGTATTGAACGAACAGGTAATCATTCGTCCTGAAGCATCGGTCTTAAAGCCAGACCGGATTGTGATAGACGTTGAAGGAAATGTTCGTCTTATCGATTATAAAACGGGCGCGCCAAAGTCTGAACATCGGCAACAAATTGAATCGTATGCGCAGGCGCTCTCGCAAATGGGATACAACGTTGTCGAAAAAGCACTCGTCTATACGCGCCCGGAGCTAAATGTGGTACATTTGTAACCGGAAACAACAAAATACTTTTGATATGTACGGAAAAATACAGCAACACCTGCAGCAAGAGCTCACCGCCATTGAGCAGGCAGGATTGTTTAAAAAGGAACGCATCATTACTTCGCCTCAGGGAGCGGAAATTACGATAAATACGGGGCAGACGGTTTTGAATTTCTGCGCTAACAACTACCTGGGTCTTTCGTCCCATCCCGAAGTAATTCAGGCGGCCAAAGATGCGCTCGATTCTCACGGTTTCGGCATGTCGTCGGTGCGATTCATTTGTGGCACCCAGGACATTCATAAAAAACTAGAGCAGGAGATAGCCGATTTTTATGGCACCGAGGACACAATTCTGTACGCTGCGGCGTTCGATGCCAATGGAGGCGTTTTTGAGCCGCTTCTGAACGAACAGGATGCGATTATTTCGGACAGTCTGAACCACGCTTCGATTATCGATGGCGTAAGATTGTGCAAGGCCATGCGCTACCGCTACCAAAATAACGACATGGCTGATCTGGAAAAACAGCTGATTGCTGCAAACGAAGCCGGCGCGCGTTTTAAACTCATCGTAACCGACGGCGTTTTTTCAATGGACGGTCTTGTAGCACCTTTGGATGAAATTTGTGACCTGGCCGATAAGTACGACGCACTCGTCATGATCGACGAATGCCACGCCGCGGGATTTATCGGCAAAACAGGAAAGGGCACGCCCGAAGCAAAAGGCGTAATGGGTCATGTGGATATTATTACCGGAACGCTAGGCAAAGCGCTGGGCGGAGCCATGGGCGGTTATACGACGGGGAAGAAAGAAATCATAGAAATGTTGCGGCAGCGTTCGCGCCCGTATCTGTTCTCGAATTCGCTTGCACCGGCTATTGTAGGCGCCTCGATTAAGGTATTTGAGCTTCTTAAAACTAATACCGATCTGCGCGACAAGCTCGAATGGAATACCGAGTATTTTAAAGCGGGGATGAAGGCTGCCGGTTTTGATATTATCGAAGGAGATTCTGCGATAGTACCCGTAATGCTTTACGATGCCAAACTTGCTCAAACCATGGCCGATGCGCTGTTAGAGGAAGGAATTTACGTTATCGGATTCTTCTTTCCGGTGGTACCTAAGGACAAAGCGCGGATTCGCGTGCAATTGTCGGCGGCTCACACCAAAGAACATTTGGATAGCGCCATTGCGGCTTTTACGAAGGTCGGAAAGTCGCTAAAGGTCATATAACACGGTGCTTGCACGTCTTAACAATATGTTATTTTTTTAACATTTCACTTTGCGAATCGAAAGATGTACATTACATTTGTCTTAATAACTTTTGTAACTAAAAATGAAATCTAGTATGAAAAATTTTAACAAAGTTTTTGCCGCTGCGGTAATGCTTTTCGGCGTGAGCGCCCATGCTCAGGACGAAAACAACCCGTGGGCAGTGACCATTGGAGCGAACGCTGTGGACACGCGTTTTAGCGCCGCCTCTCCTGTAGAGGACCAGTTCTCGGAGTTTTTTAACGCGAAAGACAATTGGAATATCCTTCCTTCTGTTTCGTTTTTGAATGTGTCTCGTTACGTTGGAAGCGGCTTTGTCGTGGGTGTAACGGGTTCTATTAACAAAATCGACAAGTTCGTAAATCCTCGTGTTGCGGGAGTTAACGAAGGAGATTATTCGGTAACAAACCCGGGTGATTTAAGCTACTACGGACTCGATGCTGACATCAAGTACAGTTTTATGGAAATGCTTAAGTCAAAATGGCTTGATCCTTCTGTTCACGTGGGCGGGGGCTATACGTGGTTTGGTGAAGACAATGGCGCAGGAACCGTAAACGGAGGTCTTGGTTTGACATTCTGGTTTTCTGAGCAAGTAGGTCTTTCGTTTAAATCGACATATAAGCATTCTTTCGAGGATGACAGAACAGTTTTCCCATCGCACGTACAGCACTTCGCCGGTCTTACTTTCAAATTTGGAGGTAAAGATACAGACGGCGACGGAATCTACGACAAAGACGATGCATGTCCGGAAGTTGCCGGTTTGCCGCAGTTTCAGGGATGTCCTGATTCAGATGGTGACGGAATCGAAGACAGAGAAGATGCTTGTCCTAACGAATTCGGATTGGCTGAATTCCAGGGATGTCCTGACACAGACGGCGACGGTGTGCCAGATAAAGACGATGCTTGTCCGGATGTTGCTGGTTTGAAAGCATTGGGTGGATGTCCTGACGCAGACGGCGACGGTATTGCTGATAAAGACGATCAGTGCCCGGATGTTGCAGGTCCTAAAGAAAACAACGGTTGCCCATGGCCCGATACAGACGGAGACGGTGTTCTTGACAAAGATGACAGATGTCCGGACGTTAAAGGTACTGCTGCAAACTTCGGTTGTCCTGAAATCAGCGATGAGCAAATCAAGAAACTGAACGAGTACGCTAAAACAATCCTGTTCAACAGTGGTAAAGCTACTTTCAGAGAGCAAACTTACCCAGTATTGCAAAGCATCGCTTCAATCCTTAAAGAATACCCAGGGTCGCGTTTCGTAATCGAAGGTCACACAGACAGCGATGGAAGCAACGCATTGAACCAAGCCCTTTCAGAAAACAGAGCTGCTGCGGTAGTAGGTTATCTGATTGAGAATGGAATCGACAAATCTCGTCTGGAGTCAGTTGGTTTCGGCGAAACTAAGCCAATTGCTTCCAACAAGACAGCTAAAGGAAAAGCGGCTAACAGACGTGTTGAGGTTAAACTCATCAAAGAAGACTAAACCTCTTTTTTTAATACTTCTAAGAACGCCTCGTTATTCGGGGCGTTTTTTTATTTTTATCAAATGACTCAACAAACGTTTTTATCCGGGCTCGCAGCGCAACTCATCGCATCGGGCACTGAATCATTTAGCCGGACTACTGTTATTCTTCCTAACAAAAGAGCGAGGGTTTTTTTAATCGATGCGTTGCGGAGCCAGTTAGCCGAGAATGTCTTTGCCCCACGAATCATCAGCATAGAAGAGTTCACGAAGCAAATTTCGGGACTGCGGGTTATAGAGCCGGTTCCGTTGCTGTTTTCTTTCTACGACGTTTATCTCGAATGTACACCAGAAGAAAAGCGCCAGGATTTTGAGGCGTTTGGTGGTTGGGCGAAAACGCTGTTGCAGGATTTTAACGAAATGGACCGATATTTACTCGCTCCGGAAACGGTTTTCAACTATTTGCAGGCCATCAGCGACATCGAACATTGGGCCGTCGATGCTACCAAACAAACTCCGTTGATTTCGCGTTACCTTGAGTTTTGGAACCAGTTACCTGCATATTACGACGGATTATACAATCGTCTGAAACAACAAGGCGTCGGCTATCAGGGAATGATTTACCGGGAAGCCGTTGCGAATCTCGATCATTTTTCTCAGGCTTCTGACGGACAGCGTTTTGTGTTTGCCGGTTTTAATGCTTTGAATCAGGCCGAGGAAACTATTATACAGCACCTTTTGGCCACGGGCGATGCTGAGGTTTATTGGGATATCGACAAAGTTTTTCTCGACGATGACCAGCACGATGCCGGACTGTTCATTCGCCGGTTCCGCGATCATTGGCCCTACTACCGCTCCCGTGAACTCAAGTGGATTCAATCCGGCTTTTCTGATTTAAAGAACATTCAGATCATCGGTACGCCTAAAGCCGTCGGACAGGCAAAAATTGCATCTAAACTTGTGGAACACCACGCGCGCAATGACGCTTCGCTGAGACGTACGGCGGTCGTGTTGGGTCAGGAAGGCTTGCTATTGCCACTCTTGCACAGTTTGCCCGCAGAAATCGACGCGCTTAATATTACGATGGGATATTCGGCGAAAAACAATCCGGTACAGCTGCTCATTTCAAAGCTTTTTCGATTGCATACTGCCGCGCTCGCCCGAAGTCCGCAACAATACGTCATTTATTACAAAGACCTGCTCGATGTACTTTCACATCCGCTTGTCGCACCCTTTGCTGAAGCCCATTCGTTGATCTCGGTCATAAAAAGCAACAACTACACGTTTATTCCGCACGAGCACATGATGAATCAGGCCGCAGAAGCCAATGCGTTTTTCCACCTTTTACTTGACAAGTGGCCTGCAGACCAGCCGATCGAGGTGCTTCAGCGACTTTCAGACGTGTTGCTGACTATCAAAACCCAAACCGGCACGCAGGATAACGAAGCCCAATTGACGCGCACTTTTTTGTTCGCCATTCACAAAGTAATAAACCAACTGATTTCCTACTATGAGACGCACACCGCGGCAAACTCACTGACCACGCTCTTTTCAATATACAAGCAGTTGCTCGATATGGCCGAGGTTTCATTCGAAGGCGAACCGCTGGAGGGGTTGCAGATCATGGGCGTGCTGGAAAGCCGTGTGCTCGATTTCGAAACTGTGATTGTCACCTCGCTGAACGAAGGAACGTTCCCGGCCGGAAAATCACAACAGTCTTTTATTCCGTACGATGTAAAGCGGGAACTTGGACTGCCGACGTACAAGGAAAAGGACGCCATTTATACTTATCATTTTTATCATTTGCTGCAACGCGCACGCAATGTTTACTTGATTTACAACACCCAGAGCGACGGGTTCGACGCCGGGGAACGCAGCCGTTTTATCACCCAGCTCGAAGTAGCGCCACACAGCAGCCACAACATCACTTTTCTCGAAATGGCGCCCGACTTGCCGCTAAAGCCATCGGTGCCGATTCGCATCGAGAAAACACCATCGGTCATGACTAAACTCAAAGCATTTGGGGAGCGCGGCATTTCCCCATCGGCCATTGGAACGTACCTCAGAAATCCTGTGGAATTTTACCTCAAATACGTTTTATATGTGCGGGAGGACGAAACCGTTGAAGAAAGTATCGCCGCAAATACACTCGGGACGATCATTCACGCGACCCTCGAAAATCTCTATACTCCGTATTTAAAACACGAAATCACGGTCAAAGATCTTAATCAATGTCTTATGGCAGCCGATGAAGAGGTTAAAAAACAGTTTAAAGCCGTGTACCGCGAAGGCGAGATCTCAAAAGGCCGCAACCTGATCGCATTTGAAATTGCAAAACGCCACGTACATAATTTTCTTCGTCTCGAAATTTCGCGGATCGAGCAGGGAGAGACAATTTATATCGAAGCGCTTGAAACCTCATTAGAACGCTCGTTTGAACATCCACTGCTGCAATTTCCCGTAAATCTTAAAGGAAATGTAGACCGCATTGAACGCATTTTCCAGTCCGATGGAACCACGCGCATGCGCATCGTCGACTATAAAACCGGAAGGGTAGAGGCCCGGAATCTCGTGCTTAAAACCTGGGAAGGATTCTGTACCGATGTAAGTCAGGAAAAGTTGATTCAGGTGCTCATGTACGCGTTTTTAATGGAAGGCGACCTTCGCGGACAGGAGTTCGAGGCGGGCATTATATCGTTCAAAAACCTGCGCAGCGGATTCCTTCCGTTTTGCCTGAACACGGGCAATGTTCAAAGACATATCGACGCAGCGGTTTTTGCAAAATTTCAGGACGCGCTTGCCGGATTGTTAACGCAGATTTTCGATCCCGAAACCCCGTTTGTGGAAAGTTAAACGCTTTTTATAAACTTTTGTATAAACGCCAGCAATTCTTCGCGATTTTCTACGGGCGACATATGTCCGTGCGGGAAAATTACGGTTTGAACGCGAGTATCTTCGGCTTGGGTAATGGCTTCGTCAAACGGCAGGACGGGATCTTTTTCGCCAAGGACAAGCGCGATCGGGTACGGTCCGAAGTGAAGTAATACTTCGCGGTCCTTGCGGATTTTCATTCCTTCGAGCGCAGCCACAATTCCCTGAACCGGCATTTGAATGGCCTGGCGGCGGATCGATTCGATTTCTGATGCAAACTTCTCGCGGTTTTCCTCGCTGAATAAATTGGCAATCGAGAGTCGGACAAACGCGTTCCTGTCGTTTTTTACGGCGCGGATGGCGCGGTCGCGGTTTTCCTTTTTTTCGTCCGAATCGGCACGCGCGGTACTGTTTACGAGAATAATTCCCTTGATTTTTTCGGGATAATGTTCGGCAAACGCGAGCGACACATAACCGCCCATTGAATGGCCGATGAAAACCGCTTTTCGGATTTTAAGCGCTTCGAGCACGGCATGAACGACATCGGCCGCATCTTCCATCGACATCACATATCCCACAGGATCGGTTTGTCCATGGCCAGGAAAATCAACGGCGATCGTACGGTATCGGCCCGAAAGTGCTTCGGTATAAGGTTCCCACATCGACCGGTTTTCCAAAAATCCGTGCAAGAAAACAACCGCCGTTCCTTTGCCGCGGTCGGTGTAAGCTATTTCGGTATTTCGGTATAAAATGCGCATCACAAAAACAAACTGCTGTTAAGCGTTCATCAGCGTTTCGATTTCGTCGATTTCGATTGGAATGTTGCGCATCAGATTGAGCGGTTCCCCCTGGGCCTGAACGACAACGTTATCCTCGATTCTAATGCCGAAACCTTCTTCGCGAATGTAAATGCCGGGTTCTACGGTAAACACCATATTGGCTTTCATCGGTTCGTGAAGCAATCCGTAATCGTGGGTGTCAAGCCCCAAATGGTGCGATGTTCCGTGCATGAAATACTTTTTGTACGCCGGCCAGTCTTTGTTTTCGTTTTGTACATCGGCCTTATCGAGCAACCCGAGTCCGAGCAGCTCCGAAGTCATGATTTTCCCAACCTCTACGTGATATTGTTTCCACAGTGTCCCGGGCGTAAGCATTTTCGTGGCTTCATTTTTAACGCGCAGTACGGCGTTGTAAACCTCTGCCTGTCGTTTCGTATATCGGCCCGAAACCGGAATTGTACGGCTTAAGTCACTTGAATAATTCGCATATTCGGCGGCCACGTCGAGCAGCAGCAGGTCGCCTTCGTTGCAGCGTTTGTTGTTCTCGATATAGTGAAGCACATTCGCACTCGCGCCTGAGGCAATAATTGGCGTGTAAGCAAAGCCTTTGGAGCGGTTTCGTACAAATTCGTGCAGGAGTTCCGCCTCAATTTCGTATTCCATGACGCCGGGTTTGACAAAGCCCAGCAATCGACGGAATCCCTTTTCGGTAATGTCGCAGGCGCGCTGCATCAGTTCCAGTTCTTCTGCCTCTTTTACAGAGCGCAATCGCTGCAAAATAGGATTGCTTTTGGCCACGTTATGCGCAGGATACTTGTTTTTCCACCACGCAATAAATCGGTCTTCGCGGGTTTGGGTTTCGACTGAGGAACGGTAATGTTCGTTTGTGTTGATATACATCGTATCGGCGTAAGTCATCACTTCGAACAGAATTTTTTCGAAATCCTGAAGCCAGTGCACGCTTTTGATGCCCGATACTCCGAAGGCCTGTTGTTTATCGAGTTTAGCACCGTGCCAGATGGCGATGTGTTCGCTGGTCTCGGTTACGAAGAGCATCTCGCGCAAATGTTCGTAAGGCGCGTCTGGAAACAGCACCAAAATGGTCTCTTCCTGATCGATGCCGGACAAATAAAAGATGTCGCGGTGTTGTGCAAAGGGCAGCGTACTGTCGGCACTTACGGGATAAATGTCATTTGAGTTAAAAACGGCCACACTGTTTGGCTTCATTTCGGCGGTGAACTTAGCGCGGTTCTTTATAAAAAGTTCGCGGTCGATCGCTTCGTATTTCATGATAAACAAGTTTGTACAAAACTAATCAAAACCAATTTAACCCCGCGCTTTGATGGCCAGGATTAGGAATTTGCTCCGGGCCTTTATGTTTTAATGTACTAATGTTAAGTTTCTCAGTATTTTGGCGAATGAGCGTCCATTTAAACTGATTATAAATAAACGTTCCCGCATTGTTGTATTTGTTATTAAGCCTTAAATTTGTAATATTTTTTAATAAACTACTCAAAATCCTATGGCAAAATCCGCACTCCTGAAGTCGTCCCTGGCTAAAAAATACTGGATGGCAATTACAGGTTTATTCCTCTGTGTGTTTCTGGTGGGTCACCTTATCGGGAATTTGCAGCTTATTTTTGGCGATGCATTACAGTTTAACCAGTACGCGTTATTTATGACGACGAATCCGGCGATTAAAGTAATGTCTTACCTCACTTACATTTCCATTCTGTTTCACGCGGTAGACGGTATTGTGCTCGCCTACCAGAATACGAAGGCCCGTCCCGTGGGTTATGCCAAAAACAACCCGAGTGCCAACAGTACGTGGTCCTCGCGCAATATGGCGGTTCTGGGAACGTTGATTCTGATTTTTATCGTGATGCACATGGCGAACTTCTGGGCGCGTATGCACTTTGATCAGAACATTCCGCTGCAGACGACACAAATCGAGAGCATGGGCCAGACCGAGCCGTATTATCACCTGATTAACGGAAGTTATCAGCCTGTTTCTCAGGTTGGAAAATCTTATGACGAAGCGGTGAAAAGCAGTGCGCCGTTGTACCTGCAAAATCGCACAGAAATTTATGCGACGGGTCCGAAAATCAAAGTGGGCGAGACGTACAAAGACCTTTATCGCATTACCGTTGAATTTTTCCAACATCCGGATTACGGCTTAATAGCGACGCTTTTGTATGTGTTGTCAATGATTGTTCTGGCCTTTCACCTGTGGCACGGATTCGCAAGTGCGTTTCAGAGCATGGGATGGAGCCATCCTAAATACAGTCCGCTTATCGACAAGTTCGGACAGATTTTCTCTATCGTAGTGCCGCTATTGTTTGCTGTCATTCCGGTTTATATTCATTTTTTCCTAAAATAATCAACCCCTCATATCCTTATGAAGTTAGATTCTAAAATACCTGAAGGACCATTAGCCGAAAAATGGTCTAATCATAAAAATCACTTAAGACTTGTTGCGCCTAACAACCGCCCTAAAATCGACATCATCGTCGTAGGAACCGGGTTGGCCGGAGCTTCAGCCGCAGCCTCTTTCGGAGAAATGGGCTACAACGTTAAAGCATTTTGTTTCCAGGATTCGCCCCGACGCGCGCATTCAATTGCGGCTCAGGGCGGAATCAACGCTGCAAAGAATTACCAGAACGACGGCGATAGCATATACCGCTTGTTTTACGATACCATTAAAGGTGGGGATTACCGCGCACGTGAAGCAAACGTTCACCGTCTTGCCGAAGTTTCCGGTAACATCATCGACCAATGTGTGGCTCAGGGCGTACCATTTGCGCGTGATTACGGAGGAATGCTCGACAACCGCTCGTTTGGAGGAACTCAGGTACAACGGACGTTTTACGCTGCAGGACAGACCGGACAGCAGTTGTTACTCGGCGCATATTCAGCATTGTCCCGCCAGATTGGAATGGGTAATGTACAAATGTACAACCGCCACGAAATGCTCGACATTGTCACGGTCGATGGAAAAGCCCGCGGCATTATCGCGAGAAATCTGATCACCGGGGAACTCGAGCGTCATTCGGCTCATGCGGTGATTATTGCCACAGGCGGTTACGGAAACGTCTATTTTCTCTCTACAAACGCGATGGGAAGTAATGTTACCGCTGCCTGGAAAATCCACAAACAGGGCGCTTTGTTCGCAAACCCTTGTTATGTGCAGATTCACCCGACGTGTATTCCCGTTCACGGCACAAACCAGTCGAAACTGACGCTGATGTCCGAATCGCTGCGGAACTCAGGAAGAATATGGGTGCCGAAGAAAAAAGAAGACGCCGAGGCAATTCGCGCCGGGAAACTTAAACCGACGCAGATCGCAGAAGAAGATCGCGATTACTACCTCGAGCGCCGTTATCCTGCTTTTGGAAACCTCGTGCCACGCGATGTTGCTTCGCGGGCGGCCAAAGAACGCTGCGACGCGGGTTACGGTATCGAGGCCAACGCCACCAACGAAGGTGTATATCTGGACTTCAGCTCCGAAATTATGAGCAAAGGACGTCAGACTGCTTTTGCACAGGGCGATCACAATCCGTCAGAAGAAAAAATTCGCGAACTCGGCCGAAAGTGGATCGAAGAAAAATACGGTAACCTGTTTCAGATGTACCAGAAGATTACGGACGAAAATCCGTATGAAACGCCAATGAAGATTTATCCGGCAGTTCATTACACGATGGGTGGCGTATGGGTAGATTATAATCTGCAAAGCACAATTCCGGGATGTTTTGTGGCCGGAGAAGCCAATTTCTCGGACCACGGCGCAAACCGTTTGGGCGCATCGGCCCTGATGCAAGGCCTTGCAGATGGCTATTTTGTGTTGCCTTACACGGTGTCCGATTATTTGGCCGGAGAGATTCGCACAGGAACGATTTCTACGCAATCGGCGGAATTTGCCCAGGCAGAAGAACGCGTTCGCACGCAAATCGACAAATTACTGAGCAACAACGGTTCAAAATCCGTCGATCATTTCCACAAGGAACTGGGTCTGATTATGTGGAACAAAGTAGGAATGGCCCGAAATGAACAAGGGCTGCGCGAGGCAATCAGCGAAATTGAAGCGCTCCGTTCCGAATTCCACCGCGATGTTTTTGTGCCCGGTAGTGCGGATGAACTTAATCCGGAACTCGAGAAAGCGCTCCGCGTAGCAGATTTTATGGAACTCGGCCAGCTTATGGCCCAGGACGCATTGCAGCGCAAGGAATCATGCGGCGGTCATTTCCGCGAGGAATATCAGGATGCAGAAGGTGAAACCCTGCGCGATGACGAAAATTTCAAATTCGTAGGAGCATGGGAATACCGAGGTTCAGACATTTCTCAATCGGTGATGCACAAAGAATCGCTCGATTACGAATACATTAAAATCGCAGCGCGTAACTACAAATAACAGTCTTCAAACTCAGCATTATGGCTACTAAATATATCAAAATTGACCTGAAGATCTGGCGCCAGAAAGACGCGAAATCCAAAGGTCGCATGGAAACCTACCATCTGGACCAAGTCTCTACGGATAGTTCTTTCCTGGAAATGCTCGATCAGTTAAACGAACAGCTTGTGGCAGAACGCAAGGAACCTGTAGCTTTCGACCACGATTGCCGTGAAGGAATCTGCGGTGCCTGTTCGCTCTACATCAACGGCCGCGCGCACGGTCCGGACCGTTATATCACTACATGTCAGTTGCACATGCGCTCGTTTAAGGACGGGGAGACGATTTACGTGGAACCATGGCGTTCGCGCGCATTTCCTGTAATTAAAGATTTGGTGACCGACAGAACTTCACTCGAAAGGATTCAGCAAGCCGGCGGTTTCGTTTCGGTAAATACGTCCGGAAATACAATTGACGCTAACGCGACTCCGGTGCCAAAAGCGGATGCAGACCGGTCATTCGAAGCGGCGGCCTGTATCGGGTGCGGAGCGTGTGTCGCTTCTTGTAAGAATGGTTCCGCGATGTTGTTCGTGGGCGCAAAAGTTTCCCAGTATGCGCTATTGCCACAGGGACGCGTTGAGGCTCATGACCGCGTACTTAATATGGTGCGACAGATGGACGAAGAGGGATTCGGAAACTGTACGAATACGGGTGCCTGCGAAGTGGAATGCCCGAAAGGAATATCGCTTGAGAACATTGCCCGTATGAACCGCGAATATTTAAAGGCAACGTTGAGCTAATATAAGCGCATCTTTCGGGATGCGTTTTTTTTTGTAACAATATATGGGAGAACTAAGAATTGCGCTGGTTCAGGCGCCTTTGGTCTGGGAAAATCCGGCGGAGAACCGCAAGTATTTTTCGCGCGAGATCGCCAAGGTCGCCGGGAACGTGGATTTGTTTATTTTACCCGAGATGTTCACCAGCGGTTTTACAATGGTGCCTGAGCGGGTGGCCGAAGGAATGGAGGGAGAAACCGTCCGATGGATGAAATCACTCGCAAAAGAGCGGAACTGCGCAATCACGGGCAGTTTTGTTTACAAGAACCAAAGCGAAAACGCGTTTTACAATCGGCTCGTATTTGTTACCGAGAGCGATGTTTACTACTACTACGATAAACGGCATTTGTTTACTCTGGCCGGTGAGGACGACTCGTACAAACCAGGGTTGGAGCGAATCCAATTTGAATACAGAGGGTTTCAGATTTGTCCGCTGATTTGTTACGATCTGCGATTCCCGGCATTTGCTAGAAACACTTCGGATTACGACCTGTTGCTCTACGTTGCAAACTGGCCGATGAAGCGAATAAAAGCGTGGAACGTGCTCCTACAAGCCCGCGCCATCGAGAACATGGCGTACGTCGCTGGCGTAAATCGCGTGGGCCTAGATCCAAAGGAAAATAAATACAATGGCCATTCGCAACTGTTCGATTGCCTTGGAAACCATATCATCGAACCGTTCGGGGAGGAACGAATATCGGTGGCCACCATTTCTAAAAAATCTTTGGCAGACGCTCGGAAGAAGTATGGCTTCCTCGAGGACAGGGACGAAGTTACGGTAAAATAAACGGCTGCTCCACATCCCAATTCGCGCGAACTTCTATCGCGCTCGGGTAGTAAACTACGCGTTCGGGTTGGCGTTTTTCGAGATAATTCCCTGTGTCCCAAACGCCATTTTCATTTTCGTCGTAAATGACGCGCAATGTGTA
Organism: uncultured Flavobacterium sp.; assembly: GCA_964612955.1. Classification (GTDB taxonomy): domain Bacteria; phylum Bacteroidota; class Bacteroidia; order Flavobacteriales; family Flavobacteriaceae; genus Flavobacterium. The sequence continues at coordinate 42,030 of CAZTGF010000001.1, forward strand.
AGTTGCAGGCGTAATCCATCGGAAATCGACCGAAGTTTCAGCAGTGGCGATGCTGTATTTGACATTGCCTTTGGCATCGGTAAGTTCTACGATATATGAAGAAGCGCGCGCATTGTCGAGTACGACTCGCAAATTCCCGTACTGAGAACTGCTTTTGGTGTCGGCGCGAAAAGTGAGCGTATCATTGACTTGTCCGTAAAAATCGGTCAGCGCTCCGGGTAAAAGCGTGATATGATACGAGGTGTCCGGGTCGCGTCCAAAATCGAGCGTCGTCGTTTGATTGTCAAGGTCTGGCTGAACCGAGAATCGCACGGAAACCGAATCCTTGGTGCTTACCGAGATCCGCGTCGTATCGGTCCGAACGATGGGCGTAGTGCTTATAAGCGAAAACGGCTCGCGCAAAGTCATCGGTCTTTTCGAATTTACGGCAACGGCCAAAGAGTCGGCGTCTTGCGGTTTGAATCTTACCCATTGTGATCTTTCATAAGCTTGTTTTTTAGTGTTCACGAGCAAAGAGTCGGCAGTTACGGGTGGAATCCATATTCGTAACGAATCGCGTTCGGGCAATTTTGTAACGAGGGTTTGCAAACGGTTAGTGCCGTCGCTCACTTCGATTTTTGCGTCTTTAGGGCTTCCCGTGTAACCGACAATCAATTTGATTCCCGTTTCCTGAAACGGCCGCGTAACGGAAAACGGCGATTGCTCCTCAAACATTTCCAGCGCGTAGACTGTGTCGCTTGGGATTCGGAGAATGTCGTTTAAAAAACCGATTTTTTCTGATCTGGGATCGTAGGTGTTATTGCCGTTTTTGTCGGTGATTGCCATTAACAGGTATTCGCCTTCTTTGAGGTTTTCGAGTTGCCAGTGAGCGGCTTCGAGCGTATTGGTAATATAATTCGGCGGACGTTTATAAATGACAGAATCGGTGAAAGTTTCGTTTCGTTCGTACAACATCACCGAAATAAATTCGTCGGGCACTGGTTTAAGCGCGTCCTTTACAATTCCCGATAACTGCAATGAGTCGATATAAGTTCCTGTAGAAAACACGTATTTGAATTGCGAAAGTGGGTTGCCTTCGTTGTTGTCCTGAATGCTTTGTCCGAAGTTTAAACTGTACGTAGTATCGGCCCGAAGCGTATCGTTAAATGTAATCTCGATGTAACGGCTCGCGGTGGATGGGGAAATTCGAACCGGATCGCGCATAGGCGGGGAAACGACAAGTTGCTTGTTTGCGTCTTTTAATTTTACGAATTCGTCGAATTCAATGCGCACAGTTTTTCCCGTGAATCCCGTACTGAAATTCGCCGGAATGCTTCGGATCATGCGCGGAGCGATCGTGTCCTTAGGTCCGCCCGAAATTGAACCCCGTTTGGCACACGAAACCAACGACAACGTCAGGACGACTGAAAGTAATAGAAAATTAACCTGCCTCACAACTCGAATTTAAATACAAAATAACAACTATTTTTCGTTACCCTGTCGTTTTTATCAGGATTGGGAAAACGCAATGCACAACACGCTCACTCTAGTGTCGGGAACCGCCAAAACAGCGCGCGCACAGGCTTCGAGCGTTGCGCCCGTGGTAAGAACATCGTCGATAAGCAAAATGTGTTTTCCTGCGTGTTGATCCGGATTCCGGACCGAAAACAGTGTTTTTTGCAGTTCCCCGCGCGTCCATCGGTTTTTCCGGCTCTGGCTTTTAGAGTAAAAATTTCGCTGAAGTAACCCGGGATTCACCGGCAAATTCAGATCGCTCGAAAAAGTATGTGCAAAACGGTGGAGTTGGTTGTAACCGCGCTCCCGTAGTCTCCGTTTATGGAGCGGAACGATAGCAATTTCGTCCGGTTTCCACTGTTGGACATGCGGTTCAAATTCGCTGGCGAGCCAATGTCCGAGCGCTGTGCCGATTTGTTCACAACCTTTGTATTTCAGGCTGTGGATCAGCGACTGTGCGATGCCGTCTTTGTGGAAATAGAAGAATGTTGCCGCATTTTCAACGGGGACGCGGCCGTAAAACTTTCCCCAGGCTTCGTTCTGAGGTTGTGAAAAATGCGACGTTCTCGGAATTTCGTGTCTGCAGCGCGAGCAAATGACGAATTCGCCGGTTTTGACAGGAGCCCGGCAACCGGGACAAATCTCAGGAAAGAAGAGGTTAATCAAGGCGTGTAACATGGCTAAATGGCGTTTATAACCTAAAGATACTCAAAACGGCTTTAATCGGGCTAAAAATTTTTTGCCCCGCTTATAAATTTCTACTTTCGCACTTGCAATTCTAATTTCCGAAACAGCCATGGCAAAGCAGGACGATGTGTTTAAAAATGTGATTTCCCACGCTAAGGAATACGGTTTCATTTTTCCTTCGAGCGAGGTATATGACGGGCTCAGCGCCGTGTACGATTACGGACAGAACGGAACTGAACTCAAGAAGAATATCCGCGAATATTGGTGGCGCGCCATGGTGCAGCTTCACGAGAACATTGTGGGAATCGACGCTGCTATCTTAATGCATCCGACAACATGGAAAGCTTCGGGTCATGTCGATGCATTTAACGATCCGCTCATCGACAACAAAGATTCAAAAAAGCGTTATAGGGCCGATGTTCTCATCGAGGATTATTGCGAAAAAATAAATCAAAAGGCGCAAAAGGAAATTGACAAAGCCGCAGCTCGTTTTGGCGAAGCGTTCGATCAGCAGCAATTCGAGGCAACGAACCCGCGCGTGGTTGAATATCGGACCAGACAAAAACAGATATTGGGTCGCATGGCGAATTCGCTCGACACTAACGATCTTGCCGATGTAAAAGCACTAATTGAGGAATTGGGCATTGCCGATCCTGAAACTGGTTCAAAAAACTGGACCGAAGTGCGACAGTTTAATCTGATGTTCGGGACCAAACTGGGCGCTTCGGCTGATTCTGCGATGGATTTGTACCTTCGTCCCGAAACGGCTCAGGGAATATTTGTGAATTTTCTGAATGTGCAAAAATCGGGCAGGATGAAAGTGCCGTTTGGGATTGCACAAACCGGAAAAGCGTTCAGAAACGAGATCGTGGCGCGTCAGTTTATTTTCCGCATGCGCGAATTCGAACAAATGGAGATGCAGTTTTTCGTGCGTCCAGGCGAAGAGATGAAATGGTATGAATACTGGAAACAAACGCGTTTGAAGTGGCATTTGTCGCTTGGATTAGGACGCGAAAATTACCGTTTCCACGACCATGAAAAGCTCGCGCACTACGCCAATGCCGCTGCCGATATCGAGTTTAATTTTCCGTTCGGCTTCAAGGAACTTGAGGGCATTCACTCGCGTACCGATTTCGATCTGAAAGCGCACGAATCGTTCTCTGGCCGTAAACTGCAGTATTTCGATGCTGAGTTAAACCAGAATTTCACCCCTTATGTTGTTGAAACCTCGGTAGGTCTGGACCGATTGTTTCTCGCGGTTTTTGCGACATCGTTGCAGCAGGAAACGCTCGAAGACGGCTCCGAGCGCACCGTACTTAAATTACCGGCGGTTCTGGCTCCCGTAAAAGCTGCCGTACTTCCGCTGATTAAACGCGACGGGCTGCCCGAACTGTCGCAGCAAATTGTAGATGCGCTTAAATGGGATTTTAATGTAGCTTACGACGAAAAAGATGCCGTGGGCAGACGTTATCGCCGACAAGACGCGCTGGGAACCCCGTTTTGCATTACCGTTGACCATCAATCTCTCGAAGATAAAACCGTTACTATCAGGCATCGGGATTCGATGAAGCAGGACCGTGTGGCCATTTCCGAATTGGAGCAGATCATTGGGGCTGCGACTGGAATGAATCAATGGTTGCGAAAGCTCGTTTAAGGCCGGCGCTTTTGTTCGATCAATAATTTCACGCTTTTCCCGAAACTTCCCGGATCAGGCGGGCTTATCGCTCCGAATTTTGGTACTTCAACGCCGCGCGATGGCACCACTTCGTCGAGCAAAATCATCAGTTTTTCTCGATTTGGCGCTGCCCGCATCAAAGCCATCCATACTGTCAATTGGGATTCCAGATTTTTATTGCCCATTTTTGGATGTTTGCCATAACGGCGTTTTGGCGGCTGATGGCGAAGTTCCGTTTGCAGTTTGTCCGATGTCCGGTTGAAATACAATTCGAAGAACAACGGTGCGATGCTGTTCGGCTTTTGAGCCAGATCGGACCACTGCCATGCCCCGATGCGCAAAATTTCGGCCCAGAATGCGATGGGAAAGTTAAGAATCCATTTACACACATCGTCTTGTATTACCTGTGAAAAATAGGCCGAAAACCGCTCTATCTGACGGATTTTATATTGGTACAACCCACATGAATCTTCAACTTCATCTTTTAACGCGTGGACATCGTCAAATGCGAGGATGCGCAAGGCTGTTTTGTAATGTTTGAGCTCGATCACAGAGAGCAGGCCGAGCTCGTTTGCCTTGGATATAAACTCGGCAACTCGGTAAACGGTGTCTGTGCCGTAAGTTTCTATTCTCAAGCCGCGGGTTGTGGTTACGGGTGTGGCGAGTTGTTCGGTTAGCGCAACGTCTGACAATCCGAAACGTTCAAAAGACATAATAAATTCTGCAAGCCATTTTGGATCGTGAGTGCTTCCGAATAATTTGTAGATGCTTTTGAGCGTAATTCCGCACGAGAGATCACTAAATACGACGCCCTGCAATGTGGGTTCCTTTGATAGTGGCCGGGGCCCCAGAAATAGGGTTTTCATGTGTGAAAATGTTGAAGCCAGTCAGTGAGGCTCTGATTAGGGCGATGCGGTATGTGCGGCTGGATTTCTTTTAGGAGGCGCAGTACTTTCCGGGAAGATTTTAACGGCAGGTCCAGCGTTTCGGAGAGTTTCCGATTCGAAAGCGCGGGTGTCATATATAGTAAGAACATCGCGCCGAACCACTTTTGGAGCGGGATTTTGGATCCGTGGAATACGGTGCCCGTTTTGGCGTTAAAATAGCGACCCGTGTCTCTGCATCGGAATCTTGCATTTTTGCAAGCGTACACCTGACCGAATGGAGAAAATGGACTTTCGACGTTTTGGGGCCAGCGCACGCTTATCAGGAAATTAGTGCACGCTTCTTCTGAATTGAAAGCGGATTTAAACTCTGCCATCGAGCTATAGTGTTGAAAATCTAATAACAAACTTCAATTTTTTACGTTATACAAATCTACTTTAAAATTGTGTAATTTTCGACCAAATGCACGCTGATTCTGAATTTAGGTATTCAATTATCGGAAATAATAGTTTTTGACCGAATAATGAGTGGATCGCGCGCTATGTCGCCTTGACCACGACAAATGTTTGAGCGAATGCAATAAATTAGCCACACCCCTTTTCTGCTTGCTATACTGGTGTTGTCAAACAAACATGAGGCATAAATACGTTATCATAACAGACAGTCGCGACGAGTTCGCCGAGACTAAAGCCGTCGCTGCATCATTTGAGCAGCTGCAGTTTGTGGGCCATGCGTACACCTATGATGAAGGCTTGGATTTGATTCTCGAAACTGCGCCGGACGTGGTTTTTCTGGAAATTGAACCTTCGAACCCGGCTAGTGGGTTGTCGCTTCATCTCGTTAATGAAGTGGCTCGCTATATGCCCGATCTGCCAAAGTTTATTGTGACCGCAAAATCGATGGATCTCGCAGTAAGGGCGCTCCAACACGAAGTTCATGATTTTCTGGTGGCGCCATTCAGAGCGCTTGATCTTCGCAAATCGGTGATGCGTTTGTCGGTTAAGCCGCAAGGCCCGCCAACGGGACCTTCAATGCAGGAATTTATCGTAACCCATCCGCTACTGCCCGTA
>CAZTGF010000001.1:47940-61704 GCA_964612955.1 uncultured Flavobacterium sp.
GCCAACGGGACCTTCAATGCAGGAATTTATCGTAACCCATCCGCTACTGCCCGTAGAAACAGAAATTGAGAACCCGGCAGAAGTGGTGCCGGAAGGAATTGTACAGGGGCAGGGCGATCCGGAAGTGGCAGCCAAACCGCAGCCATCTGGCCAACCTCTAATGCTTTGCGTTAAGTCCTATGGCGATTACCGGTTTATTCCTGCGGACCAAATCTGTTATTTGCAAGCTGACAATAATTCCACGGACATTCATCTGCAAAATGGCGAAATGATTACCGCGTTCAAGACGTTGAAGCATTTTGAATCTATCCTCGACCTCCCATTTATGCGCATTCACAACAGCTATATTGTAAATATCAACTACGTTAACCGGATCCATTTAGGAACTTCGGTCTGTTATGTGAAGCACGCCATTCAAAAAATCCCGTTTTCGAAGTCATATAAGGAAAGCGTCGAACAAATTCTGGCGCAATTTGCGGGCGGAAATTACCTCGAGATCTAAAACGCATCCTCGCAAATTCTGCACATTCGCTCACGAACGGCATACATCCACTAAACAGCCGTTCAAATACAAGGCTTGTTTACGTTTCGTTTTTAGTTTTACACCGTTGAATCAACAAAAGCGCTTTTACTTTTATCGATTACGGAAACTAGAAAAAAAACCTAATAACAAGACAAGCATTATGAAAAAATCACTTTATACTTTGGGACTTATGTCAATGGTAATGGTATTGACATCTTTTACTGGAATGGAGCAAACTTCTGACTTTGAGATCAAAAACTCTAACGTTGTTCCTACTTCTACATTCGCTGAAACTGTAGATTACGGTGGAATTCAAGGTGGTGTAGTTGTGCCAGATACAAGAAGACCAAAATAATAAAAAAATATTCACCTGATTTTCAGGCGTTTGAAAAAAAGACTATCTTTCCGATAGTCTTTTTTCATTTTCACCCCTATGAAATTCTACGTGTGGATCGCTGCGCTGGTAGTGATGTCTTGTCAACCCTACAAGGAGCAAGAGGATGCCGAAGAATATTTGAACACGGTGCACTCGTCTTATTGTGTAGATCGTGAGATCGCCTATATGGAGGAAACGCTCGACTCATTACTTACAGGTGATAATCTTGTCCCAAATCATTCGCTGCTCACCCAGATTCAGCAAACGGCTTCTGAACGCGATTATGAGTGCCTGTTTTATCGTTGCAATAGTTTGCTACACGATCTGTCGTTCGAGACCGGAAACGACAAATCGTTGCTGCGCGCGTTATGCGCTCGTGCATCATACCATTTTGAACGCCGGGCTTTTGACAGCGCGTACCACTATTATGAGCGGGGATTTCAGGTAGCTTCGGGCCTGACGGAAGAATCGGAGATTACACTTTTCCTTTATCCGATGGCTGTAATCGACTACTACCGCAATAATACTGATGATGCTGAATACGCGACGCTTAAAGTACTTCAATATGAATCTCAGAGGAAGCAACCGAAATTATTCGAAGTTTACAGTTTGCTCGGTAACATAAAGGCCCGGCAGAAGCGCTACACGGATGCGGCAGTTTACCACGACCACGCCGCCAACCACGCTCGGGGTAAGCGACAGGATTTTAAACGGGCGGTGTACTTTAATAATATCGGAAATGTATTTGAGCAGAGAGGTGAGCTGAGTGAAGCGCTTTGTTTTTACGTCGAAGGAATGAAATTAAGCCGGGCCATGTGCGATGAGCCTATTTTGAAAGCTGCTCTCGAATCGAACGCCGCGATGGTCCGCCTGAAACTTGGCGAAATTTCCCTGTCTCAGGTCGTCCGTAAATTAAATGTTTGGGATGAGCTGCAGATCCCGGTGGCGGCCGCCTATCGCCAACGACAATTGGCCGATTACCATTTGCGTGCGGGAGATACCGTCAACGCACGCAGTTATGCTCTCAACGCGCTCAGAAAAGTTGATTCTGTTGCTGATTATGCTCAGATGAAGGAAACATTGCGCTTTCTCATTCCAATTGTGCCCGATACCGAAATAGGCAAATTGCAAAAGTACCTCAACACGCTTGCGGCGCTCGAGGACGCGTGGATCGGTCCAAAAAGCTATGCAGAATTAAAAATGGAATATGAATACATAGTTGCAGAGCGGGAACGCGCGAAAAATGATTTTTCGCTCATCGGATCCGTGGCGTCCGGTATCGTATTCTGCACCCTTGCCTTTCACTCGTTTAACCTGCGTAGCGCAAGGCGGCGACTTCTGAAAGTTCAGCGAAAAAAGCAAAAGTTGAAGCGAGCGTTGAAGTTGCTCGCCGCCGATGTGAATGATCAGGTAGCCTTTGCGCGTTTTGAGGAGAAAGAACGCATCGCGCGTGATTTGCACGATGATGTTATGAATGAGCTCGCCTCGGTTCGGATGAAAATGTCTGCGGCCTCGTTGGGACTGGCCGCCGACGATTCTAAGAATCTTTTTTTTGAATATCAGCAGAAGGTTCAATATATAGAACGCCACATCCGTGGGATTGCGCATGGCCTGGTGATGTCCGAGGAAGTTCCCGTCTCGCTCGGCGAAAGTGTTCAGAACTTCATAGAAGAGCAGCGTTCATTACATAAAATGTGCATAAAATGTGAAATAGATAAAGATTTTGAGGGGATAGTGCTGCCACATAAAATAAAAGTTGATATATTTAACATTGTTAAGGAAGCTTTCTTTAATTCTGTAAAATATTCCAAAGGCAGTCAGATCGTTGTCAGGCTTATTCGCCGCGACACTAAACTAAAAGTCATCATCGAAGACGACGGCACAGGTATTCCCGTGACCGCGCGAAGAGGGATGGGCCTGAGGAATATGACGCAGCGAGCTTCTGAAATGGGAGGACGGTTAAATATTAAACAAGCAGAACCAAAAGGAACTTCAGTTGAGCTAAAATTAAATTTGATTTAACTAAAACTGTGAGTCATGAATGTTCTAATTATCGAAGACCATCCCGCCATTGTGGAGGGATACATTTCCATTTTGAAGCGAAGCAAGTATGGACCGGGAATTACGTTTGAGGTTGTACAAAATTGCTCGGACAGCCTTGCGCTGATTCAGGAGCCTAATGTTCATTACGATGCCATTATTCTGGACTTACAGATTCCGGGTGATGAAAGTAATTTTATATATGACGGTTCTGACCTTGCGCCACACATTAAGAAACACAAGCCGTTCAGCAAACTGATTGTAAGTACGGCACACACCGATTCGCTGCGACTTTACCCAATGTACCAAAGTGCCACACCGGATGCGATCATGGTCAAATGCGACGTTACGGCCGAAGAACTGGAAAAAGCATTAGACGACCTTTATCAGGGGGTGCCTTATGTTTCGCCCACGGTCAAAGAGAATTTCCAAAACATTAGTTCCGCATCAAAATATCTCGATTTTTATAACAGGCGAATCATTAAGTTGCTCGCTCAGGGCGTGAAAACCAAAAACCTCCCCAAACACCTGAACCTCTCGCTGAGTGCCATCGACAAACGAAAGTCGATCATCAAAGAGTTTTTTAATATCGTAAAAGGTACGGATGAGGATATCATCTTTGCGGCCCGACGCGCCGGCATGATTTAGATTGCACACCTCTTTGCGGGTTTTAAATTGTTTTGTTTACATTTGAAGCCATAGCTATGATTAAGTGAAATATTTAATTGCTTACCTGAGTTTATGGTTTCTGTTGGCGGGGTGCGACCGTTCGCGGGGCGATGCTCCAACAACTGCTTCTTCGGCGGACAGCATTTCTGTGTGGCTCGATGAAGCAGTTTCTGCTAATGTGCCCGAGACAAAAAAAACGACAAATCTCCAAAAAGCGCATCGGGAAGTTTTACGGCAGGATCCCTCCAGCCAATCCACACGCAAACTTTTTGAGATAGCCAATTCTTATTACAACCGGAATGATATCTATGCATTCGGAAAAGTAAGTAAAGACATCTACCATCGGGCGCTCGCAGTATCTGATACGAATAGTATCGCAAGAGCGGCCATGTATCTGGGCGACTATCACAAGGCTGTGCAGAGCCGGGACAGTGCATTGTTTTACTACATCCGGGCCGAAAAAATATACGCGAGGAAATCCGACAATTTCAACCTCGCCCTTATCAATTTGTCCAAAGCCGAAATTCTTTGGATAGAGAACGAATATTTCGGGTGTGAATCCGCGGCCCTGCAGACCATCCGGTACCTCAAAAATGCGCCTGATAACTCTATTCTGTTTACAGCGCACTCCCTTTTAGGAATTGTTTCCAACGCGCTAGGTGATTATCAAAAGGCACTTTCGAATCTCAATATCGCGTTGAATCTGGCGCAGAACAACCGCCTCCAGGATCCGCAATCCGTAGCGACGACTTTAAATAACATCGGGAATGTTTACCAGAACATGAAGAACTATCCCGCTTCTATTGAATGTTTTTCAAAAGCGCTAAAACAGCCCCATCTTCAGCTGCAAAACCCGAACCTGTATGCCGTACTGCTCGATAATTTGGCGTATTCCAAGACAAAGGTTGGGCTGTACGACTCCGAAATTCCAAATCTGTTTAACGAATCGCTGCGCATCAAATCCGAACTCGAAAACACTTCAGGCGTTATATTTACAAAGTGCCGGATGGCTGAATATTATGCCGCCAGAGGAGACACGGCAAAAGCGGTGGGACTCGGACATCAGGCGCTGCGAATAGGCCGGCTTTCGGGAAATGTGCATCAACAGTTAATGCCGCTTAAAGTGCTCGCCACTTACGATGTTGCCGCAGCTTCCATGCATTCGGAAAGTTACATTCGAATCACCGACAGTCTTAAGCACGAAGAGCGCAAAGTAAAAGACAAATTTGCGCGCATTCAGTTTGAAACAGACGAAATCGCATCGGACAGGGAACGTCTTGTGGAGCAAAACCGAACGCTCTTCCTGTTCTTCATCGGGACGGTAATGATAGGATTGTTGCTGTTTGTGATTCGTACACAGCGCACGAAAAACCGCGAACTTCTTTTAAAGCAGGCGCAGCAAAAGGCGAACGAAGACATTTACAACCTGATGCTTGCCCAACAAAATATGATCGAGGCAGGCCGCATAAAAGAAAAAAGGCGCATTGCGCGGGATTTGCACGACGGCGTTTTAGGCCGACTGTTCGGTGCGCGACTTAACCTCGATAGCCTGAACCGTATCGATGGGGAAGAAGCGCGGCTCAAACGCGTCAATTACCTGGCTGAGTTGAAAAGCATTGAGCAGGATATTCGCGAAATTTCGCACGATTTAAGCAGAGAGAAAACAAATGTAATTGACAACTTCCTTGTTATTCTGAACAATCTTGTAGAGGAACAAGGCAGTAATTTTGAGCCCGAGGTAAAACTTCACATAGACGCGGACATTGAGTGGGACAAAATGAGCAACTCGTCCAAAATTAACTTTTACCGCATCATTCAGGAAGCGCTCCAGAATATTAACAAATACGCGAAAGCTACGCAAGTTTCAATACGCATCGAACAAACTCAAGCCGATCTTACTCTTGAAATATCGGATAACGGAGTCGGATTCTCGGCGGACCGAAATACGCGCGGCATCGGCCTGACCAACATGCAATCCAGGGCCGAAGAAGGCGGAGGCGAGTTCCAAATAAGTTCACAGAAAGGAAGCGGCACGACAATACAGGTACGTTACCCCAAATCGAATTTCCGGGCCTCCAAAGAAACTGTCCAATCCAAATTGATCATAGCTTAACCATGCGACAAAAAACAAACATCCTCATTGTAGATGACCATCCGTTCATCATTGAAGCTTACAAAAATGCCATCAAAGGCTATAATTCCGATGAGTACCTGTTTGACATTACTCAGGCGAATGACTGCAAATCGGGATACGAGAGAATAACGCTGGCAGAGTACGATTTCGATATCGCTTTTTTTGACATCAGCATGCCGCCATACGAAGAGAAGCAGATATTCTCAGGCGAAGATCTTGCGCGACTCATGCGCAAAAAAATGCCCGAATGCAAAGTAATATTGCTCACGATGCACACCGAGTTACTCAAAATCAGCAGCATTATCAAGAACGTAACGCCTAACGGGCTAATAATTAAAAACGATCTGACGTTCGACGAACTGCTTCACGCTTTTGACAAGATTCTGCATGGCGAAAATTATTACAGCCAAACCGTGGAGAAACTCGTCGGGCAAATTGCATCAGACCCGATAAACATCGATCAGTTTGACAAGCAAATTCTGTATCACTTGTCCAAGGGCGTAAAGACCAAAGATATTCCGCTGTTTGTGCCGTTGTCGCTTAGTGCCGTAGAAAAGCGCAAACTCAATCTTAAAGAGCGTTTTAACCTGCGCGGGGGCGCGGACATCGAGCTTATCAGACAAGCCAGGGAAAAAGGGCTGTTATAGTTAATTAACAAATATGCGGAAAACCGCAAGGGTCACGAACCAAAACTATTTGTACCTTAGCGCCCAGATAGGCCCCCCAAAGGCTTATCCCAGTCTTATTGAAAACTTAACCTAAAGAATGCAAGGACTGGATTTAAAAAAAGCGATACATTAGGGAGTATCGCTTTTTCCTTTTTTAGTCGTTTGTCAACGCATTCCAGCCACGTGCTTTTAGCGGAATTTTAGTGTTTGCGCGCGTAATCAGATGCGTACCTTCTGCAGCCGCCGTCATATGCCCGATGACGGTAAAATTCGGGTTGCCTTTGAGCTTATCGTAATCGTTTAGGGTCACAGTAAACAACAGTTCGTAATCTTCGCCTCCGTTGAGCGCTACGGTTGTGGCGTCCAGATGAAATTCTTCACAGGTCGCGATTAATTGCGGATCGAGCGGAATTTTTTCTTCGTACAGATTGCAGCCCACATCGGAGTGTTTGCACAGATGCAGAATTTCGGACGAAAGGCCATCGGAAATATCGATCATCGAGGTCGGTGTGATTTCCAACGCGTGCAGTAAAGTGCGGACATCCGTGCGTGCTTCCGGCTTAAGTTGGCGTTCTATCAGGTAAGTATATGGCTCCAGATCCGGCTGGGCGTTCGGGTTAACAAGAAAAACTTGCTTTTCGCGTTCCAGAACCTGCAATCCCATATAAGCCCCGCCCAGATCACCGGTACAAACGAGCAGATCCGTAGGTTGGGCACCGTTGCGGTACACGGCAGCGCCTTTTTCAATTTCGCCGATGGCAGTAATGCTAAGAATCAGCCCTGTGACAGAACTCGTAGTATCCCCGCCTACAACGTCCACTTTGTACCGGTTTGCGGCAAGTGTGATTCCCGCGTATAATTCTTCGAGCGCTTCAAGCGTAAACCGATTTGAAACCGCGAGTGAAACTGTAATCTGCGTAGGCATGGCGTTCATCGCACATAAGTCGGATACATTTGCCGAAACGGCTTTATACCCCAGATGTTTAAGCGGCTGAAATGCGAGGTCGAAATGAACGCCTTCGACAAGCATATCGGTGGTTACGACGAGTTGTTTCTCGCCCGGATCGAGCACGGCAGCGTCGTCGCCTATGCCTTTTACGGTAGAGGGTTGCGCATTTTCGAAATGTTTGGTCAGGTGATCGATAAGACCGAATTCGCCCAAGCTTTCAACCGAAGTGCGCTGGGGATTTTTATCTTCTAACATAAGATGTCTTTTATCGGCCAAAGATACGAAGACAGGTTGGTGTGCGGCTACGGCTTTACTTTTTTCCACCAGATGATAAATCCGGTTATGGGCAAAGAACATCCGATGAGCGATATAACGAAATACAAAATAATGCTTGGCAATCCCATGATTTCCCCTGTGTGGAGTGGCTTGGCGAGTTCAGTGAATTGTTTGTCTAGGGGTTTGTTTGCGAACAGATCCACGCTTTTCAACACGCCGGTTTTGTCGAACGAAATTTCATCGGGCAACTGGGCACCGAGCCAGTTCTGAGTGTTGATTTTGCGAATGCGGTATCGCGGATCTTTATCGTCCGGCAGCGTAATCGAGGTTGTAGCGTCGTAACGCAGTTTGGCCGATACAAGGCCGTGAATGCTGTCCAGGGAAATCGGGCGTACATCTTTTAACACAACGAGTTCGTCCTGTTTGTCTACCATGTCCTTTAGCAGGTCCGAAAAGGCGCTCGAGGCTGCGGCATCGGCCTCGGCATTTTGGCCCGAAGTCAATACTGGTGCGCCGCCCATAGATACGACTAAGGCGTTTTTAACCCACGGATAAGTGACGTACAACCCTGTAACGGCCATAAAAAACAGCAACAACAGCGAATAAAATCCGAGCGTGCGGTGCAAATCGTAATTGAGTCGGAACCATTTTCCCGAAAACTTAACTGAAAGCGCTTTTTTGAGGTCCTTAAGTTTACGCGGCAGCCAGAGCACGAATCCCGAGAACATCATGAAGATGAAAATCAGCACGGACGCCCCCACGATTTGCTTGCCCGTTTCGTTGAGCAACATAGTGCGGTGAATGTCCAGAACGAGGGCGAAAAAAGCTTCGGGTCCGGGCTGTCCTGGGCCGAGTAACGCTCCCGAATACGGATTCAGGTACTGAGTTTTAACTGCATTTGTCTGGGTGTCGGTGAATGAAACGACGTAGCTTTTGTCCACTTCGGCCGGAATGACAACAGAAGTAAGTTCAAGGTTTTGGGCCGAAAGACGCGCCTGAATGCTATCGAGCGGAAGCGGATTTTTGCCGGCTTTCACATAGATTTGGTCGCGGTTGTAAGCATCGGTAATCTGATTTTTAAACGCGTAGAGGCTCCCGGTTAAACAACACACAAAAATCACCACAGAGGAGAGCAGTCCAAGCCACAGATGCAGCAAACCCATCGTGTACTTAAACGCGGATTCTTTTTTGCGACGCTTGCGAACAAGGTGTTTCAGGAGTTTCATCGGACCGGAAATAAAAACAGGATTCAAGGCGGTTAAACCCTGAATCCCGGTAAATTGTCAATGGTTTATTTTTTCATTTCCGATGCTTCGGCTCGGGCAAGGGCATTCGGGCCTTCGTTTTTTACCAGGTCGTTAAACCGGGCAAATTGTTCTTCCGAAAATACTTGCTTTAGTGCGTTTTTGCGCTCCGTATCGTAGCGGTTCCAATAGTCGGCGGCGAGTTCCCCGTTGCCGTGGTAAAGGTCGTGCGCGTCCTGGTAGGCTTTTTCAAACGCGTTGTTCGAGGCTTCGAGGATTTTAGCCTGATCGTCGTTCAACGCGAGTTCGGTTTTGAGCTGGGCCAGTAATTCGTCGTTGTAGCGCGGGCGTTTGCGGCCGTTTTTCGCCACAAAGTCGTTGTATTTTGCCATTTGAGCCTCGTCCAGAAAAGCAGCCATATCCGCAGTTTGCCGATTCGTGCGCTCCTCCATTTGTTTGAACATTTCCACGCGGTCCGGTTTGGCTCCGTTAGCTTTTGCAGCGGCACGGCTTTCCTCGGCCATTTTCGCGTATTTCGCTACAGTTTCGTCATACCTGGTGCTTTGTTCGTCGGTGAGCGTCAGTTGCGATTTAAGTTCAGCGTAATCAATGCCACGGCGTTTGGATTTGCTTTCATCGTTGCAAGAAACGGCTACAACAGCCAGCGTTAAAATCGTAAAAAATAGTTTTCTCATGGTATTTAAAATGGGGTCCCCTAAGGGCGGGGACCCGGTTAAACGTTTATTAGTAAAGTCCGATGTGATAATTTTCGGCGCCTGTGGACTGGATTGAAGCGCCTTTGGTGTAACCCGTTGGCGAGGTCGAGTAGATGTCAAACGCGTAAATGTTTCCGGTGGCTCCGATAGGCGCAATCGACATGTAAAACTGATCGCCGATGCGTACGCCGGATTGGTATTGTTGCAACCACAAATTGCCCGGAAGCTCAAGATCTACAACGGTTTTATTGTAAATGTCCACTCGGGCTACACCCCAATTGTTCGTTCCGAGTCCGCCCAAATCTGTGTTTACGTAAGGAACATAGCCAATGCCGTCCTTAGCGTAGAACCAACCCTGACACTGAGCGCCGTGGCCCAAAGCCTCTGAGATGTTAAAGCTGTAGGACTCGTCGAAAGCGCCGTTTTTCACTTTGAGCATATGAATTTGTTCAGAGGAAGTTGTTGGCAGATACGTATCTCCAAAGCTGTCCGTGTGACTCAAAGCCATGCGGTAGCCGTTGGTAGCACCGATAACGCCGTTCGCATTCGTGGAAATAATCGTCGGGTTCTGGAGCGAAGGGAAGTCGACCACGAGTAGTTGCGCATTCGTGTAAACCATAGTTTCGTTTTCGTCTGTAGCCGGGTTGTAGTTCTGTTTTCCTACGCCGTAGAATACTTTTCCGTTTTGGATGAACGGCTTGTCTATGCGGAAAATGTGAATGCCCTGACTGGCTTCCTGTTCGTTGTAAGGAATTTCAAAATTTGTTACCGTGCCAATGCTCATATCAGCCAGATGAATGCTCGTAAGCCAGGCCGTAGCCTTAGTGCGGATATAATTCCCAGCGCTGTCGTAAAGCTTTTCTGTCGTCACATTGTGAAGCATCGCAGTTTCGTCGTTGAGCTTCGTCCAGCGTGGGTTAGCCGTGCCGATGAATGGCTGGACGTTCGCCTCGGCTACTTTTGTGTAACTCTGCCCGCCGTTCGATTTGTATTTTTCAATCGCGCCACCGCCGTAGTTCAGCGAGTAAACGTATTCTCCGTCATCCGAACTGAAAACAAAAGCCGTTCTCGTGGCAGGAACCTGAAAACCGAAGCCGTTGAAGCTAATCGGATTAGAAGCGTCGAGCACATCTTTGCCAAGCGCCTGAATGTAAACTTGGGCGTTGCCGTTAGCAGGTCCTACGGAATAGCCTACGTGAAATTTTCTGCCAAGCGTAGGGTCGGAACTCGAGCCGTTGTTGTCGTCGTCGCTACAAGAGGTCGCAAAACCCGCAGCGAGAACCACTGAGGCTAACCGGAACAGTTTCAAATATTTATTTTTCATCGGAATAGAAATTATTAGATTTAAAAAATGTGGTTAAAAGCGTTATAGAATTGAATAATTAATTTTTCCGTAGAATGCACGTCCGGGTTTTTGGAGTGCCCAATTGTCAAATACCTGTCGGTCTAAAATGTTTTTCACATCGAAACTCAGCGACACGCGACGGTTTGGCAAAGTGTACGTAAATCCGAAATCGTGAACGAGTTGCTCTGGAACGTAATCGAGATTTGCGCCTCCAATGCCTTCCCAATCGCGCAGGAATTCGTTCACAAATCCAAGGTTATAATGCCAGGACATCAATGCGCCTTTTTGAACGAAATCGGTCATGTTGTAGCGCACATTCACGTTCGAGGTAAAGTAAGGTACGTTCCGAAGCCGGCTCCCGTAGTAAAAAAACGGGTTTCCGTTCGCGTCTCTTCTCGTGTTGAATTTTGAATCGAACAGCGACGCATTGGCCGTTAAGAACACTTTTCGGTTGTAGTTGTAAGCGAGTTCTGCATCGAACCCTTTGCTGATTACTGCATTCAGGTTTTCAAACGCAAAGGTTTCCGAAACGGCACTCGGTACGCCCTGACGGATCATGTCTTTTGTGTCGCGAAGAAAAACGTTGAAGTTAAACCCAATCTGGTGCCGGTCCGAGAACAAATCGAAATGGCCGAGGTTTACGCCCAGATTCGCGTTGAGGCTCTGTTCGGGTTTCAACATTGGATTGGCCAGAATGTTATCCGCGTTATTGCCGAAAACTTCTGTACTTCCCGGGAAACGTATCGCCCGCTCGCCAGAAGCCACAATCAGCACATCGGGACGCAGCGCATACGAAAGCGCAATTCCGTAACCGTTGTCGCGGCTTGTATTGTCGATGTAATTTACGTTCACCGCACCCCCGCCACCCGGGCCCGAGCGCGTAATGCTCGTTGTTTCTACGGTTTGTTCGTAGTATTTGTAGAATAACGTCGTGCGCAGACGCTGGTTGAACGCCTTGTTTTCATAAGAAACGCTGATCAGGTTTTTGCTCAGGTTGCGGTCGTTCTGGAACACGCGTTCAGCGGCCGGCATATACGGATCGTCCTGTTCGCGCCGGAAATTATTGTGCGCAAAGTTCAATCCGATGAGGTTGTTCTCGTTGATCTGGTAAGAGGTATTGGCGCGAAGGCTGAAGTTGTATTCATCGCTTTCTTCGAGCGTAGCGCGCCCCTGTTCGCCTCCTGCAGCCCAGGTTCCTATGACATTGCCACTCCAGGTATAAATATCGGCAATCGTATCTACGACATTGCGCCTCAGGAAGGAGTAGGTCGAAAGCACGTTTACGTCCAGTCCGCGCGTAAGAAAATCGCGTTTGTTGTAGGCTAGGTTCAGCATTTGAGTCGACTGGGTGGCGTGGCGGTTTCCGTAGACGATTTCCATGGTGGAACCGTGCTGAATCTCGTTGAACATATCGGAGAATAACGCCCCGATTGAGAATTGGTCTGCCCATTTGACATCGGTGTAACCTACGTCCAGTTTGCCGCCATAGGAGCGGTAGGCATCGTGGAAACGCTTGTATCTGTTGCCGCGGATAATGGTTCCGTTGTTCGGATTTGTCGTGTAGACTTTATCGCCCCAAACCTCGTAATCGTTGTCGGTATAATTGTAAAAAGCCGAGCCGTTTACCGTAAATCCGGTTTTGTCGTTGCGGTAACCTCCGTTCACATTCGCCTGATGCGTGTTAAAAGAGCCATACGAATACGAGGCAGACAAATTGTTGTGGATCGATTTTTTAAGCACGATGTTGATTGCGCCGCCCAATGCGTCATCGGCCAGGTTTGGCGGCAATACGCCTTTGTACACTTCGATGCGCTCAATCAGCGATGGCGGAATGCTGTTCAGCGAGAAAGACGGCCCGTAATTGCGCACCGGAATGCCATCGACGAGAATGCGGATCGAATTTCCCGAAAGGCCGTTAATATTGTATTCGACGTTAGAGCCCAACCCCCCGGTCTGGCGAATGCGGATGCCTGCCGATCGGTCCAGCAATTCGTTGGTTTGAACCGATTGGAGTTGCGCTTTCTGGGTTTCAATAACACTCACCGCGTACCCTTTTTCGTTTAGCTTTTTCGTCGCGGTTTTGGATTCTACGAGCACTTCCTCAAGCGTCGCGGGTTTGGAATTCAATGAAATCCTGATGTGGTTTTCGCCCGATTTCACCGTGCAGCGTACTGTGGTAGGTTCGGCTTCGACCGTAGAAGTTTTTAGCGTATATTCTCCCGGAGTTAGGTTGGTGAACACGAAATTTCCGTTCATGTCGGACACTGCGAATTTGGAAGTTTCCTCTAAAAGCACCGAAACGCCAATGCCCGGAAGCGTTTGGTCAAGTGTGATGGTTCCCGTGAGTTTTCCGTTTTGCGACCATACTGCGGTGCTGCACAAAAGTAGAAACAGTAAAGAGAAACGCTCCGGTATTGCCATTTGTTTTTCAGATTTACAGCGGCAAATATACCATTATTTAGATTTAGTATAAATAAAAACAGATTATTTTTTATCGTGCCAATGTGTACTTTCTTTAACAGTTTATTTTAATTATTGTCAATATTTCCGGTGTCAGGGCCCGGTTTTCGTCACCTTTACACCCGATTCGTTGATTCCGCGGCTCGATAAATCCGTTTCAAAAATTTATGATTTGGCTCACAAATGGTTTTTATTTATCGGAAGCTGGGACAAGCTGTTGTCATTTCCGTTTCATTCGAACAAAAAAAACCCCGAATCTCTCCGGGGCTATTTTATTTATATCGATAAAATTTAGTCGTTCAGTTTTAGAACCGCCATAAACGCTTCTTGCGGAATTTCCACGTTTCCAACCTGGCGCATGCGT
>CAZTGF010000002.1:0-30478 GCA_964612955.1 uncultured Flavobacterium sp.
CTTCTATGGTCGATGGCATGCAAAAAGACGGACTTACCGACGCGTACGACAATAACGCGATGGGCGTTTGTGCGGATATGTGCGCCACCGAGTACAAAATCACGCGCGAAGATCAGGACGCGTTTGCGATTCAGTCGTACGAGCGTTCTGCAAAAGCCTGGGAAGCCGGAAAATTTAACGACGAAATCGTTCCCGTTTCTGTACCGCAGCGCCGCGGAGAGCCTGTTATAGTGAGCAAAGACGAAGAATTTACAAACGTAAAGCTCGATAAAATCCCATCGCTTAATGCGGTGTTTACCAAAGAAGGAACAGTTACGGCAGCGAACGCCTCCACGATTAACGACGGAGCCGCCGCCTTAGTTCTGATGAGCGAAGAAAAAGCAAAATCGCTCGGATTGGAGCCTTTGGCCTACATTGCTTCTTACGCAGATGCCGAACAAGAGCCTAAGTGGTTCACGACTTCTCCGGCCAAAGCGTTGCCGAAAGCACTTGAAAAAGCAGGCAAAACTATCGATGACGTAGATTTCTTTGAATTCAACGAAGCATTCTCGGTTGTAGGACTTGCCAATATGCAGATTCTGAACCTGGATCCTGCGAAAGTCAACATTCACGGTGGAGCCGTATCACTCGGGCATCCGCTGGGTTGTTCCGGCGCGCGCATTATTGTAACGCTGATTAACGTACTCAAGCAACAAAACGCCAAGGTTGGAGCGGCGGCCATTTGCAACGGCGGCGGTGGCGCTTCTGCCATTGTGATTGAGCGATAAAAGCCCTAGCCCTGATAGCAGCGGCATTCCCGGCCCGCCCGGGGATATAGCGGATAGCAGGAAACAGCTACAAATAAAAATTTTCGATGTTCGGAATATGTAATCTCGCCATTGCGCCCCTTCGCAGCGAACCAGACGACCGCAGTGAAATGGTGTCACAGTTGCTTTTTGGGGAAACGTTTGAAGTGGTTGCGCGCCAAAACCAATGGTTACAGGTTCGCACGGCTTTTGACGGCTACCAGGGCTGGATGGATTCCAAACAACAGATTGAGATTTCGGGAGCGGCTTACGAAATGTTGCAGGCTGCTCCTGAGGTGCTCAACGGCGATTTAATCGAATACGTGCACGATTCGCGCGGAGAATTGCTGCCCATTCCACTTGGGGCGAGTTTGAAATTCCTCGACATTCCGGAAGTGAACCCCAGACAGTACGTTTTTGAGGGCTTGCGCGTGAATGGACAACCGGATAAAAACAACGTCATTCGCACCGCATTTTTGTATTTGAACGCACCCTATTTATGGGGCGGACGCACGCCGTTTGGCATTGACTGCTCCGGACTTACGCAAATGGTGTACAAACTTTGTGGTTTTTCACTTCCCAGAGACGCGTCTCAACAAGCGCTACAAGGCGAACCGCTGAGTTTTATAGAGGAGAGCCAACCCGGCGACCTCGCTTTTTTTGACAACGAAGAAGGTGCCATCATTCACGTGGGCCTGATTATGGACGACAACTACATTCTGCACGCCAGCGGTAAAGTTCGCGTGGACCGCCTGGACCATTTGGGCATTTACAACGCGGAAACCAACCGCCACACGCACAAGCTTCGCGTGATTAAAACGTATTTTTAATTTTTGGGCGTACCGCGCCATTTACTGGTTTCTGGCAAACGGCATTTGCGGGCGCGGCCGGGTCTTTCGCAGTACGCGGTACTTGCTTCAACCCCTTACGCATTCGCAATGGAACCTGCCGGGTTCAAACAAAAATCAAACGCAAAAAAAAACCGGACGTGAAAGCCCGGTTTATAATTTACATCAAGACGAATTAACGGCCTGTTTTGGCGCGCAATGCTTTGCGTTTATCAGTCATCTCCAGAAAACCGTAAACGCTTAACAAGTTGTCGATAACCACGTCGTTCTTCGGGTCTAGCGAATGGGCTTTTTCGAGCAACGGCAATACGGAGTTAAACAGGCTTACGCGCTCGGCACGCAGTTGTTCGTATTTTTTGTTGTCGGCCGCAGAGGTTGAAAGGTTGTTGATTTTTTCAACGAGTACTTCATCGGCGCGCAGTTTCACGGCCGCGAGGTTTACATAAGCGTTCGCGTAGTTCGGATTAATTTCAATTACGCGGTTGAATTTTGCGGTAGCTTCATCGAGTTTGTCCGCATCAATCGCTAGAACGCCCAGGTTATAGATCAGGTCCGCATTGTTCGGCTCTTTCGCCAAAATCTCGTTAACCACGCGCGTATAAGAAGCGTTGTCTTTGAGTTTCAGGTACAAATCCGCCTCGGCCAGCATTACGGCAGTATCGTTCGGATTTTCTTTGCGCGCCTGGCTCACGGCTTTCTGCGCTTCCTCAATCTTGCCCTGATTAATCAGAATCAATGAAGTGTTTTTGTAAATCTCTCCTTTTTTAGACGGTTCCTTTTCGTCTTTAGGCGCCTCGTGCGTTCCGAGTTTCACAGCATTGTCTCGGTCTGCTTTGCTCGCAAAAGTCTCGTAGCTGTCGCTGAGTTTGCTTTTTGCGGTGTAGAGAATTTTTTCGCCCGTGTAATTCTGGGCTATCAACGTGTTGTAATACTCGAGCGCTTTGTCGTATTCCTTGGCGTTTACGGCATAGCTTGCGGCGTAGTACAAATTGTCGAGGTTTGTTTTGTCCACGAGGTATAACGCGTGCAAAATCTCCGAGGATTCGGCAAACTTCTGCTCCCTGCCGAGCGCAATGGCGCGGTTCAGAAGCGGCTGCGAAAAGCGTTTCGCGTTTTGTTGAACATCGTCCGTATATTGTTTTTTACCCGATGTTTTTTCGTATTGCAATACTGCTTCAGAAGCTGAGGCAATGCTTTTTACGGTTTGAATGTCGAGCAAATCGCGCATCGCATCCGGGTTCTTCTGGTTTTCGGGCAGTTCCAATGCCAACAATGGCGACATTGCTTTGTAGTAGTTAAAATACACGCGGTCTGCTTCGGAGGCGTTTGCCATAAGCGGCTCGGCCTGAGCGAGGGTTTCGCGGTATTTCTGAATGTCTTTTGCCGAAGCGGCTGTTTTATCGTAAATTCTGCGCAGCGTTCTGAGCTCGTCTTTTTGCGCATATCCGCTCGATGCAATCGCAAACGCAGCGGCAATAATCAGACTTTTTTTCATGTTTGTTGCTTTTACTTATTCTTGTTCGGGAGTTTCGGTAGTGGCGTTCGCGTCAAAATCTGTGTCGCCCTCTGTGTCGGGGTCTATCATTTCGGCGTCTACGTCTATAACTTCCTCTTCTTTCATTACTTTGGTCACAGCCGCAATGGAGTCGTTTCCTTTGATGTTAATCAAACGTACGCCCTGAGTCGCACGGCCCATCACGCGCAGGTCTTCTACGGCCATGCGAATCGTAAGTCCGGATTTGTTTATAATCATCAGGTCGTCCGCGTCTGTTACGTTGTTAATAGAAACGAGCTGGCCTGTTTTTTCGGTGATGTTCAGCGTTTTTACACCTTTTCCGCCCCGGTTGGTTACGCGGTAGTCCTCGAGAGAAGAACGTTTTCCGTAACCGTTTTCAGAAACTACTAGAATTTCGCTGGACATGTCGTTTACAGTTACCATGCCGATTACTTCGTCGTTGTCTCCGGCCAGCGTAATGCCGCGAACTCCGGAAGCCGTTCGCCCCATCGGACGCGTTTTGCTTTCTTCGAACCGGACGAGTTTGCCCGATTTTACCGCCACGAGTACCTGGCTTTCGCCGTTGGTCAGTTTGGCTTCGAGCAGTTCGTCGTCTTCGCGGATCGTAATGGCGGCTACCCCGTTTACGCGCGGACGCGAGTATTGTTCGAGCGGTGTTTTCTTGACCTGACCTTTTTTAGTTACCATGATGACGAAGTGGCTGTTCACATATTCGACATCCTTTAAATCCTGAGTACAAATGAACGCTTTGACTTTGTCGTCGTTTTCGATGTTGATCAGGTTTTGAATCGCACGGCCTTTGCTCGTTTTGTTTCCTTCGGGAACTTCGTAAACGCGCATCCAGTAACATTTCCCTTTCTGCGTAAAGAACATCATATACTGGTGGTTCGTGGCTACGTAAAGGTGCTCAAGGAAGTCCTGATCGCGAGTAGCAACCCCTTTCTGGCCTACTCCTCCGCGGTTCTGGATTTTGTATTCGGACAGGGGCGTGCGTTTGATGTAACCCGCGTGAGAAATGGTGATTACAACGCTTTCATCTGCAATCAAATCTTCGATGCTGACATCTCCTCCGGCGTATTCAATCGTAGAGCGGCGCGCGTCTCCGTATTTGTCGCGCACTTCTATGAGTTCCTCCTTAATCAGTTCCATACGCAGGTCTTTGCTTTCGAGCAAATCTTTCAATCGCTGAATTAGCGTGAGCAAATCTTCGTATTCTGCGCGCAGTTTGTCCTGTTCGAGGCCCGTGAGCTGACGCAGGCGCATTTCTACAATAGCGCGTGCCTGAATTTCGGTAAGACTGAATCGCTCGATGAGTTTCTGACGGGCTTCTTCCCCATCCTTCGAGCCGCGGATCAATTGTATTACTTCGTCGATGTTGTCCGATGCGATGATCAATCCCTCGAGGATGTGAGCGCGTTCTTCGGCCTTGCGCAATTCGTAACGCGTACGGCGCACAACTACATCGTGCCTGTGTTCCACAAAATGGTGAATAAGTTCTTTGAGGTTCAGCAGCTGCGGGCGGCCGTTCACAAGCGCAATATTGTTTACGCTGAACGACGATTGTAACTGAGTGTATTTAAACAGCGTATTCAGGACCACATTCGGAACGGCATCGCGCTTTAAAATGTAAACAATGCGCATTCCATGGCGGTCAGATTCGTCCCGTATGTTGGCAATGCCGTCGATCTTTTTCTCGTTGACAAGGTCCGCGGTTTTCTTGATCATATCGGCCTTATTCACCTGATAGGGAATTTCGCTGACAACGATACATTCGCGTCCGTCGATTTCTTCAAAGTTCGTTTTAGCGCGCATGACAATACGTCCACGTCCGGTTTTAAACGCTTCACGTACGCCATCGTACCCGTAAATAACGCCGCCGGTAGGAAAGTCGGGCGCTTTGATGTATTCGAGAAGTTCGTCTATTTCGATGTCGGTTTTATCGATATAGGCCAGAGTACCATTAATAACCTCGGTAAGATTGTGGGGCGCCATGTTCGTAGCCATACCCACGGCAATCCCGGACGCTCCGTTAATCAGCAGGTTCGGTATTTTGGTTGGCATCACGCGCGGCTCTTCCAGCGTATCGTCGAAGTTGAGTTGAAAGTCTACGGTTTCTTTGTCGATGTCGGCCAGGATCTCTTCGGAAATCTTGCGCATTCTCGCCTCTGTGTAACGCATGGCCGCAGGGCTGTCTCCGTCTACAGATCCAAAGTTACCTTGTCCGTCTACGAGCAAATAACGCAGACTCCACTCCTGCGCCATACGCACCATGGTGTCGTAAACTGACGAATCGCCGTGCGGATGGTACTTACCTAATACTTCTCCGACGATACGGGCGGATTTTTTATAAGCGCGGTTGGAAAGTACACCCAGTTCGTACATTCCGTAAAGGACGCGTCGGTGCACTGGTTTCAGGCCGTCCCTTACATCAGGCAGCGCACGTGACACAATTACCGACATCGAGTAATCGATGTATGCGGTTTTCATTTCATCCTCAATATTAATTGGGATGAGCTTAGATCCGTCTGACATAATTCCTTATAATTTGTTTGGATAGAAAAATCTCGCTAATATAGGTAATTTAGGCCATTTGGCAGTCATTGGTGCGGGCATTTTCAGAGTCTTTTATTAACAATCATTCCGAGGTTTAGGTTAATAAATTAGTACATGTTTAACTAATATTTCCCCGTTTTTTTTGTCACTTAGCTGACAGCGGTGCTTACGGGAACAGTTTTTGCCAAATGCGGGCCGAACTGCTAACATTAAACTGCCCAAATTTTAAATCATGGACGATAATTTTTCACCACGGGTTAAGGATGTTATTACGTACAGTAAAGAGGAGGCATTAAGGCTTGGCCATGACTTCATCGGTACGGAACACCTTATGCTCGGTATATTAAGAGACGGAAACGGAAAGGCGATTAATATTTTGAACAGCCTGTCTGTAGATTTGGATCACTTGCGACGCAAAGTCGAGGTGCTAAGTCCCGCCAATCCTAACATTGACACAAGTAACGAAAAGAAAAACCTGCACTTGACACGCCAGGCCGAACGCGCACTGAAAACCACATTCCTTGAGGCAAAGGTTTTTCAAAGCTCTTCGATCAGTACGGCGCATTTGCTGTTGTGTATCCTCAGAAACGAAAACGATCCAACCACCAAGCTGCTCAACAAGCTCAAGATTGATTATGACGCAGCCAAAGAACAGTATTTAAACATGACGCCAAACGACGACGAATTCATGGAGAATCTGCCCAGAAACGAGTCTTATAACGACGATTCCGGACAAGATGACAGCATGCGCGAGGGAACTTTTTCGAATCCCGCGAACAAGAATAAAAAATCCAAAACACCTGTGCTCGATAATTTTGGGCGGGATTTAACAGAAATGGCCGAAGAAGGCAAACTGGATCCGGTCGTGGGCCGCGAAAAAGAAATTGAACGCGTGTCCCAGATTCTGAGCCGCCGCAAAAAGAACAATCCGCTGCTGATTGGCGAACCCGGTGTTGGTAAATCGGCGATTGCAGAAGGTTTGGCGCTGCGCATCATTCAGAAGAAAGTATCGCGCATTTTGTTTAACAAACGCGTCGTAACGCTGGATCTTGCCAGTCTTGTGGCCGGAACCAAATACCGCGGTCAGTTCGAAGAGCGCATGAAAGCGGTTATGAACGAACTCGAGAAAAACGACGACATCATTCTGTTTATCGACGAGATTCACACTATTGTAGGTGCGGGAGGTGCTACGGGATCGCTCGATGCGTCCAACATGTTCAAACCGGCGTTGGCCCGGGGCGAAATTCAATGTATCGGTGCTACGACCCTGGACGAATACCGCCAGTACATCGAGAAGGATGGCGCTTTGGAACGCCGTTTCCAGAAAGTCATCGTTGAGCCGACTTCGGTTGAGGAGACGATTACAATTCTGAACAACATTAAAAACAAATACGAAGACCACCACTCTGTTGCTTATACACCTGAGGCTATCGAGGCTTGTGTAAAGCTGACCAACCGCTATATGTCCGAACGTTTTCTGCCCGACAAAGCCATTGATGCGCTGGACGAGGCCGGTTCCCGCGTTCACATTACCAACATCGACGTACCAAAGCAGATTCTGGATCTCGAACGCCAGTTGGAAGAAGTGCGCGAACTTAAAAACACCGTCGTTAAAAAGCAGAAATACGAAGAAGCTGCCAAATTGCGGGACGATGAAAAGCGCATCGAAAAAGACCTTGCCGTCGCTCAGGAAAAATGGGAAGAAGATTCAAAATCGAACCGCATTGTGGTTACCGAAGACAATGTAGCCGATGTAGTGTCGATGATGACCGGAATTCCCGTAAACCGCATCGCGCAGACCGAAAGCAACAAACTCGCAAAGCTGCCCGAGCTTATCCGCGGAAAGGTCATCGGACAGGACGAGGCTGTGGCCAAAATCTCAAAATCGATTCAGCGTAACCGTGCCGGGCTTAAAGATCCGAACAGACCTATTGGTTCGTTTATTTTCCTCGGTCAGACCGGTGTCGGGAAAACCCAGTTGGCAAAAGTCATTGCGCGTGAATTGTTTGATTCAGAAGACGCTCTCGTGCGCATCGATATGAGCGAATACATGGAGAAATTTGCTATTTCGCGTCTGGTTGGTGCGCCTCCGGGATACGTAGGTTACGAGGAAGGTGGCCAGTTGACAGAAAAAGTGCGCCGCAAACCCTATAGCGTAGTGCTGCTCGATGAGATCGAAAAAGCGCACCCGGATGTGTTCAACATGATGCTTCAAGTGCTCGACGACGGTTTTATGACCGATAGCCTCGGACGCAAAATTGACTTTAAAAACACGATTATCATCATGACGTCCAACATCGGCGCGAGACAATTGAAAGATTTTGGTCAAGGCGTCGGATTTGGTACAGCAGCGAAAATTGCACAGGCCGATGAGCATGCGAAGAGCGTTATTGAAAACGCGCTTAAAAAAGCATTTGCACCCGAATTCCTGAACAGAATCGACGACGTGATTGTGTTTAACCCGCTCGAAAAAGAGCACATCGACCAAATCATAGAAATCGAGCTCAAAAAACTGTATGCGCGCATCGCCGAACTCGGATATGTGTTGCGTTTGACCGATACCGCCAAGGCGTTTATTGCCGACAAAGGATTCGACAAGCAATTCGGCGCCCGTCCGCTGAAACGCGCGATTCAGAAATATGTCGAAGATGCGCTGGCCGAAGAAATTATCACCTCTAAGATTGCAAGCGGGGACGAAATTCTGATGGATCTCGACCAGGCCGCTCAGGAGCTCACCGTCACGGTTCAAAAAGCCGAAAACCCGGCGAGTTAACCGTTATAATGTTTAAAAAGACCTGCTTCGGCGGGTTTTTTTATTTTTAATGCGATCGGTGGATTAATGACCGAAATTATTTTACTTTGGACTTTTATTTTTAAGTTATGACAAACGAAAAAGTCGTCGTTGGCAGCGAAGAATGGTGCTCATTTCCAGAACTCGGGATTCCGCAAATTAAAGCACGCGTAGATTCGGGAGCCAAAACATCGGCCCTGCACGCAATCAACATCGCCCCGTTTAAAAAAGACGACGCCCATTGGCTGCGTTTCGACATCAATCCGATACAGAACAACGTACGCACGGTTTTGCACTGCGAGGCACCGTTAATCGGAAAGCGAATCGTTAAAAGTTCCAGCGGCTTTAAAGAACAGCGCTATGTGATTAGCAGCATCATCGATATAGGCGGGCAACAATGGCCGATAGAACTCACGCTGACAAACCGGGATTCGATGGGTTTCCGAATGTTGCTTGGTCGCGAAGCGATGAGCGGCAGAATGCTCGTAGATCCGGCTCAGCAGTATTTGCTCGGTCAACCCTCGGCCGACGCGCTGAAGGAACTCTACAAAAACGCGGTAAAGCCTACTCAGGGGCTGCGCATAGGCGTACTGGCAAGCAATCCGGAACTGTATTCGAACAAACGCATTATGGAAGCCGGAGAAATGCGGGGTCACGAAATGCATTTTCTGAACATTAAGGAATGCTATATGAAACTCGACGCCACAAATCCGGAAATCCACTACAGGGGCGGCCGGATCCTGAATAATTTTGACGCGATCATTCCAAGAATACGGCCCAGCATTACGTTTTACGGCTGCGCGCTTACACGGCAATTCGAAGCATTGAAAGTTTTCGTGCTGAACTCCTCAAAGGCAATTACGCAATCCCGCGACAAATTGTATTCGCTTCAGTTATTGTTGAACAGCGGCATCGACATTCCGACCACGGGCTTTGCGAATTCACCGCTCGATACGGACGATCTGATTAAAATGGTGGGTGGCACTCCTTTGATTGTCAAACTGCTCGAAGGTACTCAGGGCAAAGGCGTCGTGCTGGCCGAAACTAAAAAAGCAGCAGAATCCGTAATCAACGCGTTTAAAAGTCTTAACGCCAATATTCTGGTTCAGGAATTCGTAAAAGAAGCGGCCGGCAAAGACATCCGCTGTTTTGTGATTGACGGAAAAGTGGTTGCGGCCATTCAGCGCGAGGCCCTTCCGGGTGAGTTTCGTGCGAATATTCACCTCGGTGGCACGGCATCGGTTATAAAACCTACGCCCGAAGAAAAGAAAATCGCAATTCGCGCCGCAAAGGCAATGGATCTCAAAGTAGCGGGCGTCGATATCATACGCTCTTCCAAAGGTCCGTTATTGCTCGAAGTCAATTCGTCTCCGGGGCTCGAAGGCATCGAAGGTGCTACCCACAAAGACATCGCCGGCGAAATGATCAGAGCCATCGAAAAGAACTTTAAGCACAAGGAAACCTCATAAAAAAAAGAGCCCGAAAGCTCTTTATGATGTTCTACAACCCCGTAAACGTTCGCGGTTGGTCAGAGGCCGACGAATGGTTTGAAAACATCCGGTAACGCCCGTTGTGAACCGAACCGGATTTTTTTGCCTTTTTCTGTATCGGCTTCAGGTCAGACTGAACTTCGGACGTACCGGGAACAGCTTGTTTCTGATCGGTCATTGGGTTCCCGGAATCGCTGCGATCCGTAAAACCCTGTGGGCTTGTTGCGTCCATGATTTGATAATTTACTTAAAGGTATCAAGAAATTATATCCAAATCCTTGGAATGCACATATTTAACAGTTAAACCGCAGGTTCTTGCTGGCTCAGACAATGAAAACTGCCCAATCCCCAAATCAGGTCTGTCGA
This sequence comes from uncultured Flavobacterium sp., assembly GCA_964612955.1. GTDB lineage: Bacteria > Bacteroidota > Bacteroidia > Flavobacteriales > Flavobacteriaceae > Flavobacterium. The sequence goes on from CAZTGF010000002.1 coordinate 10,350, forward strand.
ATCAATACCGACCACTTTTCGGTCCGGAAACTGCGTCTCGAGAATCATGAGCGCCTTTTCATCGTTAGCCGTGTCGCGGAATGTAGGAACAATTACGTTCTGATTTGAAATGTAAAAATTCGCATAGGACGCAGGCAATCGCTGGTCGTCGTATATCACGGGCTTCGGCATAGGCAATTCCACAATATTCAGTGGTTTGCCATTTTCGAGCCTCATTTTGTGCAACAATTTTAGGTTGTGCTGCAGTAGTTCGTAATTCTCGTCAGACTTGTTTTCTTCGACCACGGTCACCACAGTATCCGGATTCACAAAGCGCGTAATGTCGTCGATATGGCCGTCGGTGTCGTCGCCCACGATGCCGTCCGCGAGCCATAAAATGTTTGAAACTCCGTAGAAATCCATAAGCTTCTGCTCTATTTGCGATTGCGACAGATGCGGGTTGCGGTTTTCATTGAGTAAACAGGCTGTAGTGGTCAAAAGCGTACCGTTGCCGTTGAACTCCACTGCCCCGCCTTCCATGACGATTCCTGGTTCAAAAACGGGAAGTCCAAGCGCCTCTCCTATCCGCGTCGGAATGACATCGTCCAGATCATACGGAGGGTATTTATCGCCCCAGGCATTATAACCCCAATCAACAATAGCTTTTTGACGCAATTCCCGGTTCACGAGAAAAGCCGGTCCGTGGTCGCGGCACCATGCATCGTTGGTCGGATGGTAGTAAAACCGCACGTTTTCGAGAAGCGTCTCAAGGTTATGAACGGTTTTCGCGTACCGGCAGTTCCTTATGGCGTTTAATGCAAAGTCGCGCATTCCATCGCCGCCAACGTTAATGCACACGCGTTGGTGTGAGGCCACGCGCAGAATAAATTCGCTGTACGGATCGTAAATCGTATCAAGTTTTCCGGGCCATGAAGCCTCTTTGTGCGGCCACGAAAGCCACAAGGCCGTCTGTTTTTCAAATTCGGCCGGAAAATAAAAACCGAGTTCGCGCGGAGTAAGGATTTGTTGAGCCATTAGTCTCCGTCGATAAAACGTTTGGTAATCGGTTGGTAACTGTCAATGCGGCGGTCGCGCAAAAACGGCCAGTGCATTCTAAAGTAATCTGATTCTTTTAAATTCAGCGGCACTACGGTAGTTTCTTCCTCTTCGTGCGAACCCAGGTACAGCAATTTCCCCTGAGCGTTGGTCGCAAAACTGCCGCCCCAGAATTTCATCGCTCCGTCCTGCTCAAAGCCCACGCGGTTCACGCTTACCACTGGAACGCCATTGGCCACGGCATGCGATCTCTGGATAATCTGCCAGGAGTTGTACTGGTCTTTGTTCGTTTCTTCATCCTGATCCGTCGCCCAGCCAATCGCCGTGGGGTAAAACAGGATTTCTGCGCCCATAAGCGCCGTAATGCGGCTCGCTTCCGGGTACCATTGGTCCCAGCAAATCAGAATCCCGATTCTCGCGAACTTCGTCTCAAACACGCGATAGCCCAAATCGCCCGGTGTAAAATAGAACTTCTCGTAATACGCAGGATCGTCGGGGATATGCATTTTGCGGTATTTCCCAAGGTAAGAACCATCGGCATCAATAACCGCAGTCGTATTGTGATACAAACCTTCGGTGCGCTTCTCAAACAAGGACGCAATAATCACCACGCCCAGTTCAGCCGCCACTTTTTGCAGTGCGTCCGTACTTGGTCCGGGAATCGGTTCGGCCAGTTTAAAATTGTCGTAATCTTCAACATCGCAAAAATACAAAGACGTAAAAAGTTCCTGCAAACACACGATTTGCGCCCCTTTTTGAGCCGCAATCCGAATTTCGCGAATGGCTTTGTCCAAATTTTGCTGCTTGTCGGCCGTACAAGACATTTGCACAAGCCCCACATGTACATGAGACATAGTCGAAAGTTTTAAAATAAGCGGCAAAAATACGCAATTTTTAACAGGAATCCGCTCCCAACACGCGCTTTAGCGTAACCTTAACGCCAGTTTTTCGGGCGTGCCGCGGCCTTCAATTCCACTGCGGAAACCATTATCCAAAAACCGGCCGCGTCGGGCGCTTTGTTCCAAGTCCTCGCAAAAAAGCTGCGGGCTTTCCTCGTCGCTCCCTCACGCGCACACCGTCGGCCTGAGAAACAAAACTCACCAATCCCGACTTATCGGAGCAGGTCGTTGTCAATGGCGAACGAACGCAAAAACGCGCGCGATTTTTCAATGTCCTCGTGAAGTACGCGGTCTTGGGTAACCACGGGAACATCGGCCGTATAAAGCGAAAGGAACTGCTCAAGAAAGTCGCTCGTTTTAAGCGGGCGTCTAAAACTCATTGCCTGAGCTGCGTTGAACAGCTCAATTGCGAGAATCGTCTCAAGGTTTTCCACGATGCGCAAAGCTTTAGTCGCCGCGTTGGCGCCCATGCTCACGTGGTCTTCCTGGCCGTTCGAAGAAACGATGCTGTCCGTAGATGCCGGGTTTGCTAAATGTTTGTTCTGGCTCACAATGCTTGCGGCAGTGTATTGCGGAATCATAAATCCGGAATTCAAACCGGGTTCGCTTACCAAAAATGGCGGCAATCCGCGTAATCCCGAAATCAGTTGGTAGGTGCGCCGCTCAGAAATATTGCCGAGCTCGGCCAGCGCCATTCCCAGAAAATCCAGCGCAAGTGCGAGCGGTTGGCCGTGGAAATTCCCGCCCGAAAGAATGCGATCTGCCTGCACGAAAATGTTCGGGTTGTCCGTAACCGAGTTTATTTCGGTCTTAAAAACTTTCATTGCGTAATCAATCGCGTCTTTAGAAGCGCCGTGAACCTGCGGCATGCACCGGAACGAATACGGATCCTGAACGTGCTGCTTTGTTTGAGCAATAATCTGGCTGCCGTTCAAAAATCCGCTGATTCTGGCTGCGGTCACAATCTGGCCTTTGTGCGGGCGAATCAGGTGTAGCAGTTCGTTAAACGGTTCTATGCGCCCGTCGAACCCTTCGAGCGACAACGTCCCGATCAAATCTGCGAGGTAAGACAGTTTGCTCGCCTGAAGCAACACATAAACGCCATAAGCGGACATAAACTGCGTTCCGTTAAGCAGCGCAAGTCCTTCTTTGGACTGCAGGGTAATCGGCGCCCAGCCAAACTGCGCGTTTACGTCGGCGGCTTTTCTGCGCGCCCCGTCTTGCCATACTTCACCTTCGCCAATCAGCGGCAGGCACAAATGTGCAAGCGGTGCTAAATCCCCGGAAGCGCCAAGGGAACCCTGAGTGTAAATAACCGGCGTGATATCGTTGTTATACAGTTCGATAAGCCGTTCGACAGTTTGAATCTGCACCCCCGAATTTCCGTAAGAAAGCGACTGAATTTTAAGTAACAACATTATCCGGACAATCGACTCGGGGACGAATTCGCCAGTGCCGCAAGCGTGAGATTTCACGAGATTCTCCTGGAGTTGCGAGAGTTTGTCGCGCTCGATTTTAATGTTGTACAGGGCGCCAAATCCGGTGTTAATGCCGTAAATCGGGTCGTCCTGGCTGTCCATTTTTGTATCCAGATAGGTTCGGCATTTTTGAATGTTCACGCGCGCTTCCTCTGAAAGTGCGAGCGTTTTACCATTGCTGACAATATCGTTGATTGTCTCTAAGTTCAGAACGTCGGAGCTGATATAGTGTGTGTTTTCCATGAATTCGGGTGTAATAAAACCGCCTCAAAAGTCCGCAAATAAGCCTGATTACGCAACCTTTTTTCACAAATACCCCATAACTTTTACGTTTGGGCTCCCAAATGCAGAAATGCGTCCGACAGCCCACTGATGATATCGCTGGCCAGAAATGGTTCTGTAGCTCGCGTCTGGATCGCTAAATCCGCCGATTTTCCATGCAGGTAAACACCGAGAAGGGCGGCTTGCATCGGTTCGTATGACTGAGCCAGCAAACCTGTAATAATGCCGCTTAACACGTCTCCGCTGCCTGCTGTAGCCAATGCGGGGTTTCCGGTTGTGTTTTCAAACCGTTGAGTGCCGTTGGTAACAAATGTTGGGGCGCCTTTTATCACGATGATGAGGCGGTGTTTTCGGGCATAATCCACTGCCATTTGCCGGAGCGGAATCAGCTGGGTTTCCTGTGTCTGCAACAGCCGCTGCAACTCGCGAAAATGCGGCGTAAGAATGCTGTCTGCGGGCACTTTTGCGATCAATTCAGGATGCCGGCCTAAGATATTCAACACATCGGCGTCCAACAACGCAGGTTTTTCGATGCGGTCCAAAAAGCGCCCGATTGCGTCTATCGTTTGGTTGTGCTGCCCTATCCCCGGCCCTATTCCGGCGCAGTCAAACCGAACATCAAAATCTATGTCCGATATATAATCTTGTTGGGCATCGCATTGAACCATAACCTCAGGGGCCGAAACCTGCATGATTTCGTAACCACAGCGAGGAACAAAAGCCGTTACCACGCCGCAACCAGAGGATATCGCGGCCCGGGCCATAAGTGTGGCGGCGCCCATTTTGCCAAAACTTCCGGCTACGATAAATGCGTGTCCGCGGCTTCGTTTATCGTCGTCTGCGCGCGGCGGCCGGTAAACGGATCTGCAAACGTGTGGGGTAATCAGTTTGTACTTCATCGGCAATAAGTAAACGCCTAATTTAGGACATTTGCAGATAGATTCAGCGGGTTCGCATTTTTACGACGCTCGAAATTTGAGTATCTTAGCGGCTTCAAAAAACCAAACTTTTCATGAAAAATACAGCCCTTTTCCAGATTCACGAAGCGCTCGGCGCCAAAATTTTGCCCTTTGCCGGCTATAATATGCCTATTACTTACGAAGGCGTCAATGCGGAACACGAAACGGTTCGCACGGGCGTTGGTGTGTTTGACGTGTCTCACATGGGCGAGTTTTTCGTCAGCGGCCCAAAAGCGCTGGATCTTATTCAGAAAGTCACTTCCAACGATGCCGCTACCCTTAGCATCGGGAAAGCCCAGTACGCTTATATGCCAAACCTCGAAGGCGGTATCGTCGACGATCTGATTGTTTACCGCATAAACGAGGATCGCTATATGCTCGTGGTAAACGCATCGAACATCGAAAAGGACTGGGCGTGGATTTCGTCTCACAACGATATGGGCGCTCAACTCGAAAACGCCTCGGACCAATATTCGCTGCTTGCCATTCAAGGCCCGAAAGCTGCCCAAGCCATGCAATCGCTTACCGATGTGAATTTGTCGGAAATCCCGTTTTACCATTTTAAAACAGGAACGTTTGCCGGAATTCCGGAGGTAATTATTTCGGCGACCGGTTATACGGGAAGCGGCGGTTTTGAAATTTATTTTAAGAACGAAGATGCCGTTGATATCTGGAACCGCGTGTTCGAAGCAGGAGCTGATTTTGGCATTAAACCTATCGGACTTGCGGCTCGGGATACGCTCAGGCTGGAAATGGGTTACTGCTTGTACGGCAATGATATAGACGATTCTACTTCGCCTTTTGAGGCAGGTCTTGGATGGATCACAAAATTCACGAAAGACTTTATAAACGCGGCCGCGCTCAAAGCCCAGAAAGAGGCCGGACCATCGCGCAAACTTGTCGGATTCGAACTGCTGGACCGCGGCGTTCCTCGTCAGGATTACGAAATCGTAGACAAGGACGGCAATGTCATCGGACGCGTCACTTCGGGGACCATGGCTCCATCGCTCGGAAAAGGCATCGGACTGGGATACGTGGAAACCGGTTTTGCCGCGCCGGATACAGCGATTTTTGTGCGCATCCGCAAAAATGATGTGGCTGCCAAAGTCGTAAAAACGCCATTTTATAAAGTTTGATTCGTTTGAATTCTAACGAAAATTTTATTTTTGCGCTGCCTTTCGGGCACTAAATACATTTATATATGGGAAGAGCGTTTGAATTTCGCAAAGGAAGAAAAATGAAACGTTGGGCGGCCATGGCTAAAGCCTTTACACGCATAGGCAAAGACATTGTCATGGCGGTAAAAGAAGGCGGCCCTAACCCCGAAGCAAACTCGAGATTACGCGCCGTGATGCAGAACGCCAAGGCGGCGAATATGCCTAAGGAAAACATAGAGCGCGCCATTAAAAAAGCGACGGACAAAGATACCGCGAATTATAAAGAGGTGCTGTTTGAGGGGTATGCGCCACACGGCATTGCGATTTTAATTGAAACCGCTACGGACAACAACAACCGCACGGTAGCCAACCTGCGCAGTTATTTTAACAAATGCAACGGAACGCTCGGCACCCAGGGTTCGGTGGAATTCATGTTTGACCATACCTGCAATTTCGCGATTCCAAAAAACGGCCTCGACGCAGAAGAACTCGAGCTCGAACTCATTGATTTTGGCGCCGAGGAAGTGTTTGAAGACGAAGACGGCATTCACATATATGCGCCGTTCGAAAATTTCGGAGCGATCCAAAAGGAACTCGAGGCCCGCAACATCGAGATTATTTCTTCCGGTTTCGAGCGCATTCCTCAGGTAACCAAAGCGTTGACACCGGAGCAAGTGGCCGATGTGGAGAAACTGCTCGAGCGCATCGAGGAAGACGACGATGTTCAGAACGTTTACCATACGATGCAAGAATCAGCAGAGTAGCCGATTTTCCATTTAAATTGGGGCGTGCCGGCCGTAATAAACACCTGCGAATACCGAGATGATGCGGCGGCCGTCGCGCTGTCCGCAGTGCACGGCACTTTGCTCCCATCGCTCACGCGAACATTTATCGCTACCCGCCTGTTAAGTCCGGGCTCAGCGGCTTAGACAAAATCGATTATTAGCGCTTTGATAATGCAATAACCAGAATTGAGAAAAAATGAACGTTAGAACAGCCCTTATCGGACTTGCGATGTTGACATTGGCGAGTTGCAGTCCAGAATCTGAAACGAACAACGCAAACGCTGTGACCATCGTCGGAGAGATGAAAAACGTCATGAGAAAAGGACAACTTTACGGGAACATTCATCTGGATACGATTTCAGATAAAACGAATCTCTACGGACTCGGGCCTGTCGAATATTTGTCCGGTGAAATATTAATTCTGGACGGCAAATCGTATAAATCCACTGTAGCTGCCGATTCCACAATGAAGGTCGAGGAAACCTACGATATAAAAGCGCCATTTTTCGGTTACGCGAATGTTTCGGATTGGAGCGAACAGACTTTGTCGGGAGGCTATGGGTCGATATCGGAACTCGAAAAACAAATCGACAAATTAACCAAAAACGCGCCACGCCCGTTTATGTTCAAGCTAAAAGGAACCGTAAAACAAGCAAAAATCCACATCGTGAATTTACCTGAAGGCTCCAAAGTAAGTTCTCCGGAGGAAGCGCATCAGGGACTCGTGGATTACCAAATCATCAACGAACCTTGTGAAATCGTCGGTTTCTTTTCAACTGAACACCAAGCGATTTTCACCCACCACGACACCTTTTTACACATGCATTTAATAACGGGCGATAAACAGAAAATGGGTCATTTGGATGAATTGTCATTCGAAAAAGGAGAAATGACGCTGTATTTGCCTCAATAAAGCTCCGTGCACTACGCAATTGTGCAAGATTCCTGGCTTCCGCGGCCGAGAATCGCACTACTTTCTAAACCCCATAAAAAAACCCCGGAAAACCGGGGCTTCTCATTTGCTTTATCTCGTTACTTTATGAACTCAATTTTCTGAGCTTCCGCAGCATTCACACTGTCGAAGAAGCCCTGATCGTTCATCCATTCGTCGCTGAACACCTTGCTCATGTAACGCGAACCGTGATCGGGGAAAATCATTACGATGTTTGAGTTTTCGTCGAATTCGCCTTCTTCGGCGTATTGTTTCACGGCCTGCATCACTGCTCCCGAAGTATACCCTACAAAAAGGCCTTCTTTCTTGGCAATTTCCCGCGTTCTGTGCGCACTTTCCTCATCGGTTACCTTAATGAACTTGTCTATGATGTCAAAATCCGTAGCCGATGGAATCAGGTTTTTACCAATGCCCTCGATGCGGTACGGGTAAATTTCGGAACCGTCGAACTCTTTGGTTTCGTGGTACTTTTTAAGCACAGACCCAAAAGCGTCCACGCCGAGGATTTTAATGTCGGGATTTTGCTCCTTCAGGTATTTTGCTGCACCCGAAATCGTTCCGCCCGTGCCGCTACAAGCTACAAGATGCGTGATTTTCCCCCCAGTCTGTTCCCAGATTTCCGGGCCTGTGGATTTGTAATGCGCATCGATATTGAGTTGATTAAAATACTGGTTGATGTAAACAGATCCTTTGGTTTCTTCGTGGAGGCGTTTGGCTACATTGTAGTACGAACGCTCATCATCGGCCGAAACATGCGCCGGACATACATAAACTTTGGCGCCCATGCTGCGCAACATGTCAATTTTATCGCGCGAGGATTTTGAACTCACGGCCAGAATGCACTGGTAACCTTTGATGATGCTTACCATAGCCAGACTAAAGCCCGTATTGCCCGATGTAGTTTCTATGATTGTATCGCCCGGCGAAAGAATGCCCCTTTTTTCTGCTTCTTCTATGATGTATAATGCAATCCTGTCTTTTGTGGAATGTCCCGGATTGAAAGCTTCTACCTTAGCATAAAAATTTCCTTTCAGATTTTCGGTAACGCGGTTTAACTTTACTAATGGGGTGTTGCCGATAAGTTCAAGGATATTATTGTAGGCCTTTATTTCTTCTTTCATAAAAAAATAATTAAATCGAGGTCGCAATGCGTTTGGGCAAGTCTCGAATCCCTGCAAATTTAACAAAAAAAAACTATTTAGATTTCAATTTTTTCCAAATGTAGTAAAAAACTAAATTCTTTGGCAAGCTCTTTCAATGCCTCAAATCGGCCCGAAGCCCCGCTGTGTCCCGCTTCCATATTCGTATCGAGAAACAGAAAATTGGAATCGGTTTTAACGTCCCGCATTTTTGCTACCCACTTGGCCGGCTCCCAGTATTGTACCTGCGAATCGTGGAATCCCGTAGAAATATACAGGTTCGGGTAAGCCTGTGCGCTGACGTTATCGTAAGGAGAATACGCCTTGATATAGTGGTAATACGCCACGTCATTCGGGTTGCCCCATTCGTCGTATTCGCCCGTGGTCAGAGGAATTTCATCGTCGAGCATCGTCGTCAGCACATCGACAAAAGGCACTTGCGCAATCATACCTTTATACAAATGCGGTGCTTTATTCGCCACGGCGCCAATGAGCAATCCGCCCGCCGAACCGCCTTCGGCATACAAATGCGCGGCAGATGTATAACCTTCCGCAATCAAAAACTCCGAACACGCGATAAAATCGTCAAACGTATTCTGTTTTCGCAGCAATTTTCCGTCTTCGTACCAGGCGCGGCCCAGATCCTCTCCGCCCCTGACGTGCGCAATCGCAAAAACGAATCCCCTGTCCAACAACGAAAGCCGCGTGGACGAAAAATAAGCATCCATCGACGCTCCGTAAGCTCCGTACGCATATTGAAGCAGCGGGTTCGCGCCGTTTTTTTGCATCCCCTTGCGGTAAACAAGCGAAATAGGAACGCGAACCCCGTCTTTTGCCGCAGCCCAAACGCGCTCTTCGGCGTAATCCTGTTTGTTAAACGATCCCAGAACCGGTTGTTCTTTGCGAACGATGCGCTCGCCCGTTTTCATATTGTAATCAATTACCGAAGCCGGCGTGGCAAGCGACTGATATGCGTACCGCAGCCAGTGCGTTTCAAAATCCGGGTTCACGCTCGCATAAGCCGTATATGTTTCACTCTCGAACGGAAGGTAATAATCGGTGGAGCCATCCCAGGCCTGAATCCGAATCTGGTTCAGCCCGTTCGAACGCTCCTCAAGCACGAGATAATCGCGGAAAATCAGAACGTCCTCAAGCAATACCTCGGGCCGGTGCGCCACGAGTTCCTGCCAGTGTTCTTTAGTAGTAGCGGTAACCGGCGTTTTCATGAGTTTGAAATTCTCAGCGCCGTCCGCGTTAGTAAGCACGTAAAAATGGTCGCCGTAATGAGAAATCGAATACTCCAGCCCACGGATGCGCGGCTGAAACACCTGAAAATCGGCTCCGGGTTCGTTTGCGCGCAAAATGCGGTATTCAGTCGTAAGCGTACTTCCGCACGCAATTACAATGTATTCGCGCGATTTTTCCTTTCCGAGAGAAACGCTGAACGTGTCGTCCTTCTCAAAATAAACCTCGGTGTCGTTTTTGGAATTCTCGCCCAACACGTGGCGGAAAACGCGGTCAGACCTAAGCGTTGTGGGGTTTTGTCGCGTATAAAACAGCGTTCGGTTGTCGTTTGCCCACACGCAATTCGATGTGGTTTCGGCAATTTCATCGGTCAGAATTTCTCCTGTAAACAGGTTTTTCACGCGAACCGTATAAATGCGGCGGCCCACCGTATCTACGGCAAACGTGCAGAATTGATTGTCCGGCGTCACGCTCATGCCCCCAAGTTTAAAATACGCATGCCCCACGGCCATCTCATTCACATCGAACATAATTTCCTCCGGCGCCTCGAGCGACCCTTTGCGGCGGCTGTAAATCGGGTAGTTTTTTCCAGTTTCGAATCGGGTAATGTAAAAGTAACCGTTAAAAAAATACGGTACAGAAGCATCGTCCTCCTTAATGCGCGCCTTCATTTCGTCAAAAAGCGATTGTTCAAAAGGGCGCCACGAAGCGGTCATCTGGGCGTAATAATCGTTCTCGCGATGCAGGTATTCCGCAACTTCGGGGGTATCGCGCTCGCGCATCCAGTAATAATCGTCGAGGCGGACATCGCCGTGTTTTTCAAGACGCACAGGTTTTTTGGCGGCAACAGGTGCCGGTATGTGGTGTGGCATAAAAATCTGATTGAGTCGCAAAAATAGCGAAATCCACGCGCGCCCGGGCTTTTTTAACGCCATTCGTTGAACCGAATTCGTAAATTCGCGATTGAAATTTAAAATCGACACAAATGTTCGGAGACTTAATGGGAATGATGGGCAAACTACAGGAAGCCCAAAAGAAAATGGAAGAAACAAAACAGCGGTTGAGCTCCGTGCTCATCGACGAACAAAGCAGCGACGGCCTGTTAAAAGTCACGCTCACCGCAAACAGCGAAATTCGCAGCATCGAGGTGTCGCCCGAATTGCTTGCGGACAAGGAACAACTCGAAGATTACCTCGTACTTACGCTAAACAAAGCGCTGACCAACGCGTCATCGGTTCACGCCACAGAAATGGCGGCCGTAGCCAAAGACGGCATGCCCAACATTCCGGGACTCGATAAATTCATGTAATTTTTTGGGGCGTTGCGGTTTTGGGCGCAAACCTAATGCGCCCAAAACCGCCGGGCTTTCCGCGCTGCACGGCAGACTGCTGCAATCCCTAACGCGCACGAGCGACCAAACCACAGCATCGGCAACCGCCTGTTTCGCCGATTTAAAAATCGCAACGGCAAGTTACGCGAGTTTTTGCAGCGTTTCAATCACATAAGAGTGCATAACCTCGCGATAATCCAGGTGCGTGACCATGCGCAAGCGATTTTTTCCGAGCGCGCTAATGTGAATGTTCTTCTGTTTCAGCAGTTCAATGAACGCCGCCGGGCTTTTGCCTTCGCGCAGCGAAAAAATCACAATGTTCGTTTCTACGGGAACCACACTTTCTACCCACGGCATTTTTAACAGCACCTGCGCAAGTTCCTTTGCCCTACGGTGATCTTCGGACAATCGGGCTACGTGGTTCTGAAGCGCGTAAATTCCCGCTGCCGCCAGATAACCTGCCTGACGCATGCCTCCGCCAAGAATCTTGCGGACTCGCACTGCGCGCTGAATCGTTTCCCTGTTGCCTATCAAAAGCGAACCCACAGGCGCGCCCAGCCCTTTAGACAAACAAACCGAAATCGTATCGAACAATTTTCCGTACCGTTTGGGATTGTCGCGTTTGGCCACCAGAGCGTTCCAGATGCGCGCTCCGTCCAAATGGAATTTCAAGCCGTGTTTTTTGCAAACCGCGGCCATAGCCTCGAGTTCAGAAATATCGTAGCAGGCACCACCGCCTTTGTTCGTCGTATTTTCTACGCATACGAGCCTTGTGGGCGGGCTGTGGTAAAAATCCGGCAAGGTGATGTTTTCTTCAATCTGAGCGGCGGTAATCAACCCTCGGTCGCCGTCTAAAAGTTTAGCCGAAACGCCGCTGTGAAACGCCGCACCACCTGCTTCGTACAAATACACGTGCGACCATTTGTCTGCGATTAACTCGTCCCCGGGTTGGGTGTGTAGTTTTATTGCGGTCTGGTTCGCCATAGTGCCCGAAGGAAAAAAAAGCGCGTCCTCCATGCCAAAGATCGAAGCGGCCATGCGTTGGAGCGCGTTTACCGTCGGATCCTGTCGGTATACGTCGTCGCCTACTTCGGCATTAAACATATATTGTAGCATTTCCGGTGTAGGTTTGGTCACCGTATCGCTGATTAAATTAATTTCCATAAGAGTGATTGTTGTCCTATTTTTGCAGAAGCGTCCGCCTGCAAAGACAATAATAGCGCGGACATTCAGGCAAAAGTACATTTTTTATGGTAAATACAGAGCAGGTCAAATCGATTGCAACGCGCGTAAACGCACTGCACAAATACCTCGAAATCGAGAAAAAACGCGTCGAAATCGCTAACGAAGAGGAAAAAACGCTCGCTCCGGATTTCTGGAATAACGCCAAAGAGGCCGAACTTCACATCAAAAACCTGCGCTCCAAGAAAAAATGGGTAGAAGATTACAACAAAGCCGTAGCGCAGAGCGAGGAACTTTCGCTCGCCTATGAATTTTTCCGCGAAGGCGAACTCAGCGAACAAGAACTCGACGCGGCATACGAAACGGCCAACCAGCATCTTGAAGCAATTGAATTCCGCAATATGCTCTCAGAAGAGGGCGATGCGATGAGTGCCGTTTTGCAAATTACAGCCGGTGCGGGCGGTACCGAAAGTTGTGACTGGGCCGGAATGCTGATGCGTATGTACCTGATGTGGGGCGAGAAAAACGGTTACAAGGTAAAAGAACTCAATTACCAGGAAGGCGATGTGGCGGGCATTAAAACCGTAACGCTCGAATTCGAAGGCGATTATTCGTTCGGGTATCTGAAGGGCGAGAACGGTGTGCACCGGCTTGTGCGCATTTCTCCATTTGACAGCAACGCCAAAAGACATACGTCATTCGCATCGGTTTACGTGTATCCGCTTGCCGATGACAGCATTGAAATCGATATTTCACCGGCCGACATTTCGTGGGAAACGATGCGCTCAAGTGGCGCCGGGGGCCAGAACGTGAACAAGGTAGAAACCGCGGTACGGTTAAGGCACCATCCTACGGGAATTATCATTGAAAATTCCGAGACGCGTTCCCAGCTCGACAACAAACTCAAAGCAATGCAGTTGCTTAAATCTCAGTTGTACGAAATTGAGTTGAAGAAAAAGCAGGCGATGCGCGACGAGATTGAAGCGAACAAAAAGAAAATCGAATGGGGATCGCAAATCAGGAATTACGTATTGCACCCGTATAAGCTTGTAAAGGACGTGCGCACCGCTTACGAAACGAGCGATGCGGAAGGCGTGCTGAACGGTGAAATTGACGCGTTTTTAAAGAGCTATCTGATGATGATGGGCCAGAACGACGAAACTTCGGAGTAAGTATAGCGCAGAAATTTGTTTGGCGAAAAATGCGCAGCCCCGATTGAAGTGGAAATACTGGCGCCCCAGCGGCAGATTGAAGCGGAAAGCGGGAAATGTCTGCCCCGAAAAACCGCTGAAAAATAAAAAAGCTCCGTGTTGTGCGGAGCTTTTTGTGTATCGTAACGGGAAATTAACCCAGAACTTCTTTGACTTTTTTACCGATTTCGGCCGGTGAATCTACCACGTGAATGCCACAAGCGCGCATGATGCGTTTTTTGGCTTCGGCTGTGTCGTCTGCTCCACCTACAATGGCTCCGGCGTGGCCCATCGTACGGCCTTTTGGCGCAGTTTCTCCGGCGATGAATCCTATCACAGGTTTGCGGTTTCCGTTCGCTTTGATCCATTGTGCGGCATCGGCCTCGAGTTGGCCACCGATTTCTCCGATCATGACGATGCACTCGGTTTCAGCGTCGTTCATAAGCAATTCTACGGCTTCGCGCGTTGTGGTCCCGATGATGGGATCGCCGCCGATTCCGATGGCTGTGGTAATGCCAAGCCCTTGTTTTACGACCTGATCCGCAGCTTCATAAGTAAGAGTTCCCGATTTTGAAACGATGCCTACTGTTCCTTTTTTGAATACAAAACCTGGCATGATGCCTACTTTTGCTTCGCCTGGCGTGATAACTCCGGGGCAGTTCGGGCCAATGAGGCGGCAGTCTTTTCCTTTGATGTAGTTGTAGGCTTTCACCATGTCCGCTACGGGAATGCCTTCGGTAATGGCAATGATGACTTTGATTCCGGCGTCGGCAGCTTCCATAATGGCATCTGCGGCAAAGGCGGGCGGTACAAAAATAATAGAGACGTTAGCGCCTGCTTTTTCTACGGCATCCTGCACGGTGTTAAAAACGGGACGGTTCAAATGCTCCGTGCCTCCTTTTCCGGGAGTAACGCCTCCTACGACATTGGTGCCGTATTCGATCATTTGAGACGCGTGGAACGTTCCTTCGCTCCCCGTGAATCCTTGCACGATAACTCTTGAATCTTTATTGACTAGAACACTCATTTCGGTTTTGTTTTCAGTTATACTTTTAAATACGATTGCAAATTTAAGATTTTTTCGGCCGAATACGCTTAAGAGACCTGACTCATTTGATAGCCGCGGAACAATTTTCCGTCCCGAAGTTCCCAAAACGCAAAAAAGCGCCCGAGCAACATTTCATCCGAAGGGTTTTCTATCGTTTGGGCGTATTGGTCATAGCGCAGGGCTACCGTGTTCCCCTGAGCCACGATGCTCTGAATTGCAACTGTGGCGTGTTCGTAGTTGCGGTGCATATCGGTGGCCATGTTTATCAGCGCCTCGCGGTTTAACTGCAGAAAGCCTTTGGAAGAGTGCCAGTCTAACAACACTTCCGCGTGCAAGTGTGCGGCGATGCGCTCCGGGTGGAAGGCGGCGCCGGATTGGTAAAATTCCTCGATGATTTGTTTGGGCTCCATGTTATTTTAATTTGTCTATGATATCCGGAAAT
Source organism: uncultured Flavobacterium sp. (assembly GCA_964612955.1). GTDB lineage: Bacteria > Bacteroidota > Bacteroidia > Flavobacteriales > Flavobacteriaceae > Flavobacterium. The sequence continues at coordinate 25,473 of CAZTGF010000002.1, forward strand.
TTTTTTAAAGCGGCCATTTGTTTGAGCATTTCCCGCGATTCCTGGGCCGGCGTTCCCCAATATTGTTTGCCGCCTGCAAGGCTGTTCGTTACGCCGCTTTGTCCGTTTACAACCGCTTTGGCGCCTATGGTGATGCCGCTGCGGATGCCGACCTGGCCCCAGATGGTAACCTCGTCCTCGATGATAACGCAGCCCGCAATGCCAATCTGGGCCGCAAGCAGACAGTTTTGTCCGATAACGGTGTCGTGGCCTACGTGTACCTGGTTGTCCATTTTGGTGCCGCGTCCGATGCGCGTTTGAGAAGTAACGCCACGGTCTATCGTACAAAGTGCCCCAATGTCCACGTGGTCTTCAATCACGACGGTTCCGCTCGAGAGCAGGCGGTCGTAACCTTCGGGCCGTTTTTTATAGTAGAATGCATTTGCCCCGATGCTGGCTCCGGCGTGAATCGTAACGTGATCGCCAATCTGACAATCGTCGTAAATGGCCACATTGGCGTGTATCGTACAATTTTTGCCGATGCGCACGCGGTTGCCGATAAATGCTCCCGGTTGTACGATCGTGCCCTCGCCTATTTGTGCAGAATCCGCAATGGTTTTTTCGGCCCGTGTGAACGGTGTGAAATGCTGTGCGAGCTTGTTGAAGTCGCGGAACGGATCGTCTGTTACAAGCAGTGCCTTTCCGTGAGGGCAATCGACTGCTTTGTTAATCAGAATTATAGTGGCGGCGGATTGCAGCGCTTTGTCGTAATATTTCGGATGGTCTACAAAGACAATATCCCCGGGTTCCACCACGTGAATCTCGTTCATGCCATAAACCGGAAAGGACGCTTCGCCTACAAAATCGCAGCCGAGCAACAGCGCAACGGATTCAAGGGTTTGTACCTGTGGAAATTTCATCGGAATTATTCTTTAACGCGCTCCAGGTAGCTTCCTGTAGCCGTATCAATTTTGATTTTATCGCCCTCGTTAATGAACAGCGGAACGTTTACCGAGGCGCCGGTTTCTACTTTGGCGGGTTTTGTTGCGTTTGTGGCCGTATTCCCTTTTACGCCAGGCTCGGCATAGGTTACTTCGAGCACTACAGATGCAGGCATGTCTACCGAAAGCGGTGCTTCTGTTTCGGCATTGATAATTACCATCACGTTTTCGCCTTCTTTAAGCAAATCCGGAGCGTCGAGAATGTCGCGGTGAAGTGAAATCTGCTCGTAAGTTTCGGTGTGCATAAAGTGGTATTGGTCGCCTTCGGGATACAAAAACTGGAATTTATGTGTCTCTACGCGCACGTCCTCGATTTTGTGACCGGCAGAAAAAGTGTTGTCCAGCGTTCTTCCGGTGGTAAGGCTCTTGAGTTTGGTTCGCACAAAAGCAGGACCTTTACCCGGTTTAACGTGAAGGAATTCAACGATTTTGTATATGTCGTTATTGAATTTGATGCATAATCCGTTGCGGATATCTGAGGTGGTTGCCATATAAGTTTTTGATTAAATTCTGGTTAATAGGCGCCTGAGTAACCTTTCATAATGCCGCGGGAAGAGTTGCGGATAAACAGGATGATTTCGTCCCGTTCCGGTGTGGCTTCCATTTCGGCCTCAATGATGCTCAGCGCTTGCGTTGTGTTGTAGCTTTTTTGGTAAAGAATGCGGTAAATGTCCTGAATTTCGCGGATTTTGTCCGAGGTAAAACCGCGTCTGCGCAAACCTACCGAGTTAATGCCGACATACGAAAGCGGTTCCTTTGCAGCTTTGGTAAACGGAGGTACGTCTTTCCGAACAAGCGATCCTCCCGAAATCATGGCGTGGTCTCCGATGCTTATAAACTGGTGAACGGCCGCGAGCCCTCCGATAATCGCGAATTTTCCTACCGAAACGTGACCGGCAAGTGCAACGCCGTTTACAATAATGGCATTGTCGCCTATGTGACAATCGTGCGCAATGTGTGCCGTAGCCATAACCAGGCAATTATCGCCGATGACGGTTTGGCCCGATGCAATCGTTCCGCGGTTAATTGTTACGCACTCGCGTATCGTGCAATTGTCGCCGATGATCGCAAGTGAATCCTCCCCTCCAAATTTAAGATCCTGAGGAACGGCAGAAATTACCGCGCCCGGGAAAATATTACAGTTTTTGCCAATTCGCGCCCCCTCCATGATCGTTACGTTGGAGCCAATCCAGGTGCCATCGCCTATGACGACATTATTGTGGATGGTCGTAAACGGTTCTATAACGACATTTTTGGCGATTTTTGCGCCCGGATGGACGTAAGCTAATGGTTGGTTCATACGTTAGGAGTTTGTTTTTTTGACCACCTGGGCCATGAGTTCAGCCTCGCAGACGAGTTTGTTGTTTGCGTATGCTTTAGCCTGCATATGGCAAATGCCGCGTCGGATAGGTGAAATCAGTTCGCAATGAAAAACAAGCGTATCGCCAGGAAGCACTTTTTGCTTGAACTTTACATTGTCGATTTTCATAAAATACGTGAGGTAGTTTTCGGGATCGGGCAGCGAACTCAAAATCAGAATTCCGCCGCACTGAGCCATCGCCTCAACGATAAGTACACCGGGCATTACGGGCGCTCCGGGAAAATGTCCGATGAAAAACTGCTCGTTCATCGTCACGTTCTTAAGGCCTACGACGTGCTGGTCAGACATTTCAAGAATTTTGTCAATGAGCAAAAACGGCGGACGGTGCGGCAACATCGACATGATCTTGTTGACGTCCATGAGCGGTTCAGCGTATAAGTCGAATGTCGGGACCTGGTTGCGCTGTTCGATTTTGATCATTTTTGCGAGTTTTTTAGCGAACTGCGTATTGACGTGATGTCCGGGTTTGTTTGCGATGACTTTTCCTTTGATGCGGATGCCCACGAGCGCAAGATCGCCTACGACATCGAGCAATTTGTGACGGGCCGCTTCGTTCGGATAATGAAGCGTCAGATTATCCAGAACGCCGTTAGACTTTACCGAAATATTGTCTTTGCCAAACGCGCCTTTAAGGTTCTCCATCGTTTGGGGAGAGATTTCCTTATCTACGTAAACAATAGCGTTGTTCAAATCGCCACCTTTGATAAGGCCGTTGTCGAGCAGTGTTTCGAGTTCGTGCAAAAAACTGAACGTGCGGGCGTTGGCAATCTCGGTTTTAAACTCGGAAATGTTTTTCAGCGTGGCGTTCTGCGTGCCGAGCACTTTCGTGCCGAAATCCACCATCGCAGTTACTTGATAATCATCGGCCGGCATCACTATAATTTCGCTGCCTGTGGTTTCATCGGTGTAAGAAATAACTTCCTTTACCGTATAGTATTTGCGCTCGGCTTCCTGAGTTACCGTTCCCGCTTTTTCGAGGGCCTCCACAAAAAACTTTGCCGAACCATCCATAATCGGCGGCTCGGAATTGTTCAGTTCGATGATGACGTTGTCCAGATCGCAGCCAACGAGCGCCGCCAGAACGTGCTCTGAGGTTTGAATGCGAACCCCGCGTTTTTCGAGGTTTGTGCCGCGCTGGGTGTTCACGACGTAACTTGCATCGGCTTCTATGACCGGGTGCCCTTCCAGATCCACGCGGACAAACGTGAAACCGTTGTTTACGGGTGCCGGTTTAAAAGTCATCGTGACTTCTTTTCCTGTGTGTAACCCCACGCCTTTAAGCGTTACTTCATTCTGTATGGTTGTTTGCTTAACCATTATTTTGATTCGTTTGGTTTATTGATTTTTTGAGTGTTTCGATATCTGCCGCGAGCTTTGACAAATTCTTGAAATGAACGTAAGCCTTGTTGTAATCGCTGTAAGCAAATGCCGGACTTCCCTGTACGACTTCTCCGTCTTTAAGGTTTTTGCCTATGCCCGATTGTGCCTGAATCTTTACGTTATTGCCGATGACAAGGTGGCCCGAAATGCCGACCTGGCCGCCGATCTGGCAGTTTTTGCCGATTTTGGTAGAACCCGCGATTCCGGTTTGGGCCGCGATAACGGTGTCCTCGCCTATTTCTACATTGTGCGCAATCATGATTTGATTGTCGAGTTTTACGCCTTTTCTTATGATCGTGGAACCCATCGTGGCGCGGTCAATTGTCGTGCACGAACCGATGTCGACATGATCTTCGATAACTACATTCCCAATCTGAGGCACTTTTTTATAGTGGCCATCCGATGTAGGTGCAAAACCAAAACCGTCTGCGCCGATGATCGAACCTGCGTGAATTACGCAATCGTTTCCAATCACAGTTTCCGAGTAGATTTTGGCGCCGGCAAACAAAGTCACATCGTTGCCAATGCGCACGTTATCGCCTATGAAGCAATTCGGATAAATTTTTACGTTATCGCCAATTTGGGTGTTTGCTCCGATGTAGGCAAAACTGCCGAGGTAAAATCCGTCTCCGTAAGTCACGCCTTCGGAAATGTACGAAGGTTGTTCGATGCCGGATTTGTTGCGCTTGACCTGATCGTAAAACTCGAGCAGCCGCGTAAATGCGCCGTAAGCATCGGCCACTTTGATCAGCGTGGTTTCCAGCGCCGTTTCTGGATGAAAATCTTTGCTCACAATGGTCACCGAAGCCTTGGTCTTGTAGATGTAGTTTTCGTATTTTGGATTCGCCAAAAATGTAAGAGAACCCGTAGTTCCTTCCTCGATCTTGGATAACCTGGAAACCTCGGCCTCTGGATTCCCTACGACTTCACCCTCTAAAATGCCCGCTATCTGTGCTGCTGTAAATTTCATTCGATCCGTTTAGCTGTTCGTCCGATTCTTGCGTCCCGGGCCGATTCAACCGGACAAAAATAGGAAAAATAGCCTTTATACCTTATTTTTCTATCAGATGTTTTGGATAACACAAATAATACTTGACAACGGGCCTGGCGAGCGCTTTGAGATTGTATTGGTCCGATGCGCTGAGCACGTCGTCTATCGTTTTGTCTTTGTTTAAAATGTGAATCGGTTCCACATCGCGGTTATACGCCTGATTTTTCACTTTGCCCCTGAACACAAAATAAGCCGCATCGTGAGCCGAAATATT
>CAZTGF010000002.1:30578-31674 GCA_964612955.1 uncultured Flavobacterium sp.
AATCGGTCCGAATTGATGTTTCCTTCCGCAACGCCCGTGTAGAAACTGTCGCGCTTAAGGTAGTCCATGCGGTCCATGTCCAGCTGGCTCGAGACGAGTTGCAGCATAAACTTGCGGTGGTATTCTCCGCGGAAGATCTTAATGGCCAAAGAAAGTTTTCCGTCGAATTCGGCGTTAAGCGCGTTCATGAACATCAGCGAAATCTGCTCGTGACTTACCGATTCTACAATAGAATGTTCCATGGCGTGAGAAAAAGGACCATGGCCTATATCGTGTAGCAGAATGGCCACAAGCAACGCCGTACATTCCTCATCGGAAATCGGGATTTCTTTAAAACGCAACACATCAATCGCACGTTGCATCATGTGCATTGCGCCGATGGCATGGTGAAACCTCGTGTGGTGCGCGCCGGGATAAACCAGATGAGAAAGTCCCATTTGTGAAATTCGTCTGAGCCGCTGAAAATACGGATGCTCGATAAGGTCGAATACAAGCGGATTTGGAATGGGCACAAAACCATAAATGGGATCGTTCAGGATTTTGAGTTTATTTTTCCCCGACATCTGGCGTCTTTTAATGGCGTAAATATAGGTAATATGAAATTGGGCCGAAAGCGAAGGCAACGGTTAAAATCGGGTTAAACTGAAGATGTTGCAACACCGTGAGTACAAATTGGTTATACATTTAACAGTAACGTAAAAATGCCGCATTATGAAAATTTTTATACTTTCCGCAGCGCTTCTGTTTGCCAGCGCAGGTTTTGCTCAAATAGACAGCAGCGCCACCCGATCGATGAACCCGCCTATCAGACCTACAACGAATCTGGAAGAGCAGGTAAAGCAGCAAAGCCAGAACAGCGTACGCGCCGAACGCCGGGCAAAAGAAAAGGCACAGTCTCAGCGACAGACAAAAGCCCAGCCTCACGGCCTTCCGCCAAATCTGACAGATACCCTACAGATCGAACGAAAAAATCCGCCGTCACTGGCGCGATAATTTACTATTTTTGACCGATGTTGTTTAATCGGAGCAATTTTTTTCACCGCACGTTCTGCGTGTTTACCGAAGTCGCCGAATGGCCCGCCGCGGAACCGGATTA
>CAZTGF010000002.1:31774-35295 GCA_964612955.1 uncultured Flavobacterium sp.
GATTCGCTTGAACATAAAAAAAGAGGCTGTCTTTTGGACAGCCTCTTCTTGTATAAAGTGGTTGGTTGATTATCTGGCAAGCATGATCTTATCTGTAACGACGCCTTCAGAAGTTGTCATTTTAGAGATATAAACACCGTTTGGCAGGTGGCTCATGTTGAAAGAAGCAGAAGTAAGTCCTTGCTGTGCTTCTCCGTTGAATGCCACGCCTACGCGTTGTCCGTTCATGTTGAAGATTTCTACTGAAACGTTTCCACCGTCTACGAGGCTGATGTTGAAGTTAACAACGCCGTTGCTTGGGTTTGGATACGTTGTAAGACCCATTCTCGGTGCAGGGTTGTTTGGAGCCGGCGCATCGAAAGTCTCATTACATTGTGATGAAATTACGCGAACACCGTCAAGGTCGTAACCGTCTGGAGTTGTTGTAAGCGTATCGTTGTTTACAATTTTCAGGTACTTAACGTAAGGCAGGTACATTTCGGCGTCAGAGAAGTCTACGGTAAAGTTGTGACAACCTGTAGTGATGTAATAGAAAGTCTCCCCGTCGATAGAACCGTAAACATCAGCATACTCTGGGTAGGAGTTACAAGATGGATTTCCGAAAGAAGTTTCGATGATTTCTACGTCTGCACCTTCTTCGTTGTAAACAATTCCGTCAAAGCAAAGCGTGATTGATCCGCCGTAACCTAGAGAAACGAAGTTGTTGTTCTCAGGGCTTGTCGACGCATCGCTGAACTGTGGCGTGCCCAAAGCACGATCCCAATGTGTTCTTGAATCAGGAAGTGCGCTACCGTTTTTCTTAGTTCCCTGAACGTATCCACTTTCGTCAGATGTACATACAGCGTAGCAGCCGCCTGGTTGCTCTGGAATTTCAGGAGTAGTACAGCCAAACAGAGCTTCAACACCGTCTACGTCAAAGTAGTCGTCGGTTGTACCCATAAGGCTTGTCTGAATCTTAACGTACTGCATTTTAAGGCCTGCTGGAACTGCTGCGTCGATGTCCAAAGAAATGTTTGAACTCTGGCAGTGAACACCGAGCGAATACCATGACAATGCGTTATGAGATACAAGAATTTCAGCGTACTCGGGGTAATTTGCGCAAGAAGGGTTATTCCAAGTGGTTTCGTACACGCGAAGGTCTGGCAATGCGCCGCCGTCAGTTACAATTTCACCGCCCATACGCAAGACGATATACCCTCCGTTACCCAAAGATACAAAGTTGTGTGCACCATTTGCACGGCTGTTCTCTGGCTGTCCGAGCGCTTTATTAGGGTCGATGCGGTTCGGATCTGTGATAGGGCTTCCGTTTGCAAGCGTGCCTTGCTCGAATTCCATGAGCTCAACAGCGTAGCAACCTGTGTCAGGGATAAAATTACACCCGCCCATAGCAATTACACCGTCTACATCATAACCGTCAAAAGTAGTACTGATATCGTCATTTTCGATTCGGATCTGAGAAACGTAAGCAAGTCCTGTAGCGGCAATGTCAACCCCGCCATCGCGGCAAAGTTGCCCTGCGAAAATAAAATCTACACCGTTCTGACTAAGGTAGACGCTCGCGCTTTCAATGCCGTCAGACATACAGTCGTTCGAAGCATATGAAGTCTCTACTACGCGGATGTCGATGCCAGGTCCGTCTTCCACGAAACCGCCGAACGCGAGAGTGATGCTTCCGCCGTAACCAAGGCTAACGAAGTTTTCAGTGTTGTCTTCCTCTGGCATTCCAAGTGCTTTGGAAGCATCCTGGCGCTCTGGCCAAACTGGGGAAGCTGAGTTCTTAAGCGTACCGGGCGTGTAATTGATTAGCTCCGACGCATAGCAAGCCGGGTTGCCCTGTGCAGAGATCTGTTGAGCGCCAATAAGCGAAGCAGCAGCCATCATGCACGTAAAAAGTCTTTTTCTGTTCATAAGCTTAAAATTTAAATATTCATAGTTCTAGGTTGTACCATGAATTAGTATTTCGGCCTATGAGTAGTTTGGGGGAACTATTTCTAAACATAAAATTATACTATATATACAATGAACAGCTACTTTTTAGACCAACTGTAATTTTACTCGATGAGCGGCGTTTTTTGTTAATTTTTTGTATCGATTTATGCTCAATTACCATGTGAACAGCGGTTAACGCCATTAGAAAATCACCTTGCGCGTGGTTTTACTACCGTCATTCAGACCGATTTCAACGAGCAACATCTGGTTGCGTTTGGCAATTCCCATGGCTGTAAAATCGGTGCGGTTTACGGGTTCAGCGGTTTTAAAAAGAACCTTGCCTGTGATGTCGTAAACGGTTACCGAAGTCATTTCCGCTCCGGGACTGTTCACGTGAATCGCCTCATCGGTCAAAACGCTTACGCGCTGCGCTGCGAGCACAGGCGCACCAAAATCATTTTCGTAACGAATTTCAAAACGATCGTCAAAAGCGCCTGCCATAGTGCTAAACTGGTATGCGCCCTCGCTTAGGTTGTGAATCACGTTTTGCGATTTATCCACGAGGTAAACGATTTGCTCGGCTGCAAAAATTCCGTCCTGATTTCCGATTTCAATCGTGTATTGCCCCTGAGTTGGAGCAAGATAACCCAACGGAACTATGTCCTGATTGTTAAACGGATAACCGCGCCCCTGAATTGAGAGCTTTTCGGTGTTGAGCAGCGAATATAACTGCAACGGGCTCGACGAGAACACTTTTCCGTCGTGAATGCGGTCCAGTTCCAAAGTAGCGCCCGGTACGTAACCGATCAGTGTTTGGTTAAACGCCGTTCCGTTTCCTTTGATGTTAATCCACAAACGGTGTTTTGCACGTAATAAATGCGGGGCGCCCTGGCGGTAAAACTGCGAGTTCTGATCTGTAAGACGCATCGTGTTAGAGAAACGAACCTTTGAATTGTCGATTTTTCCTTCGATAAAAAACGCTTGTCCGGCCGCGAGTTTGCCGTTGAACGGGGTTCCGTTTGGCGAGGTATTCACCATTCCGGTTTGATTGTAAACCGCGTAATCGCCCGCTGCGTACTCATAAATGCCGGTTGCGGGATTCAGCACCGGATCTGTGTTGTGCGTCCAAAGGTAAATGGTTCCACCTACGTTGTTCGAATTTTCAGGATCGTTGATAAACGCGTCGATGTCAATGGCCGATGGATAAGGATTCCCGATCAGATTCCAGTGGTTTGCGCCGTTAGTCCGAATCGTGGTTTCGATGACCGCGTTGTTCGGACGGCCTTCGAACATACCGTAGTAAACCGAAGGTACAGTGGTGCTGTGCGATTGAGGCGCGCGAATAATGTACCCCTTACCTGCTTCCATGATATCATCCGGATTTGTATGGATGTACCAGTTGTTTCCGGGCGTGTTAAAGCTATAGAATTTATCGGACAGGGTGCCGGGTGAAAAGTTGCGAAGGTTTTGGGATTCCGTCGGCGAGGACCAATATGTGAAATCAAAGCGGCGCATGGGCGTAGTGTTTCGGTGCATGTTAAACACGCCATTCCCTAAATCCGCGTTAACGATGTCTTCTTCGACCTGAACCA
>CAZTGF010000002.1:35395-56680 GCA_964612955.1 uncultured Flavobacterium sp.
GTTTTAATACGCGCAATCATTCGGCGCGGGTTGTTGTCGTACTCTGTAAAGTCGCCCGAAACGATGATTTTACCGTCGCTCTGCAAATATATATTTCTGAGCGTACCGGCCGAACCATAAACGCCTGTCCCAGAATAGAAGCCGTCTCCTGTAAGGAAGTCTGTATCCCGGGTTCCGTCTGCATTCAGGCGCAAAATACCTTTAGGAATCGTCACCCCGTTGTAGCCGCGCATAGAACCGCCGAGCAGGATTTTTCCATCGGGCTGCATCTGAATCGCAAACACGACGCGGTTCGAGCCTGTGACGCCGGTATTACCTGAGTTGAAGCTCGTGTCGAGCGAGCCGTCGAGGTTTAAGCGAACGATTCCTCCCTTGGTCTGGCCGTTCCACGTACCGAAGTTTCCTACAGCGAGAATCTTTGATTGTGCGGGGTTTTGGGCGTTGTGCAAATAAGCCGACGCATATACCGCCAAGCTTACATCGGCGGAGTTCTCCGGGCCGCTGCCAACATCGAACGTGGTGTCGTAAGTGCCGTCCGCGTTTAGGCGTACAAATCTTCTATGATATGCTGTTCCGCCCTGAGTGTATCGGTCAAAAAAGCCGCTCACGAGGATTTTGCCGTCGTCTTGTACTGTGAGTCCGCGTACTTCACCGCCGAAATCGCCGCCGCCGTGTGCGACGACGCTAACTTCAAAACCCGGATCTAATGAACCATCCGGCAATAGGCGCACTACTTTCTTTGTGTTTGCCCAGGTACTGTTGCCCAGATCCCTCGAAGTCCAATTGCCGCCCACGACGATTTTATTGCCGTCGAGTGCCAGGGCATGTACCAAGCCGTTGAAGCCGCGGCGTCCGGTTGGGTAACCGTTGGCCATAAACGTTGGATCTGCCACGCCATCGGGACCGAATTTAATAATGTTACTGTAGGTAATACCGTTTTTTGCGACCGAGAAACTGCCGCCAACGATTACAGAACCATCAGGCAATGCAAGTGAACAATAGATGTAGTGCGAAGAAGTGGTGATGTCGATGTTAGGCTCAAAGGTTTCGTCGAACGTGCCGTCTGGGTTCAAACGGGCTACTTTCCGGGTGATTTCGCCGTTATAAGACGTAAATCGCCCGCCGATGATGATTTTATCTTTATAGGGGGAACTGGGCGGATATACTGCGGCCGTATAAACAACGGCGTCCGCATTGGGTTGCATAGGCCCGGGTGGTAAGGTTCCGCCGTATGCGCCTATGCCGCTCGAATTAAACGAGTTGTCAATCTCCCCGGGTTGGGCGAGCCCGGCCAAACTAACAAACAGGCTCAAAATCAGACAGTGTAGTTTTGCATTCATAATCGTGATTTTAAGTAGGTTATCGAAAGCAAAATTATGGCAGGGGTTTAACATCGGTTCGTATTTTCGGATATAATTGTTAAATGGAGGGATTTTATCGACGAACTGACTCTCTTTTGAAAATTTTAACGATGAAATGCGATGCTACTATGCGCAATACCCGAGGTTTCATAAATATTTTCTTACTTATCGGCCTGCTGACGGGATATTTGTAGGTAACGATTGATTACAGTTCTCGTTTTGGTCCCAAATCGTTTTAACATAGCAGCCGCGCGTATTTGCCTACTGTTTCTAATCCGACATTGCCATCGAACCTTCTGCTCCATTTTAATTTCTTTAAGAAAAAAATCGACGAAGTGTTTGTTTTTATCGATTAAATGCTAAATTTGACCTTTCCAACTGTTTATTGTTACAGTTTTAACATTGCCGTCCCCCGGCCAAAGAAATTTAACGCGAATCGAACAACCGCATGAGAAAAATAATTACGCTCTACAACCCTGCGCCGCGCTTTATTGCGTTTGTTTTTTGCGACAGATTTCGGACAGATCGCGACCCATTAACATATTTTAGTAATCCGTTCGTCGATAAAATTTGCAAAACGTTGTGATTTCGTCTGATTATTTATGCCATTTATCTAAAAAATGCGGCTTTGTTCGCGGGAATGAATACTGCGTTTTAATTTCGTCACCGTCATTTCATGGCACGCCACATATTTACGAACCTAACTATTAGTGATTATGAAACAAGCATTTACGCATTTAAAGGGATTACTTCTCGTATTTCTTTTTTATGGTGTTGTTTCCCCAAGCCTGCAGGCCCAAGCCGTTTCTGAAATTGTTACAGATTATCAGGGCTACTGGCGCAGCGGCGTAGGAAACATCAACCCTGTTAAACCTATGAACAGCCACAACCTGGTTTCGTTCTCGTTTAACGGACAGCGCTACTCCACCGGAGTGAATGACGCGTTACTGACTGCGAACGGCCTGGACTTTTCCGCTCAGGACTTCCACGCGTTACCCATGCAGTACTTTACCGGTACGCCTCAGTCCGGAACGTATATCGGACTTGGACAATTGTACGACGGCGTGGACAACGGTCCCGGAAATCCTGCACCGGTAAACAACATTCCTATGTATCTTATGGATGGCATCAAAGGTCTGGACATTGGAACATGTGTGGCAAACATTCCTACAGGTTTGATCAGTTTTGGCATCAACAGCATTTTTGAACCGAATATCGGCGACGGCATTCCGGACATTCTGATTACGCAGATTGCTCAGCCGGGCGGTGCTACAGATCAGTACGCGTTTCGCGATTCAGACGGTAATGTTGTAGGTAACACAGTCAATATCGTTCTGGACAATATTACGCCGGTTGGAAACTGGGTGGCCGATTTTTATTCCGTTGTCCACAACCCGATGATTATTACTTCAGGGTTCACAAATACCGAACGCCAGTTCCGCCTGTGGGCCGCAGATCTTTCTGATTTTGGAATCACTCCGGCGAACTACGAACAAATTACGAGTTTTACCGTGCGCCTCCAGGGTTCGAGTGATATCGCATTTATCGCTTATAACTACGAAACTGTAGAAGTAACGCCACTTCCTGCGGGAATTGCAGTTCAAAAGGACGGCGTTTACCGCGATGTGAACGAAAACTGTGTTGTGGATGCGGGCGACGTTATCGACTACACATTTAAAGTAATCAATACAGGTCAGGCGATTCTGAATGACGTTACAGTGACCGATCCTATGCTCGAGGTAATGGGCGGCCCGATTTCGTTAGCTCCGGGCGCTTCGAACCAAACCAACTTCAGCGGAACTTATTCCTTAACTGCAGAAGACATTCAGGCCGGCGTGGTGTACAACCAGGCTACAGTAACGGGCGTTAATCCTCAGAACGAGGCCGTGACATCTGCTTCGGTAGATCCGACGCCTATTTCTAACAACAGTCCGTTTTACGATGCGTCCTGCCCTACTTGCACTGTAACCGTACTTCCAACGCCGCTTTCCATTACCATTCCGGGCAATGCTCAACTTGAAGGTTGTGGTGTTTCGGTGTTGAATCCACTTGCGTTCAGCGATACGCCTACGACGATTTCAGTGGCACAGTTTACGGCAGCTGGCGGTTCCATAGCGAATGCCGGAATGATTACGGGAATTTCTTATGTGGATGCTGTTGCCGGAACTTGTTCTGTCGTAGTAACGCGTACTTTTACGTTAACCACAGCTTGCGATACATTTACATATACCCAGACAATTACAATTTCTGATACTACGCCTCCTGTAGTAGAAACGCCACAGGCTGTAACCATCGAAGGTTGCGGCAATTTGTTTCCCGCCCCTGATACTTCGATCATTGTTGCAACAGACAATTGTAGCGAAGTAACGGTTTCCTTCACGAGCGAATCTGCTCCCGTACAAAACGGCTGTTCCGAAACGATTACGCGCCTTTATACGGTAACCGACGCTTGCGGATTAACGACCTCTGTTACGCACGAACTAACACGTACGATGGACCTCGAAGCGCCCGTTGCTTCAAACCCGGCCGATATTGTAATTGTGGGCGTAAACCAACCCCTCCCAGATCCTGATCCATCTGTGGTTACAGGAGCTACCGACAATTGCGGGGATGTGACTGTAGCTTTTGTCAGCGATGCGGCTCCCGTGGGAACTTGCGAAGTAACTGTGGTTCGCACTTATAGTGTAACCGATGCTTGTGGCAATGTGACTCAGGTATCTCAGAACATCATCAGAACCATCGATACAACAGCGCCTGTAGCTGAAATTCAGGATATTATTTCCCCTTGCGGACTAACGGTAACGGCTCCAACAGCCACAGACGAATGTTCGGGCGTTATCACAGGAACTACTACAGATCCGGTAACTTTTGCCGAGGCCGGAACTTACACCATCAACTGGACATTTACAGATGCTGCCGGTAATTCGGTAACGGTTCCCCAGGTAGTGAAAATTAACTTCGATGCAGCGCCTCAGGCTCCTGTTCTGGCCGATGTAACTGCACAGTGTAGCACAACGGTAGATGCACCAACGGTTTACGATCCGTGCGCCGATGTAACAATTACCGGAACAACGACCGATGCAACTTCGTTTGACGCGTTCGGAACTTATGCGATTCAGTGGACATTCGACTACGGAAACGGTGTCACAACATCTGCCACTCAAACGGTGAACATTATCGACGATGTGGCTCCGGTGCCCGATGAGATCCAGACGATTACTGCCGATTGTGGTGTAGTGGTAAGCGCTCCTTTTGCCACCGACGAATGCGAAGGACAAATTACAGCGACAACAACCGACGCAACCGAGTTCAACACACCGGGTGAATACAGTATCACATGGGTTTTTGCCGATGCTGCAGGAAATACAGCCACGCGCACCCAAACCGTAATCGTGTCTGCGGTGCCACTAAAACTGCCGATTGTTGACGATTTGTTTGCCTCTTGTTCGGTTACTGCTGAGCCACTCCACGCTACAGATCCTTGTACAGGCGAAGTGATTACCGCTACGACAAACGACCCGCTGACTTACGATGCTCAGGGAAGCTACACCATTACGTGGAATTTTGTTTACGACGGCCAAATGCTTTCAGTAGACCAGAATGTAGTGATCCTGGACAATGTTGCGCCCCAGACGATTGTTCTTGACGATGTAATCAGCGCTTGTGAAACTACGGTTGCGGCCCCTGTTACTACAGACAATTGCGATGGGGACGTTACTGCGACAACCACTGACGCTACAACTTTCAGCGAAACCGGAACTTACACGATTAACTGGACATTTACCGATGCTGCCGGAAACACAACCACTGTAGCGCAAAACGTAACTATCGATCCGACGGCACTTCCAGAGCCCGCGCCATTGGAAGCGGTAACTGCCGAGTGTAGCATCACGCTTACCGCTCCTTCTCAGAACGACGGATGTAGCGACGCACTTATTACGGCTACAACTGAAGATCCTCTCACCTACACCGAGGTTGGGACGTACAACGTAAACTGGACGTTTGCTTTCTCATCGGGCAGCGTAACGCTCGTGCAAATGGTTACCATTACCGATACTCAGGCTCCTGTAGCGCCACAACTCGAAGACGTGACGGCCTATTGCCAGACTACGCTTGCTGCAGCAGTTGCAACGGATGTTTGCCAGGGAACCGTAGAAGGTACAACGGACAATGTGTTCTTTGGAACTCCGGGAACTTACGAAGTCATCTGGACATTTACGGATGCTCAGGGCAATACTTCTACGGCCTCGCAGATGGTCACCATCCTCGAAAGTGCTCCGGCTCACATAACCGCGGTAGCCGAGTGTAACAACGATATCTCTGCAATGGTGGACCTTGGGCTTTTGCTTCCGGAGGACATGCCACAGGGAGGCGTTTGGGCCGATGTTGACATGACAGGCGGATTGCAGCAAGACATTTTTGTACCGTTCGGATTGGCGGTTGGCACTTACAACTTCCAGTACCAGGTTACTTCAGGGGACTGCGTTCTTACAGTTAATGCCGCAATTACTGTGGACGATGACTGCGCGGTACTGCCATGTGAAACCCTGCGCGTTCGAAACGCTATAACGCCAAACAACGACGGGGATAACGATGTAATGATTATCGAAGGTATCGACGCGGAATGCTACACAGAAAATAGCATTGAGATTTTCAACCGTTGGGGCGTTTTGGTTTACGAAGCGCGTAACTACGACAACATCAACGTGGTATTCCGCGGCCAGTCAGAAGGTCGTTCCACAATGCAGAAAGGCGAAGATTTGCCGGCGGGAACATACTTCTACGTATTGCGCTACGCCTCTGAAGATGGTGCTTACGGCGAGAAATCAAGTTACCTATACATTAGCAGATAACACCCAAATCTATAAACCTAAGAATGATGAAAACAAAACTTTTAATCTTCGCGATGCTGTTCAGCGGTTTAGCGGGTTTGGCCCAGCAGGATGCACAGTATACGCAATACATGTACAACACGGTCAACATTAACCCGGCCTATGCGGGATCCCGTGGCATGATGAGCATTTTCGGATTGCACCGCACCCAATGGGTAGGGCTTGAAGGCGCGCCCAAGACATCGGCATTCTCGCTGAATACCCCCATCGGCAGCAGCAGACTCGGTCTTGGACTTTCGTTTATCAACGACCAGATTGGTCCCACGGATGAAAACACTTTCAGTGCCGATGTATCTTACACGATTCCGGCTTCTGAAACGCTAAAACTCTCGTTCGGGGTAAAGGCATCGGCCAGCTTGTTCAGTCTGGATATGAACAAACTCGATCCGGCCCAGCTCACGGACCCGAACCTGCAGAACTACAACTCCAAACTGTCGCCGAACATTGGCGCGGGAGCTTACTTGCATTCGGACAAGTTTTACGTAGGTCTTTCGGTGCCGAGATTGCTCGAAAAGTACCAGTACGACGACAATTCGGTTTCGGTGAGCAAAGCGCGCATGCATTACTACCTTATTGGCGGTTATGTGTTCGATGTAAGCCCGGACTTTAAACTTAAGCCGGCCGGACTCATAAAGGCCGTTGAAGGGGCGCCGCTACAGGCCGACATTTCGCTAAGTGGACTTTTCGCTGAAAAATTCAGTCTGGGGGCCGCTTACCGATGGGATGCCGCCTGGAGTGCGATGGCAGGTTTTCAGGTAACCGACGGATTAATGATCGGTTACGCATACGACATGGAAACCACTGAGTTGCGCAATTACAACTCCGGTTCTCACGAGATTTACCTGCGTTTTGAACTGTTCACCCGATACAAAAACCTAGTTACCCCAAGATTCTTCTAACCTGCACGTCATGAAAAACAAATTTTTACATATCGCACTTGTTGGTTTGCTTTCTTTTGGCGCATTTGCCCAGGAAGGTAAAGTGAAACAAGCAGACAAGAATTTCGAAAAGTACGCATACATCGACGCGATTAAAACCTACGAGCGCATTGCTGAAAAGGGATACAAAACGCCGGAATTGCTGCAAAAACTCGGGGATTCTCACTACTTCAACTCCAATTACGAGCAGGCCGCACGCTGGTACGGTGAGCTCGAAGCATTAAACACGGACCTTCCTGCTGAGTATCATTTCCGGTACGCTCAGAGTTTGAAAGCCATCGGACAAAACGAAAAAGCCGATGCGATGATGAAGTCGTTTGCCGCCAAAAACAGCAGCGACATACGCTCGAAATTGCTTCAGAAAACAACGGATTACCGCGCGCAAATCGCTAAAAACTCTAACCGCTACACGGTGGAAGACGCAGGTGTAAACTCCACCGCAAGTGATTACGGAAGTGCGGTTTACGGAAACAAAATGATTTTTACCACGGCCCGAGACACGGGCAATTTCGCCAAGCGCATTCATACCTGGGACGGAAATTACCTCACGAATTTCTACGAAGCCCAAATGAATCCCGATGGTACGCTCAATACGCCAACGCGTTTGAAAGGCCATGTGAAATCGCGTTTCCACGAAGGTACAGCAGCCTTTACCCCAGATGGGAAAACGATGTTTTTTACGCGCAACAACTTTGACGGAAGCCGTGGAAGAAACAGCAAAAACAAAACGTTGCTCAAAATCTACAAGGCCGAAATGCGCGATTCTGCGTGGACAAACATCACCGAGTTGCCGTTTAACAGCAGTGATTTCAACACGGCTCACCCAGCGGTTAGTGCCGACGGAAGAACGCTGTATTTTGCTTCGGACCGTCCGGGCGGACAAGGCGCTTCTGACCTTTACAAAGTCAGCATTAACGCAGACGGTTCTTTTGGCGAACCGGTGAACCTCGGGCCTGAGATTAACACCGCCGGTCGTGAATCGTTCCCGTTTGTCTCAAAAGCGAATGAACTTTACTTCTCGTCTGATGCGCATCCGGGTCTTGGCGGATTTGACATTTTCGTTTCTAAAGTGCGCGAAGATGGCACAATGGAAGCTGTAAACAACATCGGTGCGCCGGCCAACTCTCCAAAGGACGACTTCGGGTTTATGATCGATTCTGATACGAAGCTCGGCTTTTTGAGCTCAAACCGCGACGGTGGCCAGGGAAGCGACGACATCTACCGCATTAAGGAACTCAAAGAACTCAAAACATTCTTAGAGCAACAGATAGTGGGAACGGTGATGGACCTGAACGAAAACACGCCGGTCCCGAATGCTACGGTAACCTTGTCCGATGAAAATTTCAACGTGATTCGCACGGTAACTGCAAACCCCGATGGCAGCTTTGATTTAGGCATGGTCGACAACGAAAAGAAATACTATGTAAAAACCGAAGCGCCTGATTTTAACACGATCGAAACGCCGGTTATGGTAACTGGAGAAAACGAAAAAACCACTGTTCCTGTATTGATGGAGCGCACGGTAAAAGCCGTAAAAGTCGGAGACAATCTGGCCGAGGTATTCAACATCCGCATCATTTACTTCGATTTTGACAAGGCCGATATTCGTCCCGACGCAGCAGTTGACCTGGCCAAGTTCGTGGACGTTCTCGAGAAATACCCAACGATGCAAATCGACATTCAATCGCATACAGATTCACGCGGATCGGCCCGATACAACAAAGATTTGTCCGAGCGTCGCGCCCAGTCGACAATGCAGTGGATGTTGGGCAAAAACGTCGAAAAAGCGCGCATGAAAGCCAAAGGATTCGGCGAAACGCAACTCGTGAACAAATGCGATGACAACACCGAATGCAGCGAAGAGGAGCACCAGCTTAACCGCCGCAGTCTGTTTATCATTACTGCGTTGTAAAACCAGCTTTATACATTTAAGAAGCACCTTTCGGGGTGCTTTTTTTATATTCGAACTTTATTATAATTTTAAGAATCCCAAGGCGGCGGGAATGTTAAATTGCTTCCTTAAATTGACAAGATGAGCAAAATTCAGATACTCTGGGTCGATGATGAAATCGATTACCTGAAACCCCATATCATGTTTCTCGAGAAAAAGCAGTACGAAGTCACGGCCGTCAACAACGGACCGGATGCGATTGACATTTTTTCGACGCGAAATTTCGACATTGTTTTCCTCGATGAAAATATGCCCGGCATGGGCGGCCTCGAAGTGCTGGCCGAACTCAAAGAGAAAAAGGCTGCAACCCCCGTGGTCATGATTACAAAATCCGAAGAGGAATACATCATGGAAGAAGCCATCGGAGCCAAAATCGCCGATTACCTGATTAAGCCCGTAAACCCGAACCAGATTCTGCTTACGCTTAAGAAAAACCTCGACCATTCGCGCCTTATATCGGAAAAAACAACGCTCGATTATCAAAAGGAGTTTCGCAAAATTGCTATGGAAATGAGCATGGTTAATTCATGGGAAGCTTGGATTGATATTTACAAAAAACTCGTCTTCTGGGAACTCGAACTCGAAAATATCGAAGACCAGAGCATGGTGGAAATCCTCGAATCCCAAAAGCGCGAGGCCAATTCTCAGTTTGCGAAATTCATCGAACGCAATTACGAAACCTGGTTTGAAGCCAAAGCGGACCGGCCTGTTTTGTCCCATACATTGTTCC
The DNA here is from genome assembly GCA_964612955.1 of uncultured Flavobacterium sp. GTDB lineage: Bacteria > Bacteroidota > Bacteroidia > Flavobacteriales > Flavobacteriaceae > Flavobacterium. Next base: position 45,268 of record CAZTGF010000002.1, read on the forward strand.
GCGAACTCGTCGTTCCTGAACTTACGAAAAAAGAGCATCCCGTACTTTTTGTGGTCATCGACAACCTGCGTTACGACCAGTGGAAAGCGTTTGAAAGCGTTGTGGCAAACCACTACAAACTCGAAAAAGAAACGCCCTACTACTCTATTTTGCCTACGGCTACGCAATACGCCCGAAACTCGATTTTCTCTGGATTGTTGCCGCTCGAAATGGAAAAGCAATTTCCGCAATACTGGAAAAACGACATAGATGAAGGCGGAAAAAACATGTTCGAAGCCGAATTTCTGGCCGCGCACTTAAAACGCCTCGGACTAAACCTGAAGCACGACTATTTCAAAATCACGAATTTATCGGGCGGCAAGAAACTCGCAGAAGGTTTTAAATCGTTTAAAGACCACAATTTAGTGACTGTCGTGTACAATTTTATCGACATGCTTTCGCACGCCAAAACCGAAATGGACGTGGTTAAGGAACTCGCCTCGGACGACAAAGCGTACCGTTCGCTAACACTGAGCTGGTTCCGGAATTCGCCTTTGCTTGAAATTATTCAGCAGGCGCAGCAACTCGGGTTTAAGCTCATCATTACCACCGATCACGGCACAATTAACGTAAAAAATCCGTCGAAAGTCATCGGAGATAAAAGCACGAGCATGAACCTTCGCTACAAAACCGGTCGCAGCTTGTCGTACGAGGAAAAAGAGGTTTACGCCGTAAAAAATCCAAAACAGATTGGCCTGCCGCAGATTAACATGAGCAGTTCGTTCATTTTTGCAAAAAACGACGATTTTCTCGCCTACGTAAATAATTACAATTATTACGTAAGCTACTACCGGAATACGTACCAACACGGCGGCATCTCGCTCGAGGAGATGATTGTTCCATTTTTAGTGTTTAACCCCCGATAGCATGCAAATCGATTTTACGCTCGAAGACATTCACCTGGCGGCACGCGAAATTTTAAAATCCCAGCCGCACAAAGTTTTGTTGTTCAAAGGCGATATGGGGGCCGGAAAAACCACGCTGATTAAGGAAATGGCGCGTGCACTCGGCGTTAAAGGTGCAACGAGCAGCCCTACATTTTCGCTTGTAAACGAATACGAAATCGACGATTTTACGCCTTTATATCATTTTGATATGTACCGTTTGACCGATGAATCGCAGGCGTACGACATTGGCGCGGACGAATACCTGCACAGCGGAAACTGGTGTTTTATCGAATGGCCGGAACGCATTCCGAATTTGTTGCCCGATCATTTTTCGACGGTTCGCCTCAGTGTATTGCCCGATGGCCGCCGGCGCGCAGAATTGTTGACAGACGGAAGTCTTTGATTTTGTGTGTTCCCGCGTGTAATCTGAACCTAAAATTTCTTAAATTTAGCCCTATTTTTAGCCCGAAAACATGGCCTTAACGCCTTTTAGCAAACAACAACTCGTTCCTCAGGAAGAAATGCTCGAAATCGCGCCTAAGAAAAGTGCGCTCTACATCGGCATACCCAAAGAGACGAGTTTTCAGGAAAAGCGAATTTGTCTCACGCCCGATGCGGTTAGTTCGCTCGTCTCTCACGGCCACAGGGTTTTGATTGAATCAGGCGCAGGTCTGAACGCGAGTTATTGCGACAAGGAATACAGCGAAGCCGGTGCGGAGGTTACATCGGATACGAAAAAAGTATTCTCCTGCCCTATGCTGCTGAAAGTAGAGCCGTTGTCGCAAGCCGAATTACAAATGGTTGCTCCGAAAACAATCGTGATTTCGGCCATTCAGATCAAAACGAGAAAAAAGGAATATTTTGAGGCACTTGCCAAAAGAAAAGTAACCGCCCTCGCATTTGAATACATTAAGGACGAAGACGGTTCCTACCCGGCCGTAAAATCGCTCAGTGAAATTGCCGGAACAGCCTCGGTACTTGTCGCTTCTGAACTTATGGTGCAGGGCCCGGACAGTAAAGGATTGCTATTCGGAAACATTGCCGGGGTCCCTCCTACCGAAGTGGTTATTCTCGGTGCGGGAACTGTAGGTGAGTTCGCAGCTAAAACGGCGTTGGGACTCGGAGCGAGCGTAAAAGTGTTCGACAATTCAATTACGAAGCTCCGGCGGCTGCAAAATAATTTAAACCAACGCATTTTCACTGCCACGCTGCAACCCAAAGCGCTATTAAAGGCGTTGAGACGTTGCGATGTGGCCATTGGAGCCATGCGCGGCAAAGAACGTTGTCCGGTTGTAGTAAACGAAGCCATGGTTTCGCACATGAAACGCGGTGCGGTAATCGTGGATGTAAGCATCGACACGGGCGGATGTTTTGAAACTTCGGAACTGACTACGCACGAAAAACCAACATTCGTAAAGCACGACGTCATCCATTATTGCGTGCCGAACATTCCGTCCCGATACGCCAAAACGGCATCGCTTTCAATTAGCAACATTCTAACGCCCTATTTGTTGCAAATCGCGGAACACGGCGGTTTGGAAACGGCAATTCGCATCGATAAAGGCCTTAAAAACGGCGTGTACATGTACCACGGCATTCTGACCAACAAAACGATAGCCGAGTGGTTTGACCTGCCGGATTCGGACATTAATTTAATTGTGTTTTAAGCCCGTGCGGCCTACCTTTGCAAAAAAAATCAGATGAAGTTTTACCAACGCTTCGCGTACTACCTCGCGGGCCTTACGATGGGATTGTTTATCGTGGCCATGGTTTGGAGCGGAAAAGATACGCGCTGTAATTATTTTCCGAATGCTCGCGTGCTGAACGATCTTCGCAATAAACCGTTTTACTTTTCTGTAGAAGCGGATTCTATACTTTCTCAAGGTTGGATCGACAAGGACGACATTAAACTGCTGCTGACAAAGGGCGATGTGGATTTCGACCGCAGTCAAACGCGCGAAGGCCAACCCAAACGCTACGTTATCACCGGTAAAACGCGCTCGGACAAACCCTACGAAGTAACGGTGTTAAATACGGCAGATCAGGCCCGTTTGGAACGCATCGAACCCCTGAAATAAAAAATCCCGGGACAAGGCCGGGACTTCTTTTACTTGCGGTTTCGTTAGTCGATCTGAAAATTTACATTGACGTTGGCCGTGATGTTGATTTCGCCGATTGTCAGTGTTTCTCTTACTTCGGGCATGTCGGCGGATTCGGCTTTGCTCATCGCGTACATCGCCGGCCTTGGGTAATGAATCTGCCCCGATTCGGAAATGTTTAGCGGCGTACCGACTTTTTTATTTACCACAGACAGATAGTCGGAGGCCTTGCTTACGGCGTCCTGCATGGCGAGTCTGCGGGCTTCGCGCTCGTGCTCCTTCATTTTAGAGGATTGGAATTCCACGCTGGTAATGCGGTTTGCGCCTGAATCTGTAAGGCCGGTCATGAGTGCGTCGTATTTGTTCAAATCTCGCAGAAAAATCTCAATCGTTTGTGAAGCCACAAAGAAATTTTTCTTTTTCTCGTAATCGTATTGCGGGTTTAAAACGACGCGTTGGGTTTGAACATCGGTTTTAGGGAGGTTTTGCGTGCGAAGGAATTTGAGTACTTTCTCCAGCGTTTCGTCATTTTTCTTTTTGACGGCCTTTGCATCTTCGCCCCGGGTTTCTACCGCAAACCGGATCACGGCCTGGTCAGGAACCACTTTTACTTTTCCTTCGCCTGTTACATTAATTTGAGGGGTAGGTTTCAGATCACTAATTTGGGCAGTAGCCGCATACGAACTTAGCGCAATCGCGACGAGGTAAACAAGTTTTTTCATAGGAATTGTTTTTTACGATCACCGCAATTTACAAAAGATGTGCCATCAGAGTTTGCCCAAACGTTCTAAAATCACAAACAGGGCAATTGGCACGCCTAACAAAATGACCATGAACAGGTTGTCCGAAAACAGCGACGGAAAATAAGCAAGCGTTAAAAGATAACCGCCAATCGCGCCGCCAAAATGCGCGGTATGCCCGATGTTGTCCTGACGCGCGCGCATGCCGTAAATGGAGTAAAGCAAATAGCCGATTCCGACGATATAAGCCGGAATGCCAATCGGAATAAAGAACAGATAAAGTTCCATTTCCGGTTGGAGCAAAATCGCCGAATACAGAATTCCGGTTACAGCTCCCGAAGCACCAATGGCGCGGTAATGGTAATCGTTCCGATGAAGTAACAGCGTGAGCAAACTGCCGCAAACCAAGCTGCACAGATAAATGAGCAGCATCTTAATATCGCCCATCCAGGCCGACACCACAGGCGCAAAAATGTAAAGCCCGAACATATTCAGAAACAGGTGAAGCATGTCCGCGTGTAGCAGTGCACTCGTGACCATGCGGTATTGCTCTCCTTGCCGGATGCTTCCGATGTGAAATTCCAGTTTGCGAAAAAAACCAGCGTCGTTAAATCCTTTGTAACTCGTCAGCGCAGTGATGGCGATAATGCCAATCATGACCATATTCATAAGCAGTAGTTGAAGCGCAAAAATACGCAATCCCGAACAACCCGCGGTCCCTCGGCGCACAATGACTGAATTTCGTATCTTTGCCGCAAATTTTTTTCATGCAATTGCTACTGTACGTATTGCTGTATCCGCTGTTGTGGTTCATTTCCAAACTGCCATTTTCCGTTCTGTATCTGCTTTCGGATTTTTGTTTTGTCGTGGTTTACCGCCTCATCGGTTACCGCAAGAAAACCGTTCGCGAAAATCTGCGACTGGCTTTGCCGCATTTGTCCGATTCCGAGCGTTTAGTAATCGAAAAGAAATCCTACCGCCATTTGTGCGATATGTTCCTCGAAATGATTAAAACGATGAGCATCACGCGCAAAGAAATCGACGAACGCTTCGTGTTCACCAACATGCAGTTGTATCTCGATATGGAAAAGCAGCAGAAAAGCATTGCGCTCATGGTAGCGCATTACGCGAGTTACGAATGGGTGATTTCGATGAACCGCATCAGTACATTTACGGGCTACGCCATTTACAAACGCGTGGCGAACAAATACTTCGACAACCTCGTGCACCGCATCCGTTCGCGTTTTAAAGCAGAACTCATTTCGACAAAAGAAACCATTCCAACCCTCGCCCATAATCAGGCTATCGGAAAACTTGGCGTTTACGGTTTTGCGAGCGATCAGTCTCCAAAGGCCGAAAAAGCCGTACACTGGACTAGGTTCATGGGCATCGACACTCCGGTTCATACAGGTGCCGAAATGCTCGCCAAACACTACGACCTGAATCTGATTTTTTTGCGCGTCGAAAAAGTGCGCCGCGGCCACTACGAAGCTACGTTTGAACCGTTAGCGGACGATCCCAGACAAGTGCCCGATTACGAGATTACCGATTTGTTCATCAAAAAAGTGGAGCAGCAAATCTACAATGCGCCCGAATACTACCTTTGGACGCACAAGCGCTGGAAACACCGCCGTTAAATATCAAACCATTTTACAGGATCCGGTCCGCATGCCGCCGCAGTGCTGTGGACAAATTCGTTCGATTTCGGATTGTATTCGTAATCGCGCGCCCATTGCGCATGGTGAAGCGCAAGCTGTTCAATGGCCTCAAGCACGTACGCACACTCGGCATTTGTGGTGGTAGGATGCATCGACATGCGAATCCATCCCGGTTTTTCGAGCAGTTCACCAGCCGTAATTTTCTGGGTCAGATAGTCCGATTTGTCCTTGTCCACGTGCAGCAGGTAATGGCCGTACGTTCCCGCACAACTGCAACCGCCGCGCGTTTGAATGCCAAAACGGTCATTGAGTAATTTTACGCCGAGGTTAAAGTGCAAATCATCGATATAAAACGAAATCACGGCCAAACGTTCGCGGTGTTCTCCCGCAAGTAACGTCAGATTCGGAATTCCCGACAAACGAGCAAAAGCCATGTCCACGAGTTCCTTTTCGCGCTCAAGCATTTTACTTACGCTCATTTTTTCCTTAAGCCGGATCGCGAGTGCTGTTTTTATTACTTGCAAAAATCCAGGTGTTCCGCCGTCCTCACGCGCTTCGATATCTTCTACGTATTTATGTCCGCCCCATGGGTTTGTCCAGCTTACGGTGCCTCCTCCGGGATGGTCCGGAACCATATTACGGTACAATGTTTTGTTAAACACGAGAATGCCCGAAGTGCCCGGACCGCCAAGAAATTTATGTGGCGACAAAAACACCGCATCGAGCCACTGACCTGGAGCCGGGTGCATGTCAATCTCCACATAAGGGGCCGAACACGCAAAATCCACAAAGCAGACGCCATTGTGTTTGTGCATAATATCTGCAATTCCGTAATAAGGGGTTTTAATCCCGGTAACGTTGGAACAAGCCGTGACCGAAGCCATTTTCACCGCCCTGGACGCGTATCGGGCCACAGTAGCGTCAAACGTTTCAAGACAAACCAGACCGCGCGCATCGGCCGGAACCACGACCACATCGGCAATCGTTTCGAGCCAGGACGTTTGGTTGGAATGGTGCTCCATGTGCGTTACAAATACTACGGGCCTCATTTCATCGGGCACCTGAGTGAACGGTCGCAGGTTTTCCGGAATACGCATGCCCAGAATGCGCTGAAATTTATTTACCACGCCTGTCATGCCACTGCCGTCGCAGATCAGTACATCGTCTGAGGAAGCGTTGACGTGCTTTTTGATGATTTCCTTTGCCAGGTGATAAGCCTGAGTCATCGCCGTACCGGAAACCGTAGTCTCAGTATGGGTATTGGCTACATAAGGCCCGATGGTTTCGGACAGTTGGCGCTCTATCGGACCGTAAAGCCTTCCGCTCGCCGTCCAATCGGTATACACGATTTTGCGTGAACCCAAAGGCCCTTCGAAAACTTCATCGATGCCGACAATATTTTTTCTAAACGCCTGAAAATAAGCTTCGAGTTCAGTAGGCACGGCAACAGAGGCGGTAGTCATGGCAATTGGATTTGTGATTGCAAAAGTAGTGCTTTTGGCGCGAAAGTAAAAAGCAGCTTAGGCGTTCACCGCGATCGGCAGAAGTACCGATGCAACGAACACGAAATACAATATAAACAGCAACATCACCAATCCCGCGATGCATATGCCCACAATAGCGCAGGTTCGGCCGGCTCGCAGCGATTGCGCCCCCTGATATTTATCCGGGTAATCGCGTATAAGTTGTAAATCTTTTTTGCTGATTACGAGTGCAATAATTCCAAGGGTCAGTCCTACGATGCCGTAACAAACGCTCGTCACAATCGACAAAATTCCGAGTATAAGTGCAGTGTTAGCGTTTGGTAATTGTTCTTTGTGTTCCATCAGAGTCGGGCAATTTGCATGATTTGGTTTAAAATATTCAGCGCCAGATCATCGGCCGCCTGTTGGGTTTTGGCTTCGGTATAAATGCGAATAATTGGTTCGGTGTTCGATTTTCTGAGATGCACCCACGAATCGGCAAAGTCGATTTTAACGCCGTCGATCGTGCTCACCTGTTCATGCGCATGGGCCGATGCGATGCCCGAGAGAATTCCGTCCACATCGAGCCCCGGCGTGAGTTCGATTTTGTTCTTGCTCATAAAGTATTGTGGATACGAGGTTTTTAGCGCCGAAGCCGTCAATTTCGTATGGGCCAGATGGGTCAGAAACAGCGCCACACCCACAACTGCATCCCGGCCGTAGTGAAGTTCCGGATAAATAATGCCCCCGTTGCCTTCCCCTCCTATGATGGCCTGGTTTTGCTTCATCAGCGTAACCACGTTGACTTCGCCCACGGCACTTGCTTCGTAATTTCCGCCGTACTTTTCTGTTACATCGCGCAACGCTCTCGTAGAGGACATATTGGAAACTGTATTTCCGGGCGTGCGGCTCAGCACATAATCCGCTACAGCTACAAGGGTGTATTCTTCCCCGAACATTTCGCCATCTTCGCTTACAAACGCAAGCCGGTCCACATCCGGGTCCACGACAATGCCTAAATCGGCGCGTTCCTGTAAAACAAGCGCACACAAATCTTCGAGGTGTTCTTTTAACGGTTCGGGATTGTGCGGAAAATGCCCGTTTGGCTCGCAGTACAAAGTCACGGTTTCCACGCCCATTCTTTCGAGCAGCCTTGGAATGATAATGCCGCCTGAGGAATTCACGCCGTCCACGACCACTTTAAACCCGGCCTCTCGTACAAGCTCAACATCTACGAGTGGCAATGCAAGAACGCTATCGATGTGCCGGTCCATATAACCGTCAATCGTCGTTGTGGTTCCCAAATCGTCGACCGCTGCAAATTCAAATGCTTCGCGCGCTGCGATTTCAAGGATCTGAGCGCCATCGGCTCCCGAAACGAATTCGCCTTTGTGGTTAAGTAGTTTGAGCGCGTTCCACTGTTTTGGGTTGTGCGATGCGGTGAGAATGATTCCTCCGTCTGCGTTTTCTTGGGGTACTGCAATTTCTACCGTCGGCGTAGTGGAAAGTCCCAGATCGATAATGTCGATGCCGAGGCCTACGAGTGTTTGGGCGACAAGGGCGTGAATCATCGGGCCCGAAATCCGCGCGTCCCGTCCGATGACGACCGAAAGGCGTTTGCCCGTGTTTTGCTGCTTGAGCCAGGTGCCGTAAGCCGACGCAAATTTCACCGCGTCCAAAGGAGTAAGATTTTCTGAAGGAGCGCCGCCGATTGTACCGCGGATGCCTGAAATCGATTTTATAAGAGTCAACTGAAACGTGTTAAATTTAACAAAAAAACAAAGATAACAATTGCGCATAAACCTGACACAACGCGCGGAATAAAAGAATGACTTACATTTAGCAAATGAATTTTCTGGCCCATATTTATTTGTCCGGTCCGCACGAGTTGTTGCGCATAGGGAATTTTATGGCCGATGGCATTCGCGGAAAACAATACGAAGAGTATCCCCCCGAGGTTGCTGCAGGCATTCTGCTCCATCGCGAAATTGACAGTTTTACAGACGCTCATCCGCTGTTTCGCCAAAGTACGCGCCGGCTCCATGCTACCTACCACCATTATTCAGGCGTGATTGTCGATGTTTTTTACGATCACTTTCTCGCGGCAAACTGGCATAAATACCACGAAACGCCACTGTTTGATTTTACGGCCGAATTCTACGCGAGTCTTCACCGCCACAACGAATCGCTGACGCCGCGGGTAAAACATATGCTTCCGATCATGGAATCTCAGAACTGGCTCTACAATTACCGCACAATCGAGGGCATAGGACAAATTCTCGCGCAAATGGATGCACGCAGCCGTAACGCCTCCAAAATGCGTTCTGCGCCAATAGAGTTACGCGAGCATTACGCGGACTTTGAGCAGGAATTTTTTGCGTTTTTTGTCCAATTGCAAACCCTGTGCACGGAGCGACTCATGCAGATGGGATATGCATGCTAACGAAAATCGGACTATTTTTACGCAAACAAATTTCATGTTGCGCCGTTTGATTTTGCTTTTTGCGTGGACTGCCCGCCAGTTGGAACGACTATTCTTCATAGCGAAAGCCCTGCTCACCGAACGCCATTTTTTGTATCTGGCCTGTATTGCCGTTGCTGTGAGTTGCGCGTTTGCCGTGATTGTGCTCAAGAGTTTCGCGCATAATGTATTTTTATTGGCCACATCGGTCAACGATTATCTGAAATTACCGTTTGCAAACAGTTTATTCCCGATTGCGGGTATCTTGGCGACGGTTTTTGTTGTGAGGCAAGTTTTGGGCGGAAAACTCGAAAAAGGAAGTTCGCGCGTGTTGTACGCCGTAGCGCGAAGGGGCGGAATTCTTCCAAAAAAACAAATGTACGCTCAAATTTTAACGAGTTCGCTTACCGTGGGCATGGGAGGTTCTGCAGGTCTGGAGTCGCCGATTACGATTACCGGTGCAGCCATCGGATCCAACTTTGCACAGAAATATAAGTTGTCGCAAAAAGACCGGATTTTGTTGCTTGCGTGCGGCGTGGCGGCCGGTATTGGCGCGGCATTTAACGCTCCGATTGCGGGCGTATTGTTCGCTATTGAAGTAGTGCTTACCGATGTGGCGATCAGCGCGTTCATCCCCATTATGATTTCTGCGGCCACGGGAGCCATTGTTTCTAAACTCGTTTTGGGCGAGGGCGTACTGCTCCACTTTAGCGACATCGAAGCTTTCAGCCTGCCGAATGTGCCGTTTTACGTTTTGCTCGGACTATGTGCGGGGCTCGTTTCTGTATTTCACGCCCGCGTGTTTTCGCGGATCGAACACCGTTTTGTGAGCTCGCGTGCCGGCGTTTACAAAAAAGCAATGTTCGGGGCCGGGATGTTAGGCCTGCTGATTTTTCTGTTTCCGCAGTTGTTTGGCGAAGGGTACGAATCGGTGCGCGTATTATCGCAGGACAACGCCTCGGACCTACTTAAGAATACGCTGCTCGAAACTTTTGCGGGCAATTCCTGGGTTGTACTATTGTTTTTGTTTGTGACGATGCTCGTAAAATCGATTGCGACAGGGCTCACGCTCGGCAGCGGCGGAAACGGAGGCAACTTCGCTCCTTCGCTGTTTGTAGGGTCGTATCTCGGATATTTCATTGCGAAGTTTTTTGAACTCATCGGATTTGCGAACCTGCACGTAGGGAATTTCACCATGGTAGGCATGGCCGGAATTCTGAGCGGTCTTTTTCACGCGCCACTCACCGCGATTTTTCTGATTGGCGAAATCACGGGCGGATACGAACTTATGATTCCGCTGCTGATTGTTTCCTCGATCAGTTTTGCCGTATCGCGGCAGTTTGAAGTGCATTCGCTCGATGCCAAACCTCTGGCCGCCTCAGGAGACGCGCTGACGAGCGACAAAGACAGCAACATCTTATCGCGCCTGGACATTCTGGCGTTAACCGATGCATCGGCCCGCACTTTTTTGCCCGAAACAAGCCTTAAGGAACTGACCGGCGTTTTAGCCCAATCAGAGCAGACGCATTTTCCGATTGTTTCCGAATCCGGGATTTTTATCGGAAATATTACGCCCGAAGTCTGGCGAAAAGTGGCTTTTGATGCGTTTCGCGTAAAGTTTTCGACGCTCTCGGATTTGCAACTGATGACCGATGCGATACGGCTCGAAGATGGAGCTGCCCCGGCAATGATGGCGTTTGAGCAATCCGGGGCCGAAGTGCTGGCTGTAGTGCGCGGCGGAACTTACTTCGGACTGCTTTCCAAACAAGCGCTGCTGGCCGCTTACCGGGATAAATTGCGCGAGCTTGTCATTGAATAGATTAACATTAACTTGGCGTGCGTTGCGCGAACTAACACGTTCTAAAATCGTAATTTTGTGCGCTCATTTGCAAATAGTTTATGAATTACGCCGACGAAACGATTGAAGTTTTGGGTGCCCGAGTGCACAATCTTAAAAATATCGACCTGAGCATCCCGCGCGAAAAACTCGTGGTCATCACCGGCCTGTCGGGATCGGGCAAAAGTTCGCTTGCGTTCGATACGATTTACGCCGAAGGACAACGCCG
>CAZTGF010000003.1:0-20946 GCA_964612955.1 uncultured Flavobacterium sp.
GAGCGAATCAGAAACGGGCGATACACTTCGATTTCGTTGACGTACACGAGGTTTTCGTCAAAGTTTCCGCCGCGCACCGAATATTGCGTGCTGAGTTCGTTCGACGCATTCACACCGGGAAGCGTTTTAAGAATATTTTCCACACCGGCGTTTGCTCCCGGGATTTTCCTTATGACTTCGGGCGCTATTGCCGTAACGCCCTGCACGCGCCTGCGGTTCTGACGCGTAATAACCACATCGCTCAACTGTTCGGCATTTACGCTCATTCGCGGATTAAACTCAAGGTCTTCGTTAGGGCGTAATAGCACTTTCACCGCTATCTTTTTAAACGAAGTGTGCGAAAACACAACCTCGGTCGTCGCGCCTGAAGGAATTTGCAAAATGTAAAAACCGCTCGAATCTGTAGTCGCGGAAAGCGTGCCGGCCGTGATGTTTACCAGGGGGATGGGATTGTCATATTCGTCGAGGATCACGCCTTTAATCCGGGCGGTCTGCGATTGCGCAAAAAAGCTGAAAAACAGCGAAAGCACAAGGCATGCAAAATGTTTGGTTTTCAAATGCGCTTGGTTTAGGGGTTGGAGCTCCTGAAAAAATACGATTCAAATATAGCTGAATTTCCTACATTATCGGTGACCTCCACGCGTATTTCGTTGCGGCCCTCTACAAGTGCACTGCGATCGCCGAACGTATGAGTGATGCGCGCTTTCTTGTAATCGTATTCAAAAAGAACCCATTGGCCGTTCAGGTAACCGTGGTATTCCCGAATTCCCGCCAGGTTGTCCGAAATGCGCAGCGACAGCGTTTTGTCCTTGCTGATCCATTTGTTCTCAAATGTTTTTACAGGCCGGATCACGGGGGCCGTGGTATCGTGCGCGAGTTGAAATTGCCCCGGATTTCGCGTGTAAGCGGTATAAGTGTCATCCTTTCTGCGCGTGGAAATATAACTCAGGCGTTTCCCCGAAATCCCGGCGATGAACGTTTTGTCGCGCAGTTCTTCGGGAACCGACGCATCGGTCACGGAAACGGTGAAATTAACGTGTGCGGGCAGGGTTTGATCTCCGAACACCAGTTTTTTGCCCTCCACGGAAAAGGGCACATACTCGTCTTTGTAAAACGTGTTGGCACGCACAGTTACTGACCAATTGTCTTTTTCGAGAATCGCATCTTTTTCGGAGGCGATAAACAGGCCCGATGGTGTGGCAGGCGGGGCAAGGTCTCGCGATTCATAGTTGACGGGAATGCTAACTGTGACTTTGTTGCCGTGAAAATCGGACAGTTCAATGCGGTAGTTGTGGTTCGTGTTCGGGGTAATCTGCAGTTTTCCGAGTGAGGCATCGGTCAAAAAGAGTTCAAAATCCAGCGGACGGTGCATGTGAAGCTGCTGGATGCGTTGGCCGTTGGTCTTGAATCTCGCATAATCGATTAACGCGTTCAGATAGCGCGTCTGGTGAAACGCAAACGAATCGAACGAATACGAAAACGCGCGGTTGCCGTTAGCAAATGATTCTACTTTGTAAACGCCGTTGCGGCCCGGAGAATTATCCTGTTGGTCAATAGCCGCGACCCCGAATCCGATCGTTCCCGAAGCACTCACACTCTGGGCCAGCAGCGTTCCGTCCGAGGCTGTGGTTACGCTCAACGTTACCGGTGTTCTCGCGCCGTTGATATGCGCATCCTCACTAAGGGGATAGGCGACAATCGTAGAAACGACGGGTTTTTTACTGTCCTTTATAATCTTGTCAAACCCAAAATGCAGCGGATTAATGATGTACTCGGTTTTTGTATCGCGAATCTCAAAATGCAGGTGCGGCCCCTGAGAACCGCCTGTATTTCCGGAAAGGGCGATGAGGTCACCTTTTTTTACAGGCAAATCCGCAGGGTTCGGAAACACGTCTATTTCGAAACTTTTTTTGTCGTAATGCGCCTGTTGTATGTAGTCTTCGATGGCACCTGCACCGCTCAGCAAGTGGGCGTACACCGTAGTGAAACCGTTCGGGTGGTCGATGTAAATGGCTTTTCCGTACCCGTAGGCTGAAATTTTAATGCGCGAAACATAGCCATCGGCCGAGGCGTAAACGTTGAGTCCTTCCCGTTGCTGGGTGCGGAAATCCAGGCCTGCGTGAAAGTGGTTGGACCGAAGTTCACCGAAGTTACCCGTAAGTTGTAGCGGAATGTCCAGAGGCGATCTGAAGTAATCCGTTGGGTAAGCGGTTTGCGAAAATAAAGGCGTATAAAAAAGTAACAGCAGCAATAAAAATCTCATAGTATAGGCTTTCGGCTAAAATAAAGAATCGTCAGAAACCCGCGTTACATTTTAAATGCCGTTAACAATTTGTGCATTTTTCTGTAAGCCATGGTTTTAGCGCTCTTTTTCACTTTTGCGAAAAAAAATTTCGATAATTCGGTTAGAATATTACCTTTGTAAATCATGTAATGAACAGGGGGCCCGATGAGTGAAATTGCCGGAATTATTGATACCCTCGAGAGCAGAATCACAAAACTGCTCGATAAAATGGCCGCTGTAGAAGCCGAAAACAGCCGCCTGAAGGAATCGATGGTAGGACAGCAAGCCCTGTCTGACCGGCAAGCGCAGGAAATCGCTACGCTGGAGCAAAGCATTTCATCGCTGCGGTTAGCCAATTCATTACTTGGCAGTGAAGAAAATAAACGAGATACTAAACTCAAAATAAATTCGTTAATCAGGGAGATCGATTTTTGTATCGCCCAACTTGCGGACTAATTCATGGACGATAAGCTTAAAATCAAACTCTCCATTGCAGACCGCGTGTATCCACTCACGGTTCCGTACTCGCAGGAAGAGGGCTTGAGAAGCGCCGCCCGGAAGATTGAGCAAATGATTGCCCAGTTCGAAGAGAATTACGCCGTTCGCGACAAACAGGATGTGTTGGCCATGTGTGCGCTTCAATTTGCGTCTCAGCTAGAGCAAAAGCAGATTGACAACGCCATAGATGGTACCGAAACACTTCAGCGTTTGAGCGATCTTAACGAAAAAATAGGGTCCTATCTCAACAGATAACACGTTCTTTTACATAAACTAAGATACTGCCTACATTAGTTCCATTTGATAAACTCAACACTAAACAATTAGAATGAGCAAATCATCGCTACTAAAGCATGCTGCCTTTGCGCAGATCCTTGAACAGCGAGTTAGCTCAAAACTTGTCATAACGAGTTTATGCAAGTACCTGATGTAGGCTTTTTTTATTAATTTTTTAAACACACATGGACCATACTTTACTTATCGTCATTGTCGGGGTCGTTGCTCTTGGAGTCGGCTTTGGAATTGCGAAATTTCTCGAGAAAAACAACGTTTCCGGCTTGCTTAGAAATGCCCGAAAAGAGGCTGCTTCCATCGTGAAGGACGCCACGCTCGAGGCCGAGAACATCAAAAAGGACAAAATATTACAGGCAAAGGAGAAGTTTCTGGAACTTAAAGCAGAACACGAACAGGTGATTCTGGGACGAGACAAAAAAATCGCCGAAACTGAAAAGCGCATCCGCGACAAGGAATCTCAAGTTTCGGGCGAACTTGCCAAAAACCGCAAACTCAACGAAGAGTACGAGATTAAACTCGCTGAGTACAACGCAAAAGTTGAAATGCTCGACCGCAAAAACCTCGAGGTCGAAAAAATGCATAAAAGTCAGTTGAACCAGCTTGAGGTAATTTCTGGCTTGTCTGCCGAAGAAGCGCGCGAACAACTCGTGGAAGGGCTCAAGGCGGAGGCGAAAACCAAAGCGATGTCCCATATTCAGGACACGATTGAAGAAGCCAAATTAACGGCCCAGCAGGAAGCCAAAAAAATCATCATCAACACGATTCAGCGCGTAGGTACCGAAGAAGCGGTGGAAAACTGCGTCTCGGTGTTTAACATCGAATCGGACGACGTAAAAGGGCGCATCATTGGTCGCGAAGGCCGCAACATCCGCGCGCTCGAAGCTGCAACGGGCGTTGAAATCATCGTAGACGATACCCCGGAAGCGATTATTTTATCGTGTTTCGATCCGGTACGGCGCGAAATTGCGCGTTTGGCCCTGCATAAACTCGTTACAGACGGACGGATTCACCCGGCGCGTATCGAGGAAGTTGTCGCTAAAACCACAAAGCAGATCGATGACGAAATTGCCGAAGTCGGGAAACGTACGGTGATCGATCTTGGAATTCACGGCTTGCATCCCGAACTGATCAAGGTGGTGGGACGCATGAAGTACCGTTCTTCTTACGGACAGAATTTATTGCAGCACTCGCGCGAGGTTTCCAAGCTTTGCGGCATCATGGCGGCAGAACTCGGATTGAATGTGAAACTCGCCAAACGGGCCGGTCTTTTGCACGATATCGGAAAAGTGCCAGATACAGAGAGCGACTTGCCGCACGCACTCCTTGGAATGCAATGGGCCGAGAAATACGGCGAAAAAGAGGAGGTTTGCAACGCTATTGGTGCACACCACGATGAAATCGAAATGAAGTCGCTGCTTTCTCCGATTGTTCAGGTTTGTGATGCGATCTCAGGGGCTCGTCCCGGTGCGCGCCGTCAGGTGTTGGACAGCTATATTCAACGGCTGAAGGATCTCGAGCAGATTGCGTTTGGTTTCCCGGGCGTAAAAAATGCCTACGCTATTCAGGCAGGTCGCGAATTGCGCGTGATTGTCGAGAGCGAAAAGGTTTCGGACGAGCATGCGGCTACGCTTTCGTTTGAGATTTCTCAGAAGATTCAAACCGAAATGACGTATCCGGGACAAGTGAAAATCACGGTTATTCGCGAAACCCGCGCGGTGAACATCGCTAAATAGTTTCTTATTATATAGTAACGAAGAGCCGGATGCGAAAGTGTCCGGTTTTTTTATTTTTTGTTTTTGCGTTGATCGGGCCGCGCGCTGCGCCCAACGGGTATTTGTGGTTGTGCCGGCTTGCGCGCGCTCTGAACATTTCCTGTGACAGCACCGCGTTCCTGAACCTGGAGTTTCTTGATTCAGAGGTTAGATTGAGCGCATTCAATGGTTTTAAGTTGTGCGCTGGCCGATGGATCGAAAGCCGAATTTACAAAAAGACGAGGAAAATCTGCCGTGGGTCGTGCTGAGTAACACGTAAATTTCGTCGGGTGGGAGGAGGGGTGCTCGCTGCTTATTATATAGGACGATCCGATTGACGTTCGAATATCACGGTTTCATCGCCATTCTCGGATGAAATTCGCGAACGATCTCCCCAAGTTTTTTGCGGTTCAGATGAAGGTACACCTCGGTCGTCGTGATGGATTCATGGCCGAGCATAAGTTGAATGGCGCGCAAATCGGCGCCGTTTTCGAGCAAATGTGTCGCGAAAGAATGCCGGAAAGTATGAGGGGATATTTTCTTATCGAGCCCTATCGATTCGGCCAATCCCCGGATGATCGTAAAAACCATCGCACGGCTGAGCCCTTTGCCTCTGCGGTTCAGGAAAAGCGTATCGGAGTACACCGCGTCGATGTTCAAGTGTCGGCGTATGCCGTCTTTATAAAAATTCACCGCTTTTATCGCCGGCGCTCCTATTGGAACAAACCGCTGCTTGTTTCCTTTTCCGGTTACTTTGATGAAACCTTCTTCAAAAAACAGATCCGAAAGTTTTAATGTGGTGAGTTCTGAGACGCGCAATCCGCAACCATACAGCATTTCAAGTATGGCCGCGTTCCGATGGCCTTCGTTGGTCGATAGATCGATGGCCTGGAGCAGGCGCTCAATTTCGGTCACAGAGAGTGTATCGGGGAGTTTGCGGCCCAATCGCGGCGATTCTACAAGTTGCATAGGATCGTCCTGCCGCAGCCTTTCAAAAATGAGATACTCGAAAAACGCTTTTAATCCTGACAGTATCCGGGCTTGGGTTCTGGGTTGAACCTCTTTTGCGAGCGCATACACAAACTCGTGTAATTCGGAGGCGGAAATCTCGGTGGGTCCGGCCGTAATATTATTGTCCGAAAGGTAGGCGCAAAGTTTTTTCAAGTCGAACTGATAGCTTTCGATCGTGAGGGGCGACAGACCGCGTTCTAATCGGGCGTAGTGGCTAAAGTTTTTGATATGGATTTCCCAGGACTGCACAACGCAAAAATACGCGTTAATTCGAACTATTTTGGCAATCGGCGCATTTTCATAATAATAAAAAAAGTTTACACTATTGCCACTTTTTTGAATTATTCTTATATAATTTGGCCATTGATTATTGCTATTGCCGTTTTTTAACAAAATGGCGCTTCTTAAAAAACTGTAAATTGGCAAAATTTTAAGGCGCGCCCACGGTTTATCGCTATAATTTTGGCACATAACCCTTAAATGAATCTAACATGAAATCATTGAAATTTTTAGCAGCAGGTATTGTTTTGTTTAGCACATCAGTTCTCACTGCACAGAAAGCCGACAATTCTTTAGATCGCAATCCCAGCTTCGGCGTAAAAGGAGGCGTTAACTTTACTCATATTACCGGTGCCGATGAATTTTCGGATACAAAATCCCGGACAAGTTTTCACGTGGGGGTCGTAGGTGAGCTCCCGCTGACTGACATGTTCTCGCTACAAGCCGAGGCGCTTTATTCCGGTCAGGGCTACGATGCGACGCTTGATCTCGGGCTTCTTGGAAACCGCGATTACGAAATGCAACTCGACTACATTCAGGTGCCCGTTTTGGCCAAGGTGTATCTGACAAGAGGTTTGAGTATCGAAGCAGGTCCGCAGTTTAGCTTCCTGATTAACGAAGAGGTTGATTTCCGTCCTGAAGATGACGCAGGAGATATCGATATGGACGACGCAAAAAGCTTTGACTTTGGTATCGCCGCCGGACTTACGTTCCAAACAGAGATGGGTCTGTTCGCTACCGGACGTTATTCATACGGTCTTACCGATATTTACGATAACGTAGACGCGCGCAACACCGTATTCCAAATTGGTATCGGTTACAAATTCTAATGCCTTTCATACCACCAAAACAAAAAGCCTCCCGATAAAGGAGGCTTTTTTACGTTTCCACTTTTGCTAGAACCGATACCCTGCGCCAATCATAAAACTGTGCGTGGTCATATCCCAGCCATCAACGTCCGAAATGTTTGTAAGTCCCACATTAACGCGCGCATCCACAAACAAACCAAACGCGAACTCATAGCCCGCGCCACCGGCAATACCGGCGTCGAAGCTTTTGGTAAAATCGTCTAATCCGTCTTCGGCACTAACGCGGAAACCGAATTGAGGTCCGGCCTGCAGGCTCAGGTTTTCGATGATGTAGTATTTCGCCATCACGGGAATTCGGATAAAGCTCATCTCGGCTTCATCGGCACCTTCTGCGGAATACAACAATTCCGGCTGAATGTGAAAGTTACCTGCAATGGGCAAATCCACAAGACCGCCGATATAGAAACCGGTTCTGGAATCGGCGTCGCCATCGCCCTGAAATGTCGATGCCTGTAAGCCCCCTTTAACGCCAAAGACAACCGCGTCTGATTGCGCCTGTACCGTTGCAAAGGCTACGAGTGCCAGTGCAGAGAAAAATAACTTCTTCATTTGCTATTCATTTAAAGTTAGTTTTCTAAAGTTAGGATTTTAACCGCCCTGTCCGATTTAACCGGAAGTGACTTATTAACAACCTTGTAAACGAAAAAAGCCCTCCGAATGGAAGGCCTTTTATTAATGCGGTAACGCTTATTAGAACTTGTAAGTCAAACCAAAAGTTGGAGTGTCGAAGAAGTTTCTGAAAATGTTGATGTTAGCGTTGAACTCGTTTGTTTTGAAATCGTCCTGACCTGGCTCTTCGTTAGTGGTAGAGTTGAATCCGATGATGTTAGCCAAACCGAAGTTGATTGCAAAGCTGTCTGTGATAAAGTAGTTGATGCCGAGATCAAGACCAGCGCGGAAAAAGTTGTCTTTAAATACCTCTTCGCCTTCTAATTCGCCTTTTTGTGAACCAAAACCTAAACCGACCTCAGTGTATGTTTTAAAACGCTCTCCAAGTTCAAGGAAGTAGTAACGCGCGAACACACCAGCGCCAAAGCTGTTTGTCTTGAATTCTTCAGTTCCGACAAAAGTTACTTCTTCTTCTTTTCCAGAGCCTACCATAAGTTCCAGACCCACGGCAAGGTTATCTGTTACGAAATATCCGGCCTTTGGATTAAAGTTAAAATTACTTTCTTTGATTTCGAAATCTCCAACTTCCTGCTTAGAAGAGTTGAACATCAGGTTGCCTTCCAAAAGGATGTTGCCTTGAGAAAAACCGAATCCTGTAGATTCTGCATCCGTAGATTGTGCATTAGCGAAACCAAAAGCAAAAATCGCCGCAGCAGATAAAAGAACTTTTTTCATTGTTGATTGTTTTAAATGTTCGAAGCAAATTTAGCCAAGAAATTAAACCGCAAATTTTGGCAGTTGTTGGGTTTTTAACAAAGTTATCAACAGTTGTTAATAAGTAAAAAGCGAGAATGTTTGCTGTATTTTCAAGGTTTCTCGCGAATTTGTTCCGAATAGTTACAGTTTATCGGGGACGGCGCCCGAATACTCAATCTGGAAAGTTTCTAAAGAAACGCGGTGCTGCCGCTAAATCGTAAAAACAGGCGTCAGCGGCTAACGTTTCGCACGCAGAGGCCGTCGGGTATGAATCAAACTAAATCGCTATTTTTGACGAAAATCGTATATGAGAATTGCAATTGTAAACGGCCCGAACCTGAACCTGCTCGGTAGGCGGGAGCCCGGAATATACGGAACCGAGACGTTCGCGGATTACCTCGAATCGCTGAAAACCAAATTTCCGGAACTGGAGTTTGAGTATTTCCAGAGCAACGTTGAGGGAGAAATCATCAGCGCGTTACAGAATCTGTCCCAACGCGTATCCGGGATTGTGCTGAATGCGGCCGCTTATACGCACACCTCGATCGGTATTGCGGACGCAGTTAAAGCGATCGGCGTTCCTGTAATCGAGGTGCATATTTCTAATGTTTACGCGCGGGAACCCTATCGGCACCAATCTTTTCTGTCGCCCGTGGCAGCCGGAATTATTGCGGGACTCGGACTTGACGGTTACGAACTTGGCGTTCGGGCGCTGCTGTTAAAAACCCCGGGAAAAACCGGAGCAAACTAATATTTGTAGTGGAACCGGATTTTTGTAATGCGGTAAACACTCGAGCCGTACCGTTCCACAAATTCGAATACATTGCGGCCGGGTTGCTTGAAATCCACTAACCTTTCGGCCGATATTTCGTAGTACATTTTTTCGCCTTCCATCATCAGGCGTGCGCCGTTGTTTCGGTAAGCAGACCGGATCAGCGTAAACTCAGAAAGATTCCAGGTTGTAAAATTCGCGTCGAAGACCTCGCCGTGGGAGTAAAGCCCTTCGGTAATCTCGGTGACAGAGCCGTAATATTTAGGAATGTCTTCAAAAAAAAGTACGATTTGTGCGCGAAGTTCGTCGGTCATAGCCCTGATTATTCGGGCCGATGAATTCCAGCCACTCCCAAAAATAGCAATTATTATTTTATCGGCTTGCGCGCGCTGCGCCCGGCGGGAAAAATTCGCAGTAACGGCTTGCGCGCCCCACCATCGCCCTACAACTTGATGCCCGGAGGTAACAATTCGCGGTATTTCGGGTTTTTTCTAAAGAAAGACGCCACACGCGGATAAACAGGCACCACCTTAAGCCGGCGTTCTTCGGCGATTTCCATGATCTGCACCAACAGGTCGTTTAAAAAAGCTTCGTCCTCAAAACCCTCGGGACGGTTTATGCGCGTCAGAAAGATTTTTCGCTCCTGAAACGAATATTCCACCGTGATGAGTTCGTCGTTTTCGGTGCGGGTTTCAAATTGTCTCGAAAATGTATTGTCCTTGATTTCCATAATGTTTGTTCGGCTCAGCATTCGCGCCTGGAGAAGTCCGGCGTCAGGGATGATGCTAAAAGAAGTACTTTTGCAAAGTTCGGGATTTTACGGCCGAACTGCTGTTAGTAATTCGTTAAACTGAATATGAGTAAAATTCCTGTTTATTTTGTGCCCGGTCTGGCTGCCACGCCCGCGATTTTTAGCCGCATCCGCTTGCCTGAGGACCGTTTTGAAATGCACTTTATGGAGTGGATCATGCCCGAAAAAAACGAGCGGCTCTTGGATTATGTTCAGCGTATGGCCGCGCAAATCAAACACGAAAATCCCGTGCTCGTAGGCGTATCGTTCGGCGGCATTGTGGTTCAGGAGCTCAAGCCGCTCGTGAACGCGAGAAAAACGATTATCATTTCCAGCGTAAAGTGCAATAAAGAATTCCCGTTCCGGATGAAGTTTGTGCTTTACACCGGCCTTCACAAACTCGCGCCCACTAAAATGTTCGAGGATTTAAACAAGTTACGCCGGTTGCCGCTCGGCAAGGCATTAGGCCGGCGCGTTCAAATGTATGAGAGATACATGGGGGTGCGCCAACATTCGTATATCGATTGGGCGCTCGATGCCATCCTGCGCTGGGAACGCTGCGAGGCCGATGAAGACGTGGTTCACATTCACGGCGACCGGGATCTGGTGTTTCCGGCATCGAACCTTAAGCGCTATATTCGCGTAAAAGGCGGAACGCACGTAATGATTCTGAACAAATCGCGTTTTATTAACGAGTGGCTGCCAAAAATCATCGACGGAGCATTGCCGCCAATGGAACGAGTTTCGTAATTTTATTGCTTATCTTCAAAAAATGTCCTTAATGAAAAACATAGCCGGAATATTGCTTTTGCTCATTTTTAGCGGCGGTCTGATCCACGGCGTATCCACCGACGTCAAGGAAGAAACCCTGCGCGAGGGAACCAAAAACTTTATCCCGTCAAACGTAGATTTTGCGGGAGAACCTGCGCCTTTGCACATCGCCGATGTTCGCGAACGCTTCGAGCGCGAGATTATCGTGAACGCAAACCTGGACGCGAGCACATTGCTGATTTTAAAGCGCGCCGGCCGTGCCTTTCCCATCATCGAACCTATTTTGCAGCGCTATAATGTGCCGGACGACTTTAAATATCTGGCCGTTATCGAGAGCGGACTTGTCAACGCCGTTTCCCCTGCGGGCGCGCGCGGCATCTGGCAATTTATGCCCGCCACAGCCAAAGAAAAGGGCATGGAAGTAAGCGATACGGTAGACGAGCGTTACCATCTGGAGAAAGCCACCGAAGCCGCGTGCCGATACTTGCTCGAATCAAAGGCGCGATTCGGAAGCTGGACATTGGCCGCAGCGGCGTATAACGGCGGAAACACGGGCGTAAACCGGCAGATCGAGTTTCAGAAAGTAGACAATTACTACGATTTGCACCTGACCGAAGAAACAGCCCGTTACGTATTCCGCATTCTTGCGCTCAAGGAAATCATGAAAGACCCGGCCTTGTACGGATTCGATATAAAGCCCGAAGATTATTATCAAAACCTGCCTGTGCGCAAAGTGGCCGTAGATTCGTCCATCTCAAACCTTGCACAGTTTGCACAGTCTCAGGGCATAAACTACAAAGTGCTTAAAATTCACAATCCGTGGCTGCGGGACCGCAAGTTGAATAACCCCTCGCGCAAAACGTATTTTATAGAAATTCCCGAAGCGGGTTATTAGGGCCGATGGAACATTTGCTGGTTTTAGCGCTGATTGGATTTGCGATTGCCGCCTTTGGCAGTCTCGTAGGTGCGGGAGGCGGATTCATTATCGTGCCGATGCTTATGATGGTCTATCCGGATTTTTCGGTAACCCAAATCACTGCAGTTTCGATGGCCGTCATTTCGGTAAATTCCATTTCGGGATCGGCAGCTTATATTTACAACCGGCGCGTCGATTTTAAGGCGGCGACCGTATTCGGGCTTTTTACGATTCCGGGCGCCGTTCTGGGCGTTTCAACCACGGCGCTATTGGTACGCGGCACCTTCGACGCCATTTTCGGCCTGTTGCTTTGCGCTATTGGGGTGTATTTGTTTTTAAAAAACCGCCGCGATAAAACAAAAACCCAAACGCCTGAACCCACGGGAAAATATGCGAAGACCTTAACCGACCGTTGGGGCGAAACATTCACTTATGCGCTCGATTTGCGCAAAGGGGCGTTGTTAAGCACGGGGGTAGGTTATTTTTCGCCCATCTTTGGCATTGGCGGAGGCATTTTGCACGTACCGGCAATGATTCAGTGGTTGCGCATGCCTATACAGGTGGCCGTTCCAACGTCTCAACTCATTCTGGCGGTAATGTCGGTAGCTTCGGTCATCGTGCATTTTCAGAACGGAACCTATGCAGACGATCTGTTGCAGCACCTGATTCTCGGACTTGCCCTCGGTGCGGTGCCGGGCGCGCAGTTCGGGGCGTATTTGTCCCACAAACTCAAAGGGGGTTTTATCGTCAAATTGCTTGCATCGGCCATCGTTCTTGCGGGAGTTCGCATCGTATTTTCGGCCCTGACCTGACCATCGGGCATAAAAAAACCCGCCAGTGAGGCGGGTCGTGAAATCAGATGCGTTTGAGTTGCTCTTTAAACATCGTAATCTGTTCCTTGAGCATATTGTGTTTGTCGAGTTTTTTGGCTTCGTTCAGCAGGTTTGTCGCCTCGAGTTTGCGTCTGCGGCTCAGTGCTACGCCGGCGAGATTTAGTTTTGCCACAGCCAGATCCATGTCCATCGACAGTCCCAGTTCAATCGCTTTTTTAAAGTATTTTTCGGCCTGGTTCATATTTGTCTGCGAAGCCATGATGCCGTGCAGGTAATTGTAGTAGCCCTGTTGCTTGCGAACGAGCGCCGTCTCCGGGTTGCTGATGCGGTTTAGCCATTTTTGTGCGCCAGGAAAATCCTGTTTGCGCAAACGCAGAAATGCGAGCAAAATGAATTCGTTCTTAAAATAAAAGAAAACCGGTATCAGAGAGAGCAGCAGCAAAAAAATGCCATTGCCAATATAATCTTCTGTAAACTGCCAGATTGCGGCCACAATAATCAGGGCCGTAAGTAAAAGTTTAATGTTTTTGTGGAACATGAATGCGTATTTTTTAAGCGTCGCAAAGATATGAAAAGGAATTCAAATATTTTTTTCGAAACCGCTTGTTAGAGAAAAAACAGTTTGTATATTTGCACTCGGTTTTTAATGACCACTCGTCAGTATAAAAGATAATCAAGATTAAAGATATTTCACAATGAGCAAAAGAACATTTCAGCCGTCAAAAAGAAAGAGAAGAAACAAGCACGGGTTTATGGATAGAATGGCTACTGCAAATGGCAGAAAAGTTCTCGCTCGCAGACGTGCAAAAGGCCGTCATAAACTGACTGTTTCCTCTGAACCAAGACACAAAAAATAATGCGCGAAAGCACATTTCCAAAGGCGTTACTTGAATTAGTACCGCCTTTTTTTATACCTTGTCGGTTCGTGTTTGCACTGAAACTGAGGGTTTAATAAGGAGCTTATCCCGCTGTACGCTAAATCTTTTCCGCCCAAAAGCGCAAAAGGATACCGCTGCCATCGGGGCTAAAAAAAAAACGCAACACACACATCTTTATACCAACACAACACAGCATGCCAAAAGACAATTCCATTAAATCGGTGCTTATTATCGGGTCCGGACCCATTGTTATCGGACAAGCTTGCGAATTTGATTATGCCGGTTCCCAGGCCGCGCGCTCCATACGCGAAGAAGGAATCGAAGTCATTCTGATTAATTCGAACCCGGCCACGATCATGACCGATCCGTCCATGGCCGATCACGTGTATCTTAAACCGCTGACGACCAAGTCCATCATTGAAATTCTTAAGGAACACCCGCAAATAGACGCTGTGCTGCCTACGATGGGCGGACAAACGGCACTAAACCTTTGCCTGGAAGCCGACGAGAAAGGCATCTGGCAGGATTTCGGGGTACGGCTCATCGGCGTGGACATCAACGCCATCAACATCACCGAGGACCGCGAACAGTTCAAACAACTGCTCCAGCGCATCGGGGTTCCTGCAGCTCCGGCGCGTACGGCCACCTCGTTTCTCGAAGGAAAAGAAATTGCACAGGAATTCGGTTTCCCGCTCGTCATCCGGCCTTCGTTCACGCTCGGGGGAACAGGAGCGGCTTTTGTGCACAAAAAAGAAGATTTTGACGATCTGCTGACTTACGGTCTCGAAGCATCGCCCATTCACGAGGTACTCATCGACAAGGCCCTGCTCGGCTGGAAAGAATACGAGCTCGAGTTGCTTCGCGATGCCAACGACAATGTGGTTATCATTTGTTCTATCGAAAACATGGACCCTATGGGCATTCACACCGGGGATTCCATTACGGTGGCGCCTGCAATGACGCTCAGCGATGCTACGTTCCAACGCATGCGCAACATGGCCATTAAAATGATGCGCGCCATCGGAAACTTTGCGGGCGGTTGTAACGTTCAGTTTGCCGTATCGCCGGACGAAAAAGAAGATATTGTCGCGATCGAAATCAATCCGCGGGTGTCGCGTTCATCGGCGCTTGCATCTAAAGCCACGGGGTACCCGATTGCCAAAATCGCGTCTAAACTCGCGCTGGGTTACCATTTGGACGAACTCCAGAACCAGATTACAAAAACCACATCGGCCTTGTTTGAGCCTACACTCGATTACGTGATCGTCAAAATTCCGCGCTGGAACTTCGACAAATTCGAAGGCGCGGACCGTACGCTCGGGTTGCAGATGAAATCTGTAGGGGAGGTTATGGGCATCGGACGCTCGTTTCAGGAAGCGCTGCACAAAGCCACTCAATCGCTCGAGATCAAACGCAACGGGCTCGGCGCCGACGGAAAGGGATACACCCAATACGAGCAGGTCATAGACAAACTCACCAACCCGAGCTGGGACCGCGTTTTTGTGATTTACGACGCCATACAGATGGGCATTCCGCTCTCGCGCATTCACGAAATTACTAAAATCGATATGTGGTTCCTTAGACAATACGAGGAATTGCACGCGCTCGAAAAGGAAATCTCGAATTACACCATAGAGGATCTTCCGCGCGAACTGTTGCTCGAGGCAAAACAAAAAGGGTTTGCGGACCGGCAGATTGCCCATATGATGAACTGTCTCGAAAGTCAGGTTTACAAACTTCGCGAGGCGCAGAACGTCAAGCGCGTTTACAAACTCGTCGATACATGTGCGGCCGAATTTCCTGCGCAAACGCCTTATTACTATTCCACGTTCGAAGCGGACATTATGCGCGCGGACGGTACCGTTTACGTTCATAACGAAAGCAAAGCATCGGACCGAAAAAAGATTGTCGTTCTGGGCTCGGGTCCAAACCGGATCGGGCAGGGCATCGAATTCGACTATTCGTGCGTTCACGGTGTGCTTGCTGCAAAAGAATGCGGTTACGAAACCATTATGATCAACTGTAATCCCGAGACGGTTTCTACCGATTTTGACATCGCGGACAAACTTTATTTTGAACCGGTGTTCTGGGAGCATATTTACGACATCATCCGCCACGAGAATCCGGAGGGCGTTATCGTGCAGCTCGGAGGGCAAACGGCGCTGAAACTGGCCGAAAAACTCGACCGTTACGGCATTAAAATCATCGGAACAAGTTACGACGCACTTGATTTGGCCGAGGATCGCGGACGGTTTTCGAAACTTCTCGAAAGCCTGCAAATTCCGTTTCCAAAGTTCGGCGTAGCGGAGAATGCCGAAGAGGCAAGCCGTCTGGCCGATGTTCTCGAGTTTCCGCTACTCGTGCGTCCGTCTTATGTTTTGGGCGGACAAGGCATGAAAATCGTCATCAACAAACAGGAACTTGAGGAGCACGTCATTGATTTGTTGCGAAATATTCCGGGGAATAAATTATTGCTCGACAATTACCTCGCGGGTGCCATCGAGGCCGAAGCAGACGCGATTTGCGATGGGGAAAATGTTCAGATCATCGGAATCATGGAACATATTGAACCCTGTGGCATTCACTCGGGCGATTCCAACGCTACGTTGCCGCCGTTTAACCTCGGGGAATTCGTGATGCAACAAATCAAGGACCACACGCATAAGATTGCTCTTGCGCTCAAAACGGTAGGATTAATCAACGTGCAGTTTGCAATTAAGGACGATACGGTTTACATCATCGAGGCCAATCCGCGCGCCTCGCGTACTGTTCCTTTCATCGCCAAAGCCTACGGAGAACCTTATGTAAACTACGCAACTAAGGTGATGCTCGGTGCAAACAAGGTCACGGATTTTAAATTCGAGCCTAAGTTAAACGGATACGCGATTAAGCAACCGGTGTTTTCGTTTTCCAAATTCCCGAATGTGAACAAGGCGCTCGGCCCGGAAATGAAGTCCACCGGCGAAGCGATTCTGTTCATAGATGATTTAAAGGACGACCAGTTCTACGATTTGTACGCCAGACGCAAAATGTATCTGAGCAGATAATAAAAAAACGCCGCATTGTCTTGATGCGGCGTTTTGATTTAATTAAAGTTCACTATTTCTTAATGATTTTTTCCACGTGCTGGCGACCGCTTTTCATCTGGAGCTGCACTATGTAGGTTCCTGAGGCGAGCCCGCTGAGGTCGACAGCGTCGGTCAACATAGAAGTTGAAAGCACACGTCGGCCCTGCAAATCAAAAATGCGCACCTGGTCAAGCGTTTCCGCAGACGGCGTTTTTACGTTAAATACGTCAACAACCGGATTCGGGTAAAGTGCTACACCGTTGATGTGGTGCTCAGAAACAGACAGCGTATGCGTGCCTTCGACGAGCGAAAACGGTTCGTTAATCGCGGGATTGGTAATCACATCCACCGTTCCCGATGGCCAGCGCACGACGAGTTGATCGATTTCATCGGCCTGTCCCAAACCGAAATGCGCATTTATCGTACTCATAAAGCGAAAGCCATCCCCACTGCGTACATCGCGTATCTGTTTGCCCCAGGCTCCGTAGATTTCCACGCGCGCGCCAATGCCGTTGCGGTTGCTCGCTACGCCCTGCAGGTGTATCGTAATCCAGTTGTTGCTGTTCCCGTTGTTCAGGAAGATGACATTGTTGTTTTGCACATCGAGGAAACCGTCGGCGTTCAAATCGCCTATGGGGCCGTTGGTAACGCCGTTCGTAGAAGCGGGTGTAAACGTCCAGTCGCCGTTGTTGTACATAATAGTATTGCCTCCGGTAAATACATCGACCCAACCGTCGTTGTTAAAGTCGTGGGCTACGTGCTCTACATTGTTGACGTTAAACACATCCCATCCCGAACCTGCCGTGACGTCGGTAAATGTGCCGTCTCCGTTGTTGCGGCGCAATTTGTGTCCGCCCGCAGTAAATGTACTTGCACCTATCATCGCGTCCATATAGCCGTCGTTGTCAAAATCGGCCCAGGCGGCTGACCATGATTGGGAAGGATCGTACATATTGGCCTCGAGGCTTACATTGGTGAACACGCCATTTCCGTCGTTCCGGTGCAATTCATCCTGACTTGCCGATGCGTTTCCGCCGCGACATTTTGCAATAAACAAATCCTGGTCGCCGTCGTTGTCATAATCGACCCAGATGGAACCGTAATTTCCGCCCGATGGATGATCGCCGATGCCGCCCTGATTGAAGTTGAGTATGCCGGCGCCGTTGTTCATGAAAAATACGTTGGGCGCAACATCATGGCACATAAACGCGTCCAGGTGCCCGTCGTTGTTAAGATCAACAAAGTTTGAACGCTGCGAAAAAACGTAGTTTGGAAACGTTTGCTGTGTAAACCCACTTCCGTCGCTGTTCTGAATCATAAATGTCACCCCCTGTCCGCCACCGTAAAGCAAGTCGTTGCGACCGTCGTTGTTGATGTCTCCGGCCGAAAGACTCCAGCTAGGCATATGAGCGGCTGGGGGCGTTGGAAGCGTGGCGGTACTAAAGCCGCCCGTGGACAGTTGATAGTATATTGTCACGGAGCTGCTGTTAACGATCACTATATCGTCGAGGAAATCTCCGTTCATATCCACCACGCAGGTTTTGTTGCCGCCCGGAAGTGACATCGGAGAACCCGAAAACCCTACGGCAAATTCGCTCGGGGCTACATAAGGGAGTTCGGTCAGCTCAAAGCTAAATCCGTTGGAACTCCACCGGTTGTCAAATACAATATAGTAAGTGTCTCCCTCAAGCGCCGGAAACTCTAAAAACGACGTATATCCGCTTCCGGAATCATCGTCCGCTGCGTGACAAAGCAGGGCGTTGCAGGAACCGCGGTAGATTTGAACGCGCGTATCAGTCAGATTGTTTTGGGGCAAATCCGTCGAGAGCTGTAGCATCATGTCGTGAGTCGGCACGAACTTATACCATTCAGAGGCGGGCGCTGCTACCTGTACGACACACAACGGATTGGGATTCGCTGGCCCGTCGATTTGCGCAACGGCGTGGGTGCCCAGTCCTACAAGGAGTGCAGTGTCGCAATTGTCCTGAGAAAAGGCGGCCGATATCGAACACAAAATCGCCGCGAGGGGTAGAGTTAGCTTCATATTTACAGTTTTTTGGTCGGTTTAATTACAAGGGTTATTCATTGAGTTAATCCATTCTGCGATGAGTGCAACACCCTCCTCGTGAATTTGGGTGCGTCCCATGAGCGGCATCATCGTAGAGACGTCTGTGGTGTTTACTCTCGCATAAAGTTCAGAACGGTTGAGGTTGCCCGGCGCAATAATATGCGTTGTGCCCTGAGTGGGGAAAATCGGCTCCATGCACACTCCGAAATCGGCCATGTTTGTCGTGGCAAAATCAAACCGCATTCCCGTATAATCGCAGTGTCCGCCGTCGCGGTGACAATGTGCGCAATTCATATCCATGTACGAGCGCACGCGCAGTTCGAGCGGATGGCTATCGTCTTTGTAATCGACCGTGCTACTGATTGCTGCCGGCAGGTTGTCTTCCAGATAACCTTCGGTAATCCATTTCTGCAACTGGTTTTGCTGGATATTGCCGTAGTTGTAAACAAAGTTCATATTCTGGGGTTTCGGGCCCAAAGGCATTACGAGCTCACCCAGAGCGGACTGCGTTGGATTGTGTTTGTGACAGGTGCGACATTCGTGATCCGCAGGAACTTTGTAAGCAATATCGCGCGGCGTTCCATTGTGGACAATCGTTAACGGAACTGTGGCGCCAAATCCGGCTTCGTCGAGGAATGCTTCGGTTTGGTCGTCATTCCAGATGTAGTCGTAAGTCATCCAGCCCGAGTTTGTCGCCTCCTCTTCCGAAACTTTAATCATAAGACGCGTTTCGATGATTTTCGTGCCATTTCCGGGCGCTACATTGTCGTAATAAAACGTTTTGATCAGTACGCTGCCCACAGGAAAATCCAGACTGTTGCCGTCTCCGTTATAATTCGCTTTGACGCCGGCGGGCATCCAGACAAAACGCTTTTTCTTGGCGTAATCGGAAAAAAGTTCGCTGGCCGGGCGATAGGGCAGTACTTTATACGCCGGCTCCTGATTCTGAAGCGGCCCCTCAAAAAACTGGTAATCGGACAATTTTGGATACGGAACCAACGTCAGGTCCAGAACTACGGGCGATACAGGTTCGTAATCGGAAACGTTGTCGTCATCTGAACAAGCCACAACAACTGCGGCAAGAAACATCATAAGCAGGCCCCAACGGGTCAAAATTCTAAAACTCATTTCTGAAGTGCGAAAATTAATTGCGTTAAAAATAACTAAAAAATTATTGAGATCTGCAATAAAGTTTAGCCTAAACTCATGAATTTGGGCTTTTTTTTGAATTCTGGCAGATTTAAAATAAAAAATGTTAAGAATCGCTCATTTCGTGCGGTTGGTCCAACGCCCGGGATAAGACGTTATCAGGTAGCGATTTTTTGGCTTTGGCTCCCATTTGTTTTAATTTTTCGACACTTGCGATCAGGTTTCCGCGTCCTTCGAAAAGCTTATTCATCGCTGCTGAATATTCGTTTTTGCTCTCGTCAATTTTTTTGCCGATGCGGATCAAGTCACTTACGAATCCTTCGAACTTGTCGTAAAGGGCGCCGGCTTGTCGCGCAATTTCATAGGCGTTTTCCTGCTGTTTCTGGTTTGTCCACATGCTGTCAATCGTGCGCAGCGTCGCCAGCAGCGTAGACGGAGTTACAATCACGACATTGCGTTCGAACGCTCGGCTGTACAGTTCCGGTTCAAGGCCCGAGGCGAGCGCAAACGCGGGTTCAATCGGAATAAACAACAGTACAAAATCGGGGCTTTCATGCTTAAATACATCGGCATAATTTTTTGCCGAAAGTTGTTCGACATGCCTTTTGACCGACGCGAGATGATCGCGCAAATGAGCGTGCTGCAATGTCTCGTCCTCTTCGTTTACATATTTTTCGTAGGCCACGAGCGATACTTTAGAATCCACAACCATTTTCTTTGCGTCGGGCAGGTGAATGATTACATCGGGCAAAACCCGTTGGCCGTTTGCATTCGTATGGCTTTGTTGCACGTAATACTCGCGGTTTTTCTCAAGGCCGGATTTTTCGAGCACGCGTTCCAAAACGAGTTCGCCCCAATTTCCCTGCATTTTTGTATCGCCTTTCAGCGCTTTGGTAAGGTTTAGCGTTTCCTGGCTGATGCGCACATTGAGTTGCTGCAGGCCGGAGATGTATTCCCGCAATGACGCGTGGTGCGAGATGCTTTCGCGATGCGTATCCTCGACGCGTTTTTCAAAAAGTTGAATTTTTTCGTTCAGCGGTTGTAGCAAATGGCCGAGTTGCTGCCGGTTTTGTTCTGTAAATTTTGAGGTTTTTTCTTCCAGGATTTTATTGGCGAGGTTTTCAAATTCCCGTGCGAATTTTTGTTGGAGGGCGTCCATTTCTCCGCGTTGTTCCTCCATGCGTTTTTCCAGCACTTCTACGGCCGATTCTTTTCGCGTAAGTTGAATCTGAAGGTTTTCGCGCTGGTTTCGGAGCTGCTGAAGTTCCTCGTTGAGCCGGCTGGCGAGTGCCTCGTTGCGCTGCTGTTCGTTCTGCAGTTGGGTGCGTTGCATTTCGATCTGGTGCCGCA
>CAZTGF010000003.1:21046-28044 GCA_964612955.1 uncultured Flavobacterium sp.
CTGTCGAAGCTTTTGTTCTTAATGCGCTTGTCCGAATAACTGTTGTAAATCATCGTGCGTACTTTTTTGCGGCTGCGGCGAATCCAGGGCGTATTGATGATAATTCCGAGCACACATATAAACATGAGCGTCAGCAACATTCCCATGTAAATAAGGTGGTTCGTCTCGTTAGTCCATTTAAAATCTACGGCGAAGAAGTAAGCCGATGCAGCGAGAACAAGTGTCGATATGATAAGCGAAATTAGTTTCATGGCGTTCATTTTTAGGTTAGTGATTTGTTTTAACGTCAAAATGGGTTTTCAAATTTATTTAGCTAAATTAGAGATCGCGCCGCTTGAGGTGCTTACACAATTATAATTTTTCATTGCATAATTGTTTTTAACACTTTTTTACGAAAATATTTACGCCTCTGTTTATGACACCAATCGATACGTTATGGAAGGTTGACACCGCCGCTTCCGAGATTTCATTTAAAGTAAAACACTTGGTTATCGCTACGATTTCGGGTAATTTCAGAATATTTAAAGCCGAAATGCGCGCTGCCGATCTGGATCGTTTTCTCGATGCGCGGTTCGAAGCGCTGGTCGATGTGTACAGCATCGATACTGGCGAAACCGACAGAGACGAGCACCTGAAATCCGCCGATTTCCTGAACGCGGACATGCATCCGGAAATTGCCGTTACAGCATCGGGACTTACCCACATCGAAGGCGATCGCCACCGTTTACCGGCCCAACTGACGATTAAAGGTGTAACGCGTCCCGTAGTATTCGACGTGCTTTTCGGTGGAGAAGCCGCAAAAGACGGGTTTGGCAATTTTCGCCTCGAATTCGAACTTAAGAGCGCGATAGCGCGAAAGGATTTCGGGATTAATTACAGCATACTCGGAGAAGGGGGAAGTCTTGTGGTGGCCGAAGACGTGCAACTTTACGCGCGTTTGCACTTCGTTCGCGTCATGACATAAAAAAACCGGCTAAAAAACCGGTTATTCGTCCAGGTGCATATTCCCGCGGTCGCGTTTGCTTTCGGGATGGTCGGGGTTTAATCGCGGCTTTGTTTCGCCGTAGTTGAAATCCTCGGCCCCTTTTATTTTGCCTCGTTCAACAGCTTTTAAATCGGTTGGAGCCTCATCTGAGTTCCAGCCTTTTTCGTCCTCGCTGGTTTTATCGGCATCCCGGGCACGGTCCACGACGCGTGTATTTCCGGCGGAGTCGGTCTCGGTTTCTTTTACATGTTCCGATGGGTTGTAATCGTCCGGAATATTTTCGCCGCTGAAGCCCTCGTTCAGGTCGCTTTTTTGCTTCTGATTGTTCCAAACGGTGTCTTCGGGTTTGTTTTTCTCGTTATTCATGGCTGCTTTTTTTTGGTTAGACGTTTAATATTACGCGTTTTTTGTGCACCTTCGACCCGATTTAACACCGATTTATCGTGCATAAACACTATTTGCTGTACAAGCCTTTCGGTTACCTGAGCCAGTTTGTCTATGAGAAAAAGCGCCCTAAAAAACTGCTTGGAAGCCTCGGTAACTTTGCGCCCGGGACCATGGCCATTGGTCGGCTCGATGAGGATTCCGAAGGTTTGCTGCTGCTTACCACCGATGGTCAGATGAGCGAAACCGTGCGGTCCGCGCAGATTGAGAAAGAGTATTTCGTTTTGGTCGATGGAATCATTTCCGCCCAAGCCGTGCAGGAACTAGAAGAGGGCGTTTTAATCGGCATCAAGGGAACAAAGTACAAAACACGCCCGTGTAAGGCGCGCATTCTCGAAACGCCTCCGCAACTGCCACACCGCAAAGTCCGGGATTTAAGGCACGGTCCCCAACAGTGGATCAGCATCGCATTGCGCGAAGGAAAGTTTCGCCAGATCCGAAAAATGACCGCCGCCGTCGGACATCCCACGTTGAGGCTCGTGCGGGTTCGCATCGGCAATATCGCCCTCGGGAATATTCAACCCGGAGAATTTCACGAGGTGGAAAATTTCGATTATTTGTAGCGCGCCATAAATCCCGAAAACGAACGCAGCAACCGGTTCACGCTGGCTTCTAACGAGGGTTTGGCGTCGAGGTAATCGTCTTTGAGTACGCCCTGATCGTTAAAGAAACTTCCAGGAGTAAGCTGCGTGGGTTGCCGGCCTGTATAAATCTCGATAACGCGGAAATCGAGGAACATCCGCTCTGCATCGAACCTGAACGCGCATTCGTATTTGATCCGATGGTATTGGGTTTCGCCCCGGTTCACGTAGTAAAAGGCGTTGTGCATTTCCGAACTCCAGAGCAACCGGTCCTGTTTTTCACCGAAAATGTCGTAACCGGCATCGTTGTGCTGGTATTCGTTCGCGATCCACGAGCGCACGGCTTCGATCAGTGCATCATCCGAAAGATTCGGGCGTTCCAGAACAACTGTATTAAAACCCCGCGGCTCTAACACGAATTGTGCGCTACAAACCACAGACAACAGAAAAGCAATGGAACTCAGAAAAACTTTCATAGCGGACTTTTCTCAAATATAATCAAATGCCTTCAAATTCGAACGCATGCGAATCCGCGTCGAACTTTAGTCCGGACTCGGGAAAAAGCCGGTCGAAAGTTCCTGCTTGCGTAAATTCATAAAGCGTTCCGAGCGCCACTTCACCGGGCATAAGCGCCAGCAGCCGGTCGCTGAATTTTAATGCGAGCGATAGTTCATGCGTAGAAAAAACCACGGTTCGCTCCGTTTTAGCCACAAGTTGCTTTAACAACCGGAACAGCGAAATTTTATTCGGCAAATCCAGATGCGTTGTAGGCTCATCGAGAAAGATAAGCGGGGTTTCCTGAGCAATCGCGCGCGCCACCATGATTTTTTGTCGCTGTCCGTCGCTGAGTTCGCGCCATTTGCGGTCTGCGAATTTAATGCAATCGCAAAGTTCGAGCGCTTCTTCCACCCTCCGTAGGTCCGATGTGCTCATGCGTCCGAGCCAGTCCGTGTGCGGTTGACGCCCAAGCGCTGCGATTTCCCTGCCGCTGAGTCCCGAAGCCGGGGTTTCTCGCGTAAGCACCACACTTACGGCTCTCGCGCGTTGCATCAGATTCATTTGTGCGAGTGGCTCGTTCTGAATTCGGATGTCGCCTTTA
Organism: uncultured Flavobacterium sp.; assembly: GCA_964612955.1. Taxonomy (GTDB): domain Bacteria; phylum Bacteroidota; class Bacteroidia; order Flavobacteriales; family Flavobacteriaceae; genus Flavobacterium. Next base: position 24,156 of record CAZTGF010000003.1, read on the forward strand.
AGCGCAGGCTGCAATCCGCTCAGGGTTCGCAACAGTGTACTTTTCCCGATTCCGTTTGCACCCAACACCGCCAGCAGTTCGCCTTTTTTAAAACGCAGGTTCAGGTCCGAAAACAGCGTCGTTTGCCCGTAGCCGAGGTTCAGCGCATGCGTTTCGAGGATTGAATGTTCGGGAATTATTGCCAAAGCGAACGTCGTTTTACGAGTAATGAAATAATCACGGGCGCCCCGATGATGGACGTTACGGCGTTTATCGGTAGGACAAAATTTCCCCACGGGCCTTGAGTGAGCATATCGCAAATGAGCAACAATATGCCTCCAAGCATAATCGTTCCGGTTAAGAGCACCCCGTGCGAATGCGTCTTAAAGACCAACCGGGCCATGTGAGGCGTTGCCATTCCCACAAAAGCAATCGGACCTGCAAAAGCGGTAACAGCGCCCACGAGCAAACAGGTCGCAATCACAATCAGCGTTCTCGACTTTTTAAAGTTTACGCCCAACGTTTGGGCATATTGCGGACCAAGCAGAAGCGCATCGAGCCTTTTCACGCAAATCAGCGCCATCACAAGTCCTGCGAGGACAATCGCTGCTAAAATGCCAACGTGTTTCCACGGCAAATTCCCAAGGCTTCCCATCGACCAGAACGTAAAGCGCTGCAACTGTTCCGCACTGCTGAAATAGGCGAGTACGCCCACAAGGGCTGAGGTAAAACTACCGAACATAAGCCCCACGACAAGAAGTGCACTGTTGTCCTGAACGCGTCTGGCCGTAAGCAGTACGGCGAGCATGACGAGAAAACTGCCTGCTACCGAAGCGATGATCATTCCGTACCCCGAAACCGCCACGGTAGCCAGTGAAGCGGGAAGCAGCGAACTACCCATTAGCACAAGCGCCACGCCAAGACTGGAACCCGAACTCAGCCCAAGAACATAAGGTCCGGCAAGCGCATTTCTGAATAATGTCTGCATGAGTAATCCGCTCACTGCAAGTGCCACCCCGGCCAACACCGCCGTAACGGATTTTGGCAAACGGTAGTTGGTTACGATGTATTTCCACGTAGGTTTGGTCTCGGCCCCGGTAAGCGCATCCCAAACGGCTTCGATTGGAATCCGGACGGAACCCCAACTTAAATCTGCTGCGAACAAGAGCAGGAATGCCGTTGCGAGTACCGCCATTTTTGCGGGTGCGGTTTTCATCGGAGTCGTTCGAAGAATTTCAGTTCGTGATCCGGGAGAAGATGTGGGTGTAAAATACTTACGAGATCTTTAAGCACGAGATCTGGCCGGTTTGGTGCGAGTTCGTAATAGACCACGCCGCCTTTCGGCCCTTTTTTAGAGGAAAAAGTGTAGACGTTTTCGTCCTGAAATGCTTTAAACTGGCTGTAGTGCGGGTTGTCGTTTCTCATTTCCGCAAGTGAGGTGTATTGCGCCGGACCCACCCAGAATTCGGCATCCTTAGCCCTGAGAAGCACCGTTTCGAATCCGAGAGACAACGAGCCCGTTCCTTTGCTCTTCCGCCAAAGGTAATCGCCGCCTGCTTCGGAAATAAATTTGGCACCCCAGGAGCGGCCCTCGGGCATATACCAGGTATTCTGATAAATGGCGCCGGCCATAACCGTGGGTTTTACGCGTTGTTTTTTGGCGAGTTCGGACGTTTTAAGGTAAGATTTTTCAATTTGCTCGAACAAACGTTTTGCCTTTTGATTCTGGTCAGAAAACGCCCCGAAAAATTTAATCCACTCCGCTTTTCCGAGAGGGCTGTGTTCGTTCCAGTCACCATTTAGCGCCACGTTGATACCGCTGTGCTGCATCTGCACAATGCCCGGATTGTTGTCGTCGACTCCAAATCCAACTACGAGATCCGGCGAGAGTTCTATGATTTTTTCAAGGTTCGGAGCGCGGGTGTTGCCCAGTTCAACGACGTGGCCGGCATCGATCCTTTGTCTGATCCGCGGAGACGAAATATAGTCGAGCCCCGGAAATCCAATCAAAGTTTGCTCCGATCCGAGCATTTCCAGCGAAGGCACATGGGTCGTTGAGGTAAGCACTATGCGTTTCACGGGAATTTGAATCTGCATTTCGTCCGAAAGCGTGTCCGGTACCATGGACGCATCCTTGTACAGAACGTACCTGTAGTTGCTGTTTGCGCCGGGCCAGGGTTTGTGTACGTCCAGCACTGTGAACCCTTCGTAGTGGCGGATAGAGAAGCCGTTGGCGTACTTCACCTCGTTTGCCACCGCGTAAGTTTTCTGTTTATTTTCCGGCTTTTTGTCGCAGGAAACCACAAAAGCCAACGAGAGAAAAATCAACCATCGGAACATATGACATTGCGATTTTGAATGCCGCAAAGGTATCTAATTTAAGGCCGACCAAAAAATACTTGCGCGAATTTGGGCCGATGCAAAATCTTTGTACCTTTGGCCACAATTAAGGTTGCGCACCTTTCACGGGCGCATTAAAAGGGAATCAGGTTTAACACCTGAGCTGTACCCGCAACTGTAAGCTATCAAGCCTTTGTTACTTCAGCCACTGCCATTGTAGGTGGGAAGGCAAACAAAAAGGACGCAAGCCAGGAGACCTGCCTTAACAATTCAGTTAAAGAACCTTCGGGAAATGGGGTTCCGCGCTTATGAGAAAACTTATACTCTTCGTTTGCTGTTATAGCAGTTTTTTCGCCCAGACTCCTGTGGTACTGGATTCCGTAATTGTAACCAATGTACAGTCCAAATGGGTTTCTGCTTCGCAAGCGCCACTAGTCTTAAACCGGGAGGAAATCCGCAGAGACAATGCATCGCTGGCTCGATTGTTCGAATTTTCGTTTCCGGTACAAATCCGGCATAACGGCTCTGGAGGTGTGGCGTCGATCTCGTTCAGAGGAACTTCGCCTCAGCAAACGGCCGTGCTTTGGAATGGCGTTCCCGTGAATTCGTCGTTTAACGGTCAGGGCGATTTTGCGTCGGTTCCCGTGTACGGTTTTGACCAGATTCGCGTGCAGAGCGGGGGCGGCAGCGTGCTTTACGGCAGCAGTGCAATTGGTGGCAGTGTGCATTTGGACAACAAACTGCGCTTTTCCGAACGCGTGCGCAACGAACTCCATTTGGTGGGCGGAAGCTTCGGGGCGATTGGCGGTCAATACGAAATTCGGGGCGGCACAGACAAATTTGCATTTCAGGGAACACTTTCGCGCCAACAAGGCGACAACGATTTTGAAGTGCGTGATTTTGTAAACCGGAACGCCGCCTTTCAATCGCACGGAATTAACCTCGCGCTCGGTTACCGGATAAACGAGCGTCACTTTATCAGTTTTTACAATCAGGCTTTTGCCGGCCAGCGCCAATTTCCGATGTGGCTGCCCACGGACAATCCGTCGGGGTTTCAGGATTCCAACCAACGCAATATGCTTCAGTGGTCGTTTTACGCAGGCCAGAGCCGCACCCATGTAAAAGCAGCGTACCTCGCAGAATCGTACCGTTATTTTCCAACGCGCGACCGCACCCAATACGACTTTGGAACATCGGGGAATACGTGGTTACAACTGTGGCATGAGCACCGTTTGGGTAAAAGCTGGGACCTGGATTTAACGGCCGAATATCAGAATACGGACGGATCCGGAAGTGACATCGACGCTCGTTCGCAGCAAAACGCCGCAGTAGGAGCGATGGCGCGTTACAGGTTTTGGACGCATTGGTCGATTCAGGCGGGACTGCGACAAGAAATCAGCACGATTTACGACAGTCCGTTGCTTTATTCGGCCCGATTGTCGTTTGAGAGCCGTCGTTATGCCGCCGGAATTTCCGTCTCGAAAAATTTCCGCATGCCGTCGTTTAATGAGCGCTACTGGCGTTTTGGCGGCAATCCGGATCTGTTGCCTGAATCTGCGTTACAGGTGGA
>CAZTGF010000003.1:28144-40967 GCA_964612955.1 uncultured Flavobacterium sp.
ACTGGCGTTTTGGCGGCAATCCGGATCTGTTGCCTGAATCTGCGTTACAGGTGGAACTTTCCCAGCGATTTACGTATAAAGGATTTGTCGTGGGTGCGACCGTTTTCAGAAACAACATATCGGACATGATTCAGTGGATTCCCATGACGGGCATTCACTGGCGCGTGGTCAATGCTCAGCAAGTCGAGATTTACGGTGCATCGGCCGAAGTTTCCTATAACGCCCGTGGCAATTTGGGACCGCTCAAAGCGTCGGTGCAATACGCCTACACGCATGCCCTCAATAAATCGTCCGACCGACAGCTCATTTACGTTCCGGAGCACCAACTTACGTCCGGTGTGGAATACCGTCTCGGCCGGCTGAATCTGATTGTGGAAAATGCCGTAAAAGGGCGGGTTCACACCAGATCAGACAACGATTTGCGCGCGGCATTGCCCGGGTATTGGCTCACTAATTTTGCCGCGGAATTTTTAGCAGGCGACGGCATTTTGCTTCGTGCGGCTTGCAGAAACGCTTTCGACGTTTACTATTTTTCGATGGAAAACCGACCGATGCCGGGCCGACATTACGAATTTTCAATCCATTATATATTCTTATGAAAAAACTGTTTTTAGCTGTTTCAGCGGCGCTGCTTGCGCTTTCGTGTTCTACGGATTCAGAATCGGGCATTGCGCTCGGAAATTACCATCCGGGCGTTTTTGTGCTTAACGAGGGCGGGCTGGGCACCGTATCGTTTTTAAGCGAAGATCGCTCCCGTTTGGATCACGACATTTTTGCGCTTGAAAATCCGGGTGCGGAATCTCCGGGCGTTTATCTACAGTCGATGTTTTTTGACGGCGATCGCGCGTTTATAATCTCGAACGGATCAAACAAAATCACGGTCGTAAACCGCTATACTTTTGAATACATCGGAACAATTTCAAACGGTTTTGCAACTCCGCGATACGGTGCGGTGTGGAACGGAAAAGCGTACGTAACCAACACGAATTCTTATATGGATAACGCTGACGATTTCGTGACTGTCATCGACCTGAATGACTTAACGCTCGAAACCACAATTGCGGTGAATGACCATGCAGAACGTATTCTGGCCCATAATGGAAAGATTTACGTGGGCGGCGGCTACTACGGAGAGGGTTCGTTTGTCCACGTAATTTCTGCCGATACGCAAACCGTCGTAAATTCGGTAAATGTTGGACTTGCTCCGCTGAATTTTGAAGTGGCCGGGCAAACGCTTCACGTGCTGTGTTCTACTTACGAAACATCGGGTAAGCTCGTTACGGTAGATTTGAATACGATGCAGGTGAATGCAGAAATGCCGCTTCCGGAGAGCATCGGACCCGTGCAGCAATTCGAAATTGACGGCGGACATTACTACTTTAGTGCCATGGGCGATATTTACCGTTTCCCGGTGGGAACAGCCTCAATTACTGATACGCCCTGGTTTTCGCTGCCCGACGCTACTTTCTACACCGGCTACGGTTTTGGCGTAAAGCACGGAACGGTTTATATTTCAGAAGCTGCCACCGATTTTGTCTCGAACGGAAAATTCTTCGTCATCGGTTCTAATGCGCAACTTCTTGGAGAGTACGCGGCCGGACTTGCTCCGAATGGTTTTTATTTCAACGATTAAACGATTGCCCAAGCGGTAGTTTCTTGTTCGAATACATCTGGTTTTGCAGCCCGTTCAGCGATTTCCGGTCCTGAAACTGTCTGAGCGCCGGAGTCGTAACGGGTGAGATTCTGCCGCTTCCCGTAATCATCGCGATGGCCGTTTGAAGCAGCGGTTCCGACGCGTCTCCGAGCGTTCCCATATTGGCGAAATCTTCCCATTGCTCCACGTTCGGCTCAATCCCGCTCGCGTAATCCCCGAATCCGTTACGGTCCACTACTTTGAGTACGATGGGTTGCATCGCGTAAAAATGCGTGGGATCGGCGTCTGCTTTCGAGAAGTTGGGTGCGTCATACAGGGTTACGGAACCTACGTTTTTGCCCGTCGTGGCCGTTCCGATCTGTACTACGTTCACATACGGTTTTAATCCGTTAATCACGAGTTCACTGGCCGATGCCGTACTTCGGCTCGTGAGCACGTAAACGGTGTTCAGGTTCAGCGCGTTTACCGGAGTTCCGTTAATGTCCGATGTAAAGCGGTTAAGCAGATTTTCGGGTTGCTGCGTCTGGAAAAAATCCATGAGTTTCGGGTTCCATTGTTCCTGAGCGAATACTTCTCCTGTAAATTGTCCGGTAATCATACTGGCCAGATAAGTGGCCGATTGGATTGAACCTCCGGAGTTGTAACGCAAATCGAGTACGAGGCTCGTGACATTCTGCGCCTGAAGTGCCGCAAACGCGTTGTTTAGCGCCAGATCGTACTGAGCGTAAAATCCGTTATACATGAGGTAGCCGATGTTGTGCGATCCGTTTTGAATCACCGAAACCAGATGCACGGGATTTTCGGAAAAAACCTGCTTGTTCAGTTGAACCGATTCGCCCGTAGGGGTAATGTTTCCGTTGTCGTATTCGGCGAGCTGAAGCGTGTAACTTTCTGCCGACAGCAACTGCTGGTAGTTCGAAGCGGTAAGCGCAACGCCATCGACCGCATAAAACAAATCGCCCCGCTGAATGTTCTTGCCCGAGGCGTCGGAGCCGGGGAGAATGTATCGGACCATTCCAAAAACCTGGGTCGTACTTCCCGGAAAATAGTGAAGCGAGAAATCCACACCGTTGTTTTTCGTGGTTCCGCCGAGTACGCCTTCGAGTACGCGGTAGTCGCTGTAAATTACGCTGAAACGGTCTTCCGGAGGCGGTACTTTCAAATGCCCGAATACTGCTTCGGGGCTGTCGAACCCGCCTAGGAACTGATTGAGCGCATCCTGATTGCCAAAGCGATCGTCGGACAAATCCGGGACTTCGGGCTGCCAGTAATAATACAGGTTCATGCCTTTCCAGACGAAATCGGCAATTCTCAAATCGTTGGGAACCGATAAACTGTCGTCATCGGAACACGAAAACCACAGAAACGACGCGCTAAGACAAAGCGTTAAACCGTAAAGAAATCTTCTCATTTGGCGTACTTTAGCATAAGCGCTAAAAGTAGTAATAAAAAAAATGCGCAGGCGGTGTAACAAAAAAAAACCTGTTTCGTCTGGACAGGAGTGCCTTAAACGAGCCCGATGAACCAAAGTGACTTCATTCTGTTGATTTCCCCTTTTCAGGACAAATTGTTTCGCATGGCCAAACGGCTGTTGGTAAGTCATGAAGAAGCTCAGGACGCCGTTCAGGAAGTGTTGCTCAGGCTTTGGAACAAACGGGCCGATCTGGAAAGGTACAACAGCGTGGAGGCGCTTGCGGTAACGATGGTCAAAAATTTTTGCCTCGACCAGTTGCAGGCTAAACGCTCCGGAAACCTCAAAATTGTACACACCAATTTCACCGACAGGGAAGCTCCTTTGCAACAGCAGGTAGAAGACCGCAACAGCTGGGAATGGATGCAGCGCGCGATTGAAAAATTGCCGGAACAACAGCGTATGATTGTTCAACTGCGCGATATCGAACAGTGCGATTACGACAAAATCGCTGAAATGCTGGAAATGAACGAAACCGCCGTCCGCGTGGCGCTGTCAAGAGCGCGTAAAACACTAAGAGAATTTATTACAAAAACACATAGCTATGGAATTGCATAACGAAATAGAAAGGTTGCTCGAAAAATACTTCGAGGCCACAACCACGACAGAGGAAGAGGCGCAGTTAAGGGCTTATTTTACAGCAGGGAACGTGCGTTTGGATTTGCAGCCTTACGCCTCAATGTTTGCTTACTACGAGCAGCAGAAAGCCGATACGTTTACATTTTCGTTTCCCGATGAACGACCTAAACGCTCCAGCCGTCAGTGGTTGTCGTTCGCTGCTTCGGCTGTGATTTTGGTCAGCGTAGGAACTTTTGGTTACCTGAATCAGAAGCCTGCTGATTTGGGTACGTTTGAATCGCCCGAGGAAGCTTATGCCGAGACTGAGAAAGCACTCGAACTGTTGTCGCGCCAGGTAAACCGCGGTTTGAAAAGCGTGGAATATGTGAACGAATACGAGAACACTAAAAATTTAATCTTCAATCATTAATTCAGAAATCATGAAAAAAATCCTTATTACGTTAGTTTTACTCGTGAGTCCGATGCTGTTTTCGGCCCAGAGCGCGTTCGACCGTTTCGACGGACAGGACGACGTAACGTCTGTCATCGTGAACAAAAAAATGTTCGAAATGATGGGCAATGTTAAAAACAAAGAATCCCAGCAATACCTGAGTCTTATCAAAAAGCTCGAGAATCTCAAAGTTTTCACCACTTCGAGTACGCGCGTTACTTCTGAGATGAAAGCTGTAGCGGACCGGCACATTAAATCGGCCGGCTTGGAAGAACTTATGCGTATTAACGACAAAGGGCAGAACATCCGCATTATGGTAAAATCCGGAAATACGCCCACGAAAGTAAAAGAATTGCTGATGTTTATCGAAGGTTCGGGCAAAGGGAACGATACAGTGCTGATGTCCCTCACGGGCGAATTTGACCTTAATGATTTGTCGTTGCTTACCGATAAAATGAACCTTCCGGGCGGGAACGACCTTAAGAAGGCAGCAAACCAGTCCAAGAAATGAGAGCGGTCGTATTTTTTGCAGCTGCAATGCTGACGATGCTTTTCTCGTCTTGTAACGACAAACCTACGCTGCAGCAATATTTTGTAGAAAAGTCCGAAGTATCGCCGTTTATAGCGCTGGACCTGCCGCCTTCTGTTTTCGCGTCTACCGATTCGCTCTCCGTAGAAGAACGAGCCGCGTTGGACAGTTTCAGAAAGTTGAATGTGCTGGTTTACCCGCTCTCAGAAAAACGCACGACACCGGAGTTTATATCGGAAAGAGAAGCGGTAAAGCAAATTCTGGAAAATCCCGTTTATCAGGAGCTTATGAGTTTCGGCTCAGGACAGGACCGGGGATCGTTAAGGTTTGTAGGAACCCAGGATGATATCGAAGAGTTCGTCGTGTTCGTGAGTCAAAAGGAAACCGGTTTTGCCATCGTCCGCGTCATTGGCAACGATATGGATGCAAACGCTGTAGCCACGCTGATGACCATGATGAACAAGGTTAACCTTAACGCTGCAGAACTCGCTCCGTTAAAAGCTGTTTTCGAGGCGAATAAGTCTAAAACTTAATTTTAACTTAAAGCGCTCTTTTCGGGCGCTTTTTTTAACGCTTTGCCCCGGGTTTAGGTTTTTTTATAGATTACCTTTGCGCGCTTAAATTTCCCCAAATTTGAAAACCGCAGTTCTATTATTTTTTTTCGGGCTTAAATCTTTGTTCTGTTCTGCCCAATCGGACCCGACTTTTAATCAGATTGAACGCATTCGGACGCAATTACTGTCAGACCCCGAAGTGGCGCGGCAGATGATTGACCAGCTACTTGCAGAGAAGCACACCATGCACGACACGATTTTTTTGCACGCGATGATGCTCAAAGGAAGTTATTTCCAGGCGGTGCAGCAAACCACACGGGCGCGCGAGGTTTACGCTTCGATACTCGGTAAAGCAGGGGCTTATCCGCAACTCAAAGGACGCATCTATGTGTCGATGGGGAGCGTCAAATGTAAAGAAGGCGCGTATCCCGAGGCTTTCGCTTATTACGATAAAGCGCTTCGCGTGTTCCGGCAAATTGAAGACGAAATCGGGATGGCCCAGGTCTATGGCGAAATGGGCATGGCTTACAACCTTCAATTCCAATACGAGCATGCGCTTCAACACCTGAGAATGTCCGTGGAAATTTACATGGCCAAAAACCGGTACGATTTGATTGCGCCGCTGCGTCAACGACTCGCAAGTACGTATATGGCCAAAGGCGATTATGCGTTCGCTAAGGAAATCATCGCCAAAACCCTTGACGATTTTAAAAAAGCGGGCTCGGACCGGAATTATTTTGCCACGTTAATCAACTACGCAGAGTGCATGTATTTTCTTGGCGAATCTGCGCAGGCGCGCCCTGTACTTAACGAAGCAATTCGCGGACTCACGAAGTTCGAAGAACACGGCTATATAGGAGTCTCATTTGCCATTTTAGGCCGAATTGCCGCCGACGAATCCGATTACAACAGCGCTCAGGATTATTTCAGCAAAGCGCTCGTGCACGTGATAAAAGACAATTCGCCGAGCATTGCGCCACTTTCACTTGAGTTTATCGAAATGTTGCAACAGATTGGCCGCAAGGCACAGGCCCAGCAAACTATTGCGCTCGTGAAACCTTATTTCAACCGGCCCGATGTGAGTACCGAATCAAAGGCGCGTTTTCAAATGGTATTGGCCCAAACCGCAAAATCCGCAAACCGCCCTCACGAGGCATATGCAGCCTACGAACGGGCATTACAACTCAAGGATAGCGTTTTGAGCGAACAGACCAACAAAACCACTGCTACGCTTCAGGCCTATTACAGAGACCGTTGGCAGCAGAACAAAATAGCGTCGCTGCAAAGTGAGAATGCAGAACTAAACCAAGCTAATAACGAGGCGAGCAAGGCGGTGTACATAACGTTGGGAGTGCTCGCTGGTGTAGTTTTCACAGCCTCGTGGATGATTCTCTCCGGAAAGCACCGCCGCCGTGCGGGAGTCCGGGCTGCCAGAGCGCGTATTACGGCCAGGATGCGCTCTGCTGAGGAAATCAAAAACCAGAGCGCCTGAGAAGCGACTTTTATAAAATAAAAAATCCGGTAGCGTTTACCGGATTTTTTTGTGACCACGACTGGATTCGAACCAGCACGCCTTGCAGCACCACCCCCTCAAGATGGCGAGTCTACCAATTTCTCCACGTGGCCGAGAAATTTTTCAATAAATGTGACCCGACTGGGGCTCGAACCCAGGACCCCAACATTAAAAGTGTTGTGCTCTACCAACTGAGCTATCGAGTCATGGCATCCGAGAAATTCAAAAAAATTGTGACCCGACTGGGGCTCGAACCCAGGACCCCAACATTAAAAGTGTTGTGCTCTACCAACTGAGCTATCGAGTCAAAGTCATTTCTTGAATGCGGGTGCAAATATACGGGCTAATAATTAATATTTCAAATCAAAATTCGTTTAAATTTAGCTTTTTTTTGTCCGGTGCTTTAACGCCTTAATGCATAAGCTTTTATTAGATGGGAAAAATACTTTTGTGCGGCTACATGGGAGCGGGCAAGACCGTGGTAGGTCGCCGGCTAGCGGAATTAACCGGTTTTGCGTTCCGCGACCTCGACGATTGCATTGAAGCAGCCGCCAGCATGCGTATCCCCGAACTGTTTGCCAAAAAGGGCGAAATCTGGTTCCGAAAGAAGGAACGCGAAATACTATGCGAACAACTCGCGCCGGATCAGGATTTGATTTTAGCTCTCGGAGGCGGTACTCCCGCGTATGGAAACAATCATTTGTTATTCGAACGGCCGGACGTCCGGGCTTTTTACCTTCAGGCGTCCATTGGGGTGTTGGCCACACGATTGTCTGCCCAGCGTTCCCATCGGCCTTTAATTGCGAAAATTCCTCAGCCGGAACTTGAAGAATTCATCGGGAAGCACCTGTTTGAACGCCAATACTTTTACCGGCATCACACGCAAACCATTCCCGTCGATGACAAAACTCCGGATGAGATTGCGCGCGATATACTTACGCATTTAGGTTAAAAAAGCGCGGTAGTTTCCGGCGTCAAAAGCTACCGAAACGTGCTCGAGCATCGAAGTCGAAAGCGATATGCCTTTAAAATCGGCTTTAATCGGATATTTCTTGTGATTGCGGTCGACAAGTACAGCTGTCTTAAATTTTTTCAGCGGAACGTTCAGAAAATGTCGCACACCGTAAATCAGCGTGGTTCCGGTCTGAAGCACATCGTCCACAAGCACAAGCCCTTTTCCGGCGTAATGTTCGGGCGACAGCGAGGTGGTTACCGGCGCAAACGGGTCTTTTTTATTTAGTCGTACTTCGCATAGAGTAACCTCGATGTCCGAAATCTGACGCAGCACTTCGGCTAGGCGCTCGGCGAAAATAAAGCCATTGGCTGCGATGCCGGCAATGACAATCTGAGGTTCTTCGGGAAATGTTTCGTAAATCTGATACGCAATGCGCTTGATTTTGTGCTCAATTTGCTCGTGGTTCAATAAATCCGGTGGCGTGGTCATGTTTCGTCGTCAAAAGGTTCGTAATCGCTGAATTCATCCAGGTCGCGCCGGTCTTTTTTCGTGGGTCGGCCTTCTCCGTGCCGGCGGTAATGTTCTTTGGAAAGCCGTAACATTTCAAGATGGGCAAAGGCTTCGGCAGGGGTGATATCCCGTCGGTACAAATCCACGAGTTTAGCGCCCACGCGATTTGGCGGGATGTCGAGCACTTTTAACTTGTACGTAATTTGGTCTTTGCGGAGCGAAATTTCATCGCCCGCCAACACTTCTTTCGAGGGTTTAGCCGGTTGGCCATTTACCGTGATATGGTTTTTTTTTGCCGCTTCCGTAGCAATGTTCCGCGTTTTGTAATAGCGCACGCACCACAAATATTTATCGATTCGCATGGACAGAATAAAATCGGATCAAATAAACACAAAAATAAATCAATATTGTATCTTGCGCACTGCTAATCACATTAAATAATGAATAAATTTCTTGTGTCGATGGTACTTGTAGCGGGCGTTTTAATGACGGGCTGCAAATCTGACGACGACGCTTCCCTAGCTCCGGTCCGCGACTACGCCATACAATATAACCTCGAAATAACGGAGATTGAAACTTTCCTTAAAACGCACCGCTATGTGGTTTCTGAGGCGCCCGGTACGGAGACAGACCAAAATGTGGTGTTTGAACCGGTTCCTATGAACGACCCGGAATCGATCTGGAATTCGCCAAACCTGCGCCACCGTATGGTTCCGCTCCACAGCATCGAATACAAACTCTACTATTTGCAATTGCGCGAGGGTGGAGGAACAGGCGCTGAACCTGAACCGTATCCGTGTAACGTCGACAGCGTTCTTATGGCTTACAACGGCGAATACCTATACCGCGAGACTACGACAGACGAAGAGGGCGAAAGCAGTTCTGCGCTTACCTTGGTCAATTTTGAAACGGTACTTTATCCGCAAACTTTGCTGAATCTCGAAACTGTGATTCGCGGCTGGGGCGAAATTCTGCCGCAGTTCCGTCCGGGTACGCCTGTTACGGTCGATGGCGAACCTACGAGTTATCTGAACTTCGGTGCCGGTGTGATGTTCATTCCATCGGGTCTTGCGTATTACAATGCGCCTCAGGCTTCGATTCCGGCTTATTCGCCCTTGTTCTTCAGTTTCAAGTTTTATGCGATGCAGCGCGAAGATCAGGACGGAGACGGCATTCCCTCGTACCTTGAAGACCTCGACGGCGACCGGTACCTGTACTTCCTCGAGGGCGATAACCCGGACGATACAGATGGGGACGGCATTCCGGATTTCCGCGATATAGACGACGATAACGATCAGGTTCTTACTAAGGTGGAACGCATGAACCACGCGACAGGTGAATATTACGATTTTTCGGATATTCCGGCTTGTCCGGGCGGCACGCTTCCCAGACACCGCGATGCGTCCTGCAACGGTTTGCCTACGAATTAGATTAAAACATAGCGCATAAAAAAATCCCGCATAAGGCGGGATTTTCTTTTTAAAATCGGTAGCATTAATTTTTGCGTCCGATGGCTTTTTTGGCTGAGGCTACGATGGCTTCTTTGTTGAGCCCGTATTTTTCCATCAGTTGCTCCGGCGTTCCCGATTCTCCGAAACTGTCCATAACGGCTACGAATTCCTGTGGTGTGGGTGCATTTCTGGACAAAACTCCGGCAACGCTTTCGCCAAGTCCACCAATGAAATTATGTTCTTCGGCAGTGACAATGCATCGGGTTTTGGCCACAGATTTCAGAATCGCTTCTTCGTCCAGCGGTTTAATTGTATGGATGTTGATGACTTCGGCCGAAATACCGTCAGCCTCCAGCGCTTCGGCGGCTTGCAGCGCTTCCCATACGAGATGTCCTGTGGCAACAATCGTAACATCAGAGCCTTCGTTGAGCATAATCGCTTTTCCGATTTGAAACGGTTCGTTATCGGGCATAAAATTCGGAACAACCGGACGGCCGAAACGCAGGTAAACCGGTCCGTCGTGGTCTGCAATTGCTATTGTCGCAGCTTTGGTCTGATTGTAATCGCAAGTGTTGATTACCGTCATTCCCGGAAGCATTTTCATTAGTCCGATATCCTCGAGAATCTGGTGTGTCGCGCCGTCTTCGCCTAAGGTAAGCCCCGCGTGCGAAGCGCAGATCTTAACGTTTTTGCCCGAGTATGCCACAGATTGACGAATCTGGTCGTACACGCGTCCTGTTGAGAAATTTGCGAAAGTGCCTGTAAACGGAATTTTTCCGCCTATGGTTAACCCCGCCGCGATACCAATCATGTTCGCTTCGGCAATTCCTATCTGGAAAAACCGCGTCGGATGGTTCTTTTTAAATTCGTCCATTTTTAGTGAACCGATAAGATCGGCGCACAAAGCCACAACGTTTTCGTTGGTCTGGCCCAATTCGGCAAGGCCCGCCCCGAATCCGGAACGCGTATCCTTACTGCCCGTATTTTGATACTTTTTCATGTCTTAGTAGTCAGATTCGCCTTCGCAGTAATTCTGCGTCAGTGCGGTTTGTAGTTGTTCGTCGTTTGGCGCTTTGCCGTGCCATGCGTGCGTGTACATCATATAATCTACGCCGTGGCCCATTTCGGTATGGAGCAGGATGCAAACCGGTTTGGTTTGACCTGAGGCAGCGTTGGCTTCGTGTAGTCCTGCAATAACGGCTTCTATGTCGTTCCCTTTTACAATGTCGATGACGTGCCACCCGAATGCCTCGAATTTGGCGCGAAGATCGCCAAGGTGCAATACCTCGTCCGTAGGGCCGTCGATTTGCTTTCCATTAAGGTCCACCGTCGCAATCAGGTTGTCGACTTTATTGGCCGAGGCGTACATTATTGCTTCCCAGTTCTGACCTTCCTGAAGCTCGCCATCGCCCAGAAGTACATATACTTTATGCCCGCATCCGTTTAGTTTTTTCGAGAGGGCAGCGCCCACAGCGACAGACAGTCCCTGACCAAGAGAGCCCGAGGCCATGCGAACGCCCGGCAAACCTTCGTGTGTTGTAGGATGTCCCTGAAGTCTTGAATTGAGCTTGCGGAAAGTGCTGAGTTCCGAAACCGGAAAATAACCGCTTCGGGCCAGAACGCTGTAGAAAACCGGTGAAATGTGTCCGTTAGACAGAAAGAAAATGTCCTCGCCTAAACCGTCCATGTCAAATCCGTCTTTGCGGTCCATGACGTTCTGGAACAATGCTACCATAAACTCCGTACAGCCCAGCGAGCCTCCCGGATGACCGGAGTTCACCTGATGCACCATGCGCAGAATGTCGCGCCGGACCTGAATGGCAAGGTTGTTTAATTGTTGTGTGTTGCGTTTCATTAGTGATAAAAAGGATTTATTGCTTGTTGTAAACTT
Source organism: uncultured Flavobacterium sp. (assembly GCA_964612955.1). Lineage (GTDB taxonomy): Bacteria > Bacteroidota > Bacteroidia > Flavobacteriales > Flavobacteriaceae > Flavobacterium. Next base: position 39,682 of record CAZTGF010000003.1, read on the forward strand.
CAAGTGCGGCTTTAAGCACCTGACAGGCTTTAAAAAGGTCTTCTTTTTTGAGAACGTAAGCGATGCGGACCTGATTCAGTCCCACGCCTGGCGTTGAGTAAAAACCTGCAGCCGGCGCTACCATGCATGTTTCACCATTCAACTCGAACGATTCGAGTAGCCATCGGGCAAAATCATCGGCATCGGCAATCGGGAGTTCGGCGATGCAGTAGAACGCCCCTTTTGGATTGGCCACTTTGACACCCGGAATTTTCGATAATTCAGTCACGAGAATGTCGCGTCGTTCGCGGTATTCGGAAATCACTTCGTCAAAATAGCTCTGAGGCGTATCCAGAGCAGCTTCGCTCGCAATTTGCGCAAACGTAGGCGGAGAAAGGCGCGCCTGGGCAAATTTCATCGCGGCGTTCATCAGCGCCTTATTTTTCGAAACGATGCAGCCAATCCGCGCCCCGCACATACTGTAGCGCTTCGACACTGAATCGATCATAATCGCATAATCTTCGAGGCCGTCGATGTTCATAACCGAGAAATGTTCGTCTCCGTCGTAAGTAAATTCGCGGTAAACTTCATCGGCAATCAGGAACAGATCGTGTTTTTTAACAAGGGCCGAGAGTTGCTCGAACTCCTCTTTCGAATACAAATATCCCGTAGGATTGCCCGGGTTGCAAATCAGAATGGCTTTGGTTTTCGGCCCGATGAGTTTTTCAAATTCAGAGATTGGAGGCAGCGCAAAACTGTCTTCAATTCCAGATATAACCGGCACAACATTAATACCTGATGCAATCGCAAAACCGTTGTAATTCGCGTAAAACGGTTCGGGGATAATAATTTCGTCCCCCTGATCCATCGTACTTCCCATCGCAAACATCAGCGCTTCCGAGCCGCCCGTGGTAATAATGATATCCTCGGTGGCCACGCGCACGCCCTGACGTTGGTAATATGCGGCGAGTTTGTTCCGGTAGCTTTCAAATCCGGCCGAATGACTGTATTCGAGTACTTCGATATTCAGGTTTTGCATCGCCTTAAGCGCAACTTCAGGTGTTTTAATATCGGGCTGCCCGATGTTCAGATGGTATACTTTGCGACCGGCTTTTTTGGCTTTCTCTGCGTACGGAACTAATTTTCGAATGGGCGATTCGGGCATTTGCGTGCCCTTGGTAGAAATTTTTGGCATGGAACTCAATTTTAAAGTTGCAAAGTTGCGATTTTTTTTCCGATTTGAGCGGATTCGGACCGATGCATGAGCGTTTTAAGCAGCGTTAAATAAAAAATGCGCGCTGCCTTTT
>CAZTGF010000003.1:41067-56431 GCA_964612955.1 uncultured Flavobacterium sp.
TCGATTCAAAATATGTCGCATAAAAAAGCCTCCGCAGTGGGAGGCTCGTGTTTATCGCATCATCGGGCTTGTTTTCTTTTTCTCCATAATGCTGGTTTCTTTGACCGTAGCAACATTTCCCTTAATTTTCAGGGCAACGCGTCCACCTTCGTAGTTTACGGCATTCGATTCAACAGTAATCGTTTTGCGAATCGGGCCCGGAGCCATGTTGTATTTCACATCGATCTTACCGGTTTTCCCAGGCATAATCGGCTCGGTAGGTTTCGAAGGTACAGTACAGCCGCATGTAGATTGTACATTGGTAATAATCAGAGGGGCGTCGCCTACATTCTTAAACTCAAAAGTGCGCAGTCCGCTGTCTGATTCTTTAGTTACGTTTCCGTAGTCAATGGTGTTGTCTTTGTGCAACACTTCAATTTTCGGTCCTTTTTGCGCCATGGCGAACATTGGCATTACAACAAGGGCAGCTAACAGCATAAATTTTTTCATAATCATTTTAGTGTTTGTCCGTAAAAATACTTTGTTTTATACAATGCACAAATTAATCCCCTTCTAATTTTATAACGTTTTGAGATTGGTTACTTTTGTGCCCGCACCTTTTAAGCAAATACCAGACCAAATATATATCGCATGAGCATTCCTTCGCAATTTGACCCTGCTGCCATTGAAAAGAAATGGTACGACTACTGGATGGAAAACGGGTACTTTTACTCAACGCCGGACCACCGCACTCCGTATACGATTGTCATCCCGCCTCCGAATGTTACCGGAGTGTTGCACATGGGGCACATGCTAAACAATACGATTCAGGACGTTTTAATCAGACGCGCCAGACTTAAAGGATTCAACGCCTGTTGGGTTCCCGGAACAGACCACGCGTCGATTGCTACCGAGGCCAAGGTTGTAGCCAAACTCAAATCAGAGGGCATTGAAAAATCGGCGCTGTCCCGTGAGGAATTTTTAAAGCACGCCTGGGACTGGACCGAAAACTACGGTGGCGTTATTCTGGAACAGCTTAAAAAACTCGGAGCGTCCTGCGATTGGAAGCGCACCAGGTTTACAATGGACGAAGATATGTCGGCATCGGTCATAAAAACGTTTGTAGACCTTTACAACAAAGGCCTCATCTACCGCGGTTACCGCATGGTGAACTGGGATCCGGAGGCAAAAACCACGCTTTCGGACGAAGAAGTGATTTACGAGGAACAACAGGGAAAGCTTTACTTCCTTAAATATAAAATCGAAAACAGCGAAGATTACATCGTAGTGGCTACCACGCGTCCCGAGACGATTCTGGGCGATACAGCCGTGTGCGTGCACCCAGAGGACGAACGCTACAGTCACTTAATCGGAAAGCGCGTGATTGTGCCTGTGGCGAACCGCGCCGTTCCTGTAATTGCCGATGAATACGTGGATCGCGAATTCGGGACGGGTTGCCTCAAAGTGACGCCTGCGCACGATGTAAACGATAAGATGCTCGGCGAAAAACACAATCTGGAAATCATCGACATTTTCAACGATGACGCCTCGCTTAACCATCACGGACTTTCGTATGAGGGCATGGATCGTTTCGAGGCCCGCGATAAAATTGCTGAAGAACTTCAGGCGACGGGGCTGCTTGAAAAAACCGAAGTACACCTGAACAAAGTCGGAACTTCCGAACGCACGCGCGCTGTGATAGAACCGAGATTGTCGGACCAGTGGTTCCTGAAAATGGACGAACTTGTAAAGCCTGCTATGGCCGCCGTGCTTGAGACCGGAGAGATAAAATTATTCCCCAAACGATTTGAAAATACGTATCGGCACTGGCTCGAAAACATTCGCGATTGGAATATCTCAAGACAATTGTGGTGGGGCCAGCAGATTCCCGCGTATTATTACGGCAACGCAGCCGAAGATTTCGTTGTGGCCGAAACCGCCGAAGCAGCGCTGGAACTCGCGAAACAAAAGTCGTCGAACCCAAACCTTGCTAAAGAAGACTTGCGTCAGGATCCTGATGCGCTCGATACATGGTTTTCGTCTTGGTTGTGGCCAATGTCGGTATTTGGCGGCATTCTCGATCCGGAAAGTGAAGATTTCAAATATTATTACCCTACGAACGATCTTGTTACAGGGCCCGATATTTTGTTTTTCTGGGTGGCGCGCATGGTTATCGCCGGATACGAATATACGGGAGAGCGGCCGTTTGAGAACGTTTACCTGACGGGATTGGTGCGCGATAAACAACGTAGGAAAATGTCCAAATCGCTCGGAAATTCGCCCGATCCGCTGGACCTGATTGATCAGTTCGGGGCCGATGGCGTTCGCGTAGGACTATTGCTCAGCGCTTCTGCCGGCAACGATATTCTGTTCGATGAAGAACTTTGCAGTAACGGTCGTGCGTTTGCGAATAAAATCTGGAACGCATTCCGGCTCATCAACGGATGGGAAGTCAGCGCGGAAATTGTCCAACCCGAATCTGCGGCAAAAGCCGTTGTTTGGTTCGAAAATAAGTTTCAGCAAACCCTGATCGAGATTGAAGACCATTTTGAAAAGTATCGTTTGTCCGATGCGCTCATGTCGATTTACAAACTCGTATGGGACGATTTCTGTTCGTGGTTCCTGGAAATGATTAAGCCCGCTTACCAGCAGCCTATCGACGCCCGAACGCATGCAAAGGCCATCGAAATGCTGGAATCGGTCATGAAAATACTTCATCCGTTTATGCCGTTTCTTACCGAAGAAATTTGGCAGCACATCCGTCCGCGCACGACATCGGAAGCGTTGATTGTCTCCGAGTGGCCTGCGCAAAAGCCGTTCGATGCAGAACTTCTCGTGAATTTTGAACGCGCTTCGGAGGTGATTTCGGGAATCCGCAGCATCCGCAAGGACAAAAACATCCCGATGCGCGAAACGCTCGAACTCAAGATCGTGAATCCAGAAGTTTTCTCTACGGAGTTTGACAGCGTGGTTCAGAAACTCGGCAATCTGTCTTCGATGGAGTACACGGATCAAAAGGTTTCCGGCGCATTGTCGTTCCGCGTAAAATCAAATGAATATTTTGTTCCGGTTTCGGGCGCGATAGACGTAGAAGCGGAAATTCAAAAATTACAATCCGAACTCGATTACGCAAGAGGATTTTTAAAATCGGTCGAGGCGAAACTTTCGAACGAAAAATTCACGAGCGGCGCACCTGCGAAAGTGCTCGAAAACGAACGCAACAAACAAGCCGACGCACTGGCCAAAATCGCGGCCATCGAACAGCGAATGGAGCAACTCAGATAAAACAAAACCCGGGCGCTATTCCCGGGTTTGTTATTTTTAAGGATTTTGTTTAGGTAGTGCAGCCTCGTATTTCTCGCCGATTTTCTTCCAGTCGAGCACGTTGAATATCGCATCGACATATTTGCCGCGCCTGTACTGATAGCCGAGGTAATACGCGTGTTCCCAGACGTCGATTCCGGCAATGGGCGTTCCTCTCAAGGGCATTTGCGGCATCATTGGGTTGTCCTGGTTTGGAGTTGAGGCAATTTCGAGTTGGCCCGCCGGTGTGACAACAAGCCATGCCCATCCGGATCCGAATTGGTTCAGCGCAGCCTTCTTAAATGATTCTGACATTTTTTCGAAACTGCCAAAACGCTTTGTAACCGCCTCGGCAAATTTACCTTCCGGGGCTGAAAGCGGGTTGGGAGAGAGCGTCTCAAAAAACAGCGTATGGTTGTAATAGCCTCCCAGATTGTTGCGCAGCCCGGCATTGCTCATATCCAGTCTTTTGAAAATCATATCGATTGGAATACGCGCCATATCGGTGCCTTCGAGCAAACTGTTGAGGTTATTCGTGTAGGAAAAATAGTGGCGGGCGTAGTGCATTTCCATCGTCATTGCGTCGATGTGCGGGGCCAGAGCGTCGTACTCGTAGGGCAGTTTATACATCGAGAAAGCGCCCGGATTTGCCGCTACGTCATCCGGATGCCCGATGCTGACCTTTTCTTCGGCCGCGGGCAACGGTACTTCGACAACTTCGGTGAGTTTCCGGTCATCGCACGAGGTGAGCAGCAACAGTGACGTCAAAATCGGGAATGCAATTTTCATAGACTATTTTTCGAGCAAAGAGTTGACAAGATCGATGTACCGCTGTTTGGCTTCGTTCGGGCTCATGTAGCTGATTTGCATCCAGGCGTTCGTTTTAAACGCATTTCTGAGGTCGTGGTTTGCAGAAAATCGCGTGGCCGGGCTACCCAGAGAACCCTGCTTAAAATAGGCGTACAACCGCAACTGGGTGTCCTGAGGCAGTTCGGCTTGCGTCATTTGCGAGGCCTGTTCTATGGCCCGCTGAAAAGCTTTATCCAGATCAGTGTTCATCGTTTAAACGCGCAATAACGGTGGTGCCACCTTTTGCTTTTTGTCCGAGGCTTACGCTTACTTCTGTTCCTACGGGCAGGTACAAATCTACACGAGAGCCAAATTTAATGAATCCGGCATCCTTGCCCTGAACCACCTGCATGCCTTCTTCGGCGTAATTTACGATGCGTTTGGCAAGCGCTCCTGCAATTTGCCGGTACATGATTTCGCCAAACAAACGGTTTTTTACGACAACCGTTGTACGCTCGTTTTCGGTACTGGCTTTCGGGTGCCAGGCAACAAGATATTTGCCCGGATGGTATTTGGAGTACGCAACGGTTCCGTTAACGGGATAGCGCGTTACGTGTACGTTGATCGGCGACATGAAAATCGAAACCTGAAGCCTGTTTTCTTTAAAATATTCGGGTTCAAAAACCTCTTCGATGACTACGACTTTTCCATCTACTGGAGCGATGATTTCCGCATCGTCCGGATTTGTGTAGCGCTTTGGATTCCGGAAAAACTGCAACACCATAATCAGCAGGAAAAGCGCCAGAAGCTGAATGGTTTTCTGAAGCCATACCAGAGCGATGAACTCTTCAGAAAGTAAAAGTACAGCTACAAGTGCCGTTGTGGATATAAGAATGATTTTGCCGCCTTCCTTGTGAAACATAGGAGTTGATTAGGGTTATGGAATACGGACAAAAATAGCCAAAATATGCAAATGGCCGAAAGATTTGTAAGCTTAACGCAACAACTGGTAAAAAACGAACACAAATGGGGCTACAAAAATGACACTGTCCAGACGATCGAGCAATCCGCCGTGCCCGGGCATGATTTTACCGGAATCTTTTACGCCGGCAAGACGTTTGAATTTCGATTCCACAAGATCTCCAATCGTGCCGAACAAACTCACCATGGTAGCCAGTACCAACCAATGCCACAACGGCTCCGATACGATATAGTACGCCACCGGCCATGCAAACAACAGTGCGAATATCCATCCGCCTAAAAATCCTTCTACTGTTTTCTTCGGAGAAACGCGCTCGAGCAGCTTGCGTTTGCCAAAATTCTTGCCGCACAGAAACGCGAACGTATCGTTAGCCCAGATCAGCACAAAAATCGCAATGAGCCGCTCAGGTTCAAAAACGCCGTTCAGTAACGGAATTTGTACAAGAAACACAAACGGAAGCGACAAATAACCAAACAGGTAAACGTATTTATCGGTTGTCGTCAAATAACTGAATTTGCGCGTAAATACAAAATGTATGAGTCGGGCCGATACGAAAATTGCAGCGACCGCCAAAAGAAGCGCGGTAGAATCGCTGAGCATAAACCCGGCGAAAAGCGCGTAAAATCCCGTTCCGAGAATTAACGGAAGCCACCATTTCATTCCTACGAGCTTCGAAAACTCGTAAATGCAAACCATTAAAAACAGCGTAAATACCGCGACGAAAGAAGGATAAAAAAGCGAGCAGCCTACTAAAACCGCAATATAGACCGCGCCGGACAGCGTGCGCATAAGGGTTTCATTCATGCTAATAGGCTTCCAGAAGCAGTAGATAAAGGTTTTTCGGGGCGCTGCCGTACTGAAGAAAATCTTCTTCTTTTGCTTTTTCGAAGTACCTGATGGTCGTAATATTCGTAGGGTAATCGCGCTCGTACTTCTTTTTTATGGCTTGCAAACCGTCGCTTTTAGATTGCAGGATTTGCTTCACCGTGGCAAGTATAATAATGTCCGATGGCAGTTCCGAGGGTTTGTGGTGGCGAATCTGGTTCGATGAAAACAATACAGAGCCTTCATCGGCGATTAGATTTTCGCAACTCGCAAACAAAAATCTGGGCTGGGTTGTTTTTTCGTGGCGGATGTTATTCTCTTCGAGCATCGGAAACAGTCGGGGCTCAAAGCACATCGCTTCGGATTCAAACCAATCGTTTTCTTCGAGAATGTTTTCGAACTGGTCGCGAACTTCGTCAAGGTTTTCACAGTACAGAAATTTTCCGCCGTTCTTCTTGAAATTCGTCGTAAAAAGCACGTCCGGTGGAAGTTGCGGCTGTGGGCGGTATTCGCTTTGTTTTTCCTCTCCCGCAGCACTTTCGCTGGCCGTGCCAAATATTTTTCTAAACAAACTCATAGACTGCTTTGTAGCATTTAGTAGATAGAATCACCCAAAGATAAAAAAAACTGCTTTGAAAAGAATTTCTCGGCAGTTTATTTTTCGAGTGGCTGTTTTAGGGCATTCCCGGTGTTTGCTCGGGCGCTTTTTCGAACGCCCGCTTTCCGAAGAGCTGTTCCAGATCGTCCTTGAAAATCACTTCTTTTTCGATCAGAATGTCTGCGAGTTGTTCCAGTTTATCCCGGTGTTGCTCCAGAATCTGCTTGGCGCGCTCGTATTGGCTTTCGATGAGCGCCGATATTTCCTTGTCGATAAGTTCGGCCGTTTTCTCCGAATAAGGCTTCGAAAAATTGTACTCGCTCTGGCCCGATGAATCGTAGAACGTCACATTTCCAAGTTTGTCGTTGAGGCCGTAAATCGTCACCATGGCGCGTGCCTGTTTGGTTACTTTTTCCAGATCGCTTAACGCCCCTGTTGAAATCGTATCGAAAATCACTTTTTCGGCAGCCCGTCCGCCCATTGTGGCGCACATTTCATCGAGCATTTGGTCAGGGCGCACAATGAGACGCTCTTCGGGAAGGTACCAGGCGGCTCCGAGACTTTGACCGCGCGGAACAATGGTCACCTTCACAAGTGGGGCCGCGTGTTCGAGCATCCAGCTTACCGTGGCGTGACCAGCCTCGTGAATGGCAATAGCGCGTTTTTCGCCCGGTGTAATAATTTTGTTCTTTTTCTCGAGTCCGCCCACAATCCGGTCTACGGCGTCGAGGAAATCCTGTCTTCCAACGGCTTGTTTATTGTTTCTGGCTGCGATCAGCGCGGCTTCGTTACATACGTTGGCGATATCGGCTCCTGAGAAGCCCGGCGTTTGTTTGGCCAGAAAATCGGTGTCCAGGCCTTCTTCCTTTTTAAGCGGTTTCAGGTGAACTTCAAAGATTTCGCGTCTTTCGCGAATGTCCGGTAAGTCTACAAAAATCTGTCGGTCAAACCTTCCGGCCCGCAATAATGCTTTGTCGAGCACATCGGCGCGGTTGGTTGCAGCAAGCACAATGACGTTCGAATTCGTGCCAAAGCCATCCATTTCTGTCAGAAGCTGGTTTAGCGTATTTTCGCGTTCGTCATTCGAACCTGAAAAGTTGTTTTTTCCGCGCGCACGCCCCACGGCATCAATTTCGTCGATAAAAATAATCGATGGAGATTTTTCCTTTGCCTGCTTAAACAAATCGCGTACTCTGGAAGCACCAACACCTACGAACATTTCCACAAAGTCCGATCCCGATAAAGAGAAGAAAGGTACTTTAGCTTCGCCGGCAACCGCTTTTGCGAGCAATGTTTTTCCGGTTCCCGGAGGTCCGACAAGCAGTGCGCCTTTAGGAATTTTACCTCCGAGACTCGTATATTTTTCGGGGTTTTTGAGAAACTCTACAATTTCCTGAATTTCTTCTTTCGCACCTTCGAGGCCGGCTACATCTTTAAACGAGGTTTTGATGTCGCTTTTTTCGTCAAACAGTTTCGCTTTGGATTTTCCGATGTTAAAAATCTGACCGCCACCCCCCGGACCTCCGGCAGACATGCGTCTCATGATAAAAATCCAGATGGCGACGATAATGATAATCGGCAACAGCGAAATCAGAATGTCGCTCCAATTACTGCGGCTTTGGAACGAGAAGTCTTTGAGTTTATCGGCCTTGACGGCTTCATCCAGCTTCTTTTGGAAAATTTCGTCATTTCCGATATCCAGCACGTAATGCGGTCCTTCGTTCGCGCGGTTCAGCACGTCTTTGGCGACCAGTTTGTGGTCTTCGGACTTTATCGCTTCGGGCGTAAGGAACACTTCGCCTTCGGTGTTGTTGTAAATGATTACTTTTTCAACGTCCCCGTTATTCAGGTAGCTGTCGAATTTAGGCAAGCTTATTTTTAGCGGTTCAGAAAAACTGTTTCCGCCCGATAAAAATCCGATGAACAGAAACAGCAGAATGACCCCGAGATAAAGCAGCCAGGGATTAAACTTCGGTCGGTTTGAATGAGGAATATTGTCTTTAGCCATTTTTTAGCTGATGAATTTAGGATTGATTTGGAATGCTCGTAATTTTGGCATCGCCCCAAAGGCTTTCGATGTCGTAATACTCGCGGATGTGGCGCTGGAACACGTGCACGACAATGTGGACGTAATCCATAAGGACCCACTCGGCATTCTCGGCGCCTTCGACGTGCCAGGGCTTTTCTTTAATTTCTTTGGAAACCGTTTTTTGTACAGAATGTACGATGGCGTTTACCTGAGTGTTTGAATTACCGTTGCAGATTACGAAATAATCCGTTGCCGAATTGTCGATTTCCCTCAGGTCCAGAATGTCGATATCACTGCCTTTTACCTCTTCAATTCCTTTGATTATCAATGAAAGCAGAATATCGTTGTTTGCGTTTTTTTTAGCCATTAATCAGTTGATGTATAAGTTCGCAAAGTTACCATTTTTTGTTTTTAAATTTGCCACTTAACAAAACATTAAAAACGCGGTTCTTGCGGGATTTCATGCGGATTATCAAACTAGATGCCATCGGATCAACGAATGACTTTTTGCGCGATCTCGAAAAGCGCGGATTGGCAAACGAAGCGGTGTTGGTGACTGCCCGGGAACAAACCAACGGAAAGGGGCAGCGCGGTGCCAAATGGTTTTCCGAGCCCGGCAAAAACGTCGTCATGAGCGTGTTGGTGCGCAATGCAGTGTCCGATGCTGCGGAATTATTTCAGATCAACCGAGCCGTATCACTGGCCGTGCTCGAGGTGCTCGCGGGTTTTGACATTCCGGGTTTGGCTGTCAAATGGCCAAACGACATAATGGCAGGAAAATCTAAAATCGGCGGCATTCTAATCGAAAACGCCGTTAGGGAGGCAGGCCGGATTTCTTCGATCATCGGCATTGGAATTAATGCCAACCAACGCGTTTTTTCGGGATTGGAGAAAGCCTCTTCGCTGACTTTACAGACCGGCCGTGGTTACGATACTAGCGCTATTGCCGAAGCCATCGGACGTAAAATTATCGCGTCGTTTCCGGTTACAAACCCCGCAGAACTTTGTCGTGCGTATAACCAGAATTTGTTCCGGATGGGTATTCCGACTGCTTTTGAGGATGCGTCCGGGCAAATATTTATGGGCATCATTGCCGATGTTACGCCTCAAGGAAAGCTCGTGCTGGACTGCGAAGCTTTCGGTTTGCGCGAATTCGACCTCAAGGAAATCCGGATGCTGTACTGATTATTCGTACACGAACGGATGCATGGCGGGGTCGTAGGAGGACCAGTCTATGCCGATAACATGCGCGATCGAATTCTTCAACCTGGTGAAATCAGATGACTTCGGAACAAAATAACTCGCCCCGAGTTTGCGGCTGCGTTCAATCGTGACCGGATCGTCTGAGGTAGAAAACATGATCACAGGTAAAGTTGCGAATTGTTTGTCGGCCCGCAATTGCTGGAGCACTTCGAACCCGTTAGTGCCGGGCATGTTGATGTCGAGAAAAAGAATTTGGGCTACCGGAGGCGGGTGCTGAAGTTTGTCAAACAGCGCTTCGGCCTTGGCCATCGTATACACGGCTACATTTACCTGCAATTCGTCGATAATGTCGCAGAAAATTTCGAGATCTTCCGGATCGTCGTCCGTGTAGAAAACGATGAGTTTATTTTCGGTCATGAAATCGTTTCTTAAATCAACACTCAAAATCAATTATTTCCGCTCGGGGGTCACGGTATTTTGGCTGGTAACGGTTACAAGCGCGTCATATTTGAGGCAAGCGTTTCGATGAATTTACCAATCGGACCTTTAATCATCATGGCCATCATAGCGTTAAACTCACCCGAGAAGAACAATTGCACCTGAGACGATTCAGCCGATGTTTCCTCGATTTTCGCCTCGAGCGTAAACGGAAGTTTGTCGCTGGCCGCCCCAAGAACAACGCGGTTTACTGGTTCGGTTTGTTTCATTTTGAGTTTAATCTCCGGCATGCCTTTGAGCGCGAATATAAAAGCATCGTCTGACAATACCTCGAACTTGGAAATCGTATCAGGCATTAGCTTTTCGTATTCGGACACCTGAGAAAGTTTCTCAAACATGTAAGAAGCCGGTTTGGCTACAGAAACAACGGGGCTTTGTAAGTTCATGAGGTTGCGGTTTGGTTGTTCCACCCGGCCGGATCTGCGTTCCAGCGCGTGAGGGTTTCTAGTTCTTTTTCGGTGATATAATTCTTTTCTGCCGCAAGGTGCAACAGCGTTTCGTAGTTACTCAGTGTACAAAGGCGCACATTGGCCGTTTCAAAATTTGCCTGGGCCACGGGAAATCCGTAAGTGAAAATCGCAGCCATTCCCTTGACGTTCGCTCCGGCAGCACGAAGCGCTTCAACGGCTTGCAAACTGCTGTTTCCGGTGCTGATCAGATCCTCGATTACGACTACGTTTTGTCCTTTTTGCAAGAATCCTTCGATCTGGTTCTGGCGTCCGTGTTTTTTGGGTTCGGGCCGAACATAAACAAACGGCAGCCCCAGATATTCCGCCACAAGTGCACCAATGCCGATGGCTCCCGTAGCTACACCCGCAATCACATCCGGTTTTCCGAACTGCTTTTCGATGTTGCGCGCAAATTCCTCGCGGATATAGTTCCGGATAGGCACGAACGAAAGCGTCATGCGGTTGTCGCAATAAATAGGCGATTTCCAACCCGAAGCCCAGATAAACGGATTTTTCGGATTCAATTTTATTGCATTTATTTGCAAAAGAAGTTCGGCTGTTTTCTCGGCAGTTTCTTTGTTGAAAATCATACTGCAAATGTATAAAGTTTTTGTGAACGACAATCTGCTGCTACTGACAAACCAGGTGCAAAAAGAAACAGACTTTGAGCTGTTCCTGCTGGACGGGATAGACCTGAAGCAGTTGCTCGCAAAAATGTTCTCCAACAAAATACGCAAGGCATGCATTTACCACGCCGATGAGCAACACATCCTTAGAACCTTTAAAGACAAATTAACCGTAAACAAAGCCGGGGGCGGACTCGTTTACAACCCTCAAGGTCAGGTATTGTTTATATTCAGAAACGGGAAATGGGACCTTCCTAAAGGCGGCATTGAAAAAGGCGAATCGATAGAAGATACCGCTTTGCGCGAGGTGGCCGAAGAAACCGGAGTTGCAAATTTATCGCTCGGGCCCAAGTTGCTCAAAACCTATCACATTTTTAAGCGCGGCGGGCAATACCGTTTAAAAATTACGCATTGGTTTGAAATGCATACCGATTTTTCAGGCGAATTCACTCCCCAAACCGAAGAAGGCATAGAAAAAGTGGTGTGGCTTTCTCCGTCCGAATGGCCTGAAGCACTCCGCAATTCCTACAAAAACATTTCTCTGTTGTTCGATGAGCGGCTTCAGGAAGTACGCACCGATTCCGGAACGAGCGAGCGGTAATCGCCACCGTGGCGGATGACATCGCGCACAATGCTCGAGGAAATATAAGACGTGGAGGCCGATGTCAGCAAAAATACCGTTTCAATCTTAGAAAGCTGTCGGTTGGTATGGGCGATGGCTTTTTCAAACTCAAAATCGGCAGGGTTGCGCAATCCCCTTAAAATATAATCGGCATTGAGCTGGCGGCACAAATCGATTGTGAGGCCCTGATAACTGATCACCGAAACCTTAGGCGAATGGGCAAACGCAAGTTCAATAAAGCGCTGACGTTGTTCGAGCGAAAACATGTATTTCTTTTCCGCGTTAATGCCGATGGCGATGACGATACGGTCAAAAAGCGGCAGGGCGCGGTTCACAATGTCGTAATGCCCGAGCGTAATAGGGTCGAAGGATCCGGGAAAAATGGCAGTTTTCATAAGCGTTGGTGTTATGGAACTCGATTCAGCGCCAGTTCAACGGCGTTTGTAAACAGTTCGGTTAGGGTAATGCCGGCCGCGCGCGCCTGTTGAGGCAAAAGGCTCTCGTTGGTAAGCCCGGGCACAGTATTCATCTCGAGCATATAAGGTTCCCCGTTTACGATGATGAATTCCGAGCGCGAAAACCCATTCATGCCGAGCACTTCGTAAGCGCGTTTGGCGGTAGCGGCTACTTTTTTAGCGATGTCTTCTGCAATTCGGGCGGGCGTGATTTCCTGCGATTTGCCGTGATATTTGGCGTCGAAGTCGAAAAATTCGTTTTCGGGGACGATTTCTGTCATCGGAAGCACAGTAACGCTGCCTTTGTAATTGAGTACGCCCACAGAAACTTCGGTGCCGTCCAAAAAACTTTCGATGATGATTTCTGAATCTTCTTTAAAAGCCTTTTCGATGGCTTCGGGCAGGTCCGATGCGGATTTTACTTTGGAAATGCCAAAACTGGAACCCGAGCGGTTGGGCTTTACAAAACACGGAAGTCCTACGGTTTGAACAATCGCATTCGGGTCGACGGAATCGCCCTGGTTCAGCGCAAAAAAACGCGCGGTTTTAATGCCGTGCGGACGCAATACTGCGAGCAAATCGCGTTTGTTCATTGTGAGGGCCGCCTGATAGGAGCCGCAGGAAGTATGCGGAATGCCGAGCAATTCAAAATAGGCCTGCATGAGGCCATCTTCTCCGGGACTGCCGTGAATGGCGTTGAAAACAGCGTCGAAGCGGATTTTGCTGCCCGTAATATTCAGCGAAAAATCAGCGCGGTCGATAGCGTATTCGGCCCCGGTTTGATCCACGTACACCCATTTGTGGCGGTAAATATGAATAGGATAACTATTGTATTGGTTTTTGTCGAGATTTTCGCAAACGACCCGGCCGCTCTGAAGGGAGATGTCGAATTCGCTGGAATAGCCGCCCATGATAATGGCGATGTTTTTCATAGCATTTCTTCTTGGTGAAGTGGCCCTAGCCCCGATAGCAGCGGAAATCCTTTTTGAAAAAAAGATTGCAGCGGATAGCGGGATCAGCTCCTAATTCAAACAAAATTACACTTTTTTTACATCCGCCAACGAGCGCCAAATTTTATATCTTTGCCTAAATCCGCAATATGAGTTTAAAAAAATATCTGACCAGCAAAACTTTTGGATTACAATTGTTGCTGGCGATGGTGATTATAGTCGTGCTTGTGTTTTTGCTCCTGCAGTGGCTTACGTACAAAACCAATCACGGCCAGGAGATTGAGGTTCCCGATTTGAGCAAACTTTCTGAGGTTCAGGCTGCCGAAAAACTCGAGGCAAAAAGTCTGGAATACGTGATTCTGGACAGCGTGGACTACGTAAAAGATTACCCGAAGCGCAGTGTGGTGGTGCAGGATCCGGCGGCGGGTTCAAAGGTAAAGGAAGGGCGCACCGTGTACCTGAAGATTAATTCCTCTGGTTTTACGCAGGTGAAAATGCCAAACCTTATTGAAAAAACCTACCGGCAAGCGGTTCCTACGTTAAAGGCGCTTGGGCTTGTGGAAGGGAAGATTACTTACAAACCGTACCTGGGCAAGGATATGGTGCTTGAGATGCGCATCGACGGCCGCCGCGTGAATCCGGGCGATAAAGTATGGAAATCGTCGGTCGTGGACCTGGTTCTGGGCGATGGAAAA
This sequence comes from uncultured Flavobacterium sp., assembly GCA_964612955.1. Taxonomy (GTDB): domain Bacteria; phylum Bacteroidota; class Bacteroidia; order Flavobacteriales; family Flavobacteriaceae; genus Flavobacterium. Next base: position 55,071 of record CAZTGF010000003.1, read on the forward strand.
GTGACTTTTGAAGAATCTGAAGAACTGCAGGACGAGGCTGATTATCAAAATTTTTCTGATTCTGAATAATGAGCGATGCATCCTTACACGATTTGACCGAGCCCGAAGACGAACTGTTTGAGCATTTCCGGTTCGAAGTTCCGAAAGGACAGGCGTTGTTGCGCATAGACAAATTCGTTACGGCGCTGATTCCGAATGCCACGAGAAGCAAGATTCAAAGCGCGGCCGATAATGGCGACATATACGTGAACGACGTTCCTGTAAAATCCAATTACCGCGTAAAACCTGCCGATGTGATTCGCATTTTGCTTGCGCATCCGCCCTATGAAAACCGCGTAGATCCTGAGAACATTCCGCTTGACATTGTTTACGAAGACGATGTATTGCTCGTATTGAATAAACCGGCCGGGCTTGTCGTACATCCGGGTCACGGAAATTATACGGGAACGCTTGTGAACGCGCTTGTGTATCACTTTCAGCATTTGCCGATAAACAGCAGCAACCGTCCGGGCCTTGTGCACCGCATAGACAAGGACACTTCCGGATTGCTCGTGATTGCAAAGACCGATGCTGCACTTGCGCACCTCTCGGCCCAGTTTGAGTTTAAAACCTCGGAACGCGAATACATGGCGCTGGTTTGGGGGAATGTCAAAGAGGATTCGGGTACAATCCGCGGCAATATTGCAAGGCACGCCAAAGACCGCATGCAGATGGCCGTTTACGAAGATCCGGAAATAGGAAAGCCGGCCGTGACGCATTATACGGTGTTGGAGCGCTTTGGTTATGTGACGCTCGTGTCGTGCAAGCTAGAGACGGGGCGTACGCATCAGATTCGCGCGCACATGAAATATCTGGGACATCCGCTGTTTAACGACGCGCGTTACGGCGGCAACGCCATTTTAAAAGGAACCACGTTTGCCAAATACAAACAGTTTGTAGAAAATTGCTTTAAGTTGTTGCCCAGACAGGCGCTTCACGCAAAAACGCTTGGATTCAAACACCCGGTTACGGGCGAAATGATGCGCTTTGACAGCGAAATTCCGGCCGATATGGACGCTGCGATTCAAAAATGGCGGGCTTACGCCAATGCAAAACAGTACGAAGAAGACCCTGAATAACAACCTCATGAAAATACTGATTTCACCCGCTAAGACGCTCGATTACGAACGCGCCCTGCCTACGGATGCGCATACGGTGTCGGACTTTCTGACGCATTCGCGCAAGATTCACAAAGAACTGAAACGTCTGAAACCGGCGGAACTGTCTGAACTCATGCATATTTCGGACAAGCTCGCTGAATTAAACTGGCAGCGGAACCGCGAATGGAAAACGCCGTTTACGCCCGAAACTGCCCGGGCCGC
>CAZTGF010000004.1:0-24408 GCA_964612955.1 uncultured Flavobacterium sp.
CCAAAGTGTTACAACACTTAAAAGGAGACAAAGTAATCGTTTTCAAAAAGAAGCGCCGCAAGGGGTACAAGAAGAAAAACGGTCACCGTCAATCTCTTACCCAAATCCAGATTTCTGGAATTTCTTTGAACGGTTCAGCCCCTAAGAAGAAGGCTGCCGGTAAAACCCGAGGCGAAGCCGAATTGAGCGGAGCTAAAACTGAAGAAACAACGCAAGAATAACAATTTTAAAAAAGATACGTCATGGCTCACAAAAAAGGTGTCGGTAGTTCCAAGAACGGACGCGAATCAGAATCGAAACGCTTAGGTGTTAAGATTTATGGCGGTCAGGCAGCCATCGCTGGAAACATTATCGTAAGACAACGCGGTTCTAAGCACAATCCAGGCGAAAACGTCTATATGGGCAAAGATCACACGCTTCACGCAAAAGTGGACGGAGTGGTTAAGTTCCAGAAAAAAGCAGACAATAAATCCTTCGTTTCAGTGCTTCCTTTCGAGGCCTGATCAGTAAAGATTTAACGATAGAAAGCCCATTCGCAAGAGTGGGTTTTTTTATGCCCGATGGCGAAAGCGTCAGAAATCCGGGCGTTTGCGAAGTTGTTTGGTTTTGGCCATCAACTGTTTTTCGCGGAGCCGCTTTTCAACAACCGATTTCGGAACTTTCGTCGGTTTGCGCGGTTTTTCCACCTGAAGTGCCGCCTCGATCAAATTCAGCATGCGCACGGTCACCTCGTCCTTGTTCTTAAACTGACTTCTGGATCCATCGGCCCGGAGCGAAAGAACACCGTTTTTGTTCAGGCGCGAACTCAGCCGTTGCACAACGAGCGCTTTTTGTTCATCGGACAATGCTGAACTCAGCGCGGGCGACCATTCCGCAATCACTTTCGAAGCAACTTTATTTACGTGCTGGCCCCCGGCCCCCGAACTTCGCACCGCTTTAAACCTGAGTTCCGATAAAAGTTGCGCCCTATTCATTCAGCGAAGGCTGGTGGGCCGTTTTAAGCAGGTCGTTTACCGTTTTCACCGGGTTAAACGTAATTAGCGGAACCTCTACAAATAACGTCAGCCATTTGGCCATCGCGCCATTCCATAAGCCCGGATGTTCGTACGATTTGAGTTCGCGTCCCTCGCTTGTCTTGCGCACGATAAATCCGCTTTGATAGTCGACAAATTGCAGCAGATCGAACTTATTGCCGCGGTAATCCTTTAAGCCACAAACGAGATCGACGGGGTTAAAATGCGTAGATTTCTTAAACAGCATTTGTTGGTCCTTGTCTTTTGAAACCTGCGAACTTTCCACAATCTGAAGCACGGTATTTCCTTTTCGGTCCAAAACCCAGAACGGTCCGCCTCCGGGTTCGCCTTCGTTTTTAACCATGCCGCAAACGCGCATTGGCCGGTTGAGCAGTTTTCTGAGGTGTTGGAGTTTATTTTCGTCGGAAAACATTTCAAAATCCTCGCTCAAAGGCGTATTTAGCGTTTGTTCGAGCCACGTTTTACACGGTTCTATAAGCGTTCGGTCCGATGGGTTTTCGTCGAGTTGGTGCAGCAGCACAAATGTTTTTTGCTGAACCTCGAGCAGTAGTCCGGCAAGTCCCTTTTTGTAAAGCGCGATGGTTTCTGCGTGGTTCTGAATTACATTGTCGATGTTTTTGACAAATACAATATCGGCCTCGAGCGCATTCAGGTTGCGGATTAAAGCACCGTGCCCGCCGGGCCTGAACAACAGCTGGCCTGAATGAGTTCTGAACAGCGTATTGTCCGGGTTTACGGCCACAACATCGGTGGATGCGTCCTGGTAAGAATATTCTACCGCGATGCGGATGCCCGTAGCGGCTTCTACGCGCGGCTTTACTTCGCTCACGCAATCTTCGAACAGCGTTCGGTGCACCGGAGATACCGTAAAATGGACGCGGGCCAATCCGTCCGATGAAGCGTATAGTGCCGCCTCGCAGAGCTGTTCTTCGAGAGCCGTTGCCACGCGGTCCGGATATTTGTGAAACTCAAGCACACCTTTTGGTTTGTTCGCGTAATTGAGGCCTTCGGGCTGGGTAAGCAATCTTATGATGTGGTAATCAAATGCATCGGTCTTAGCCAATTCAGAGGCCGGGACCTGGGCTTTTACGATGGCCTTTAACCTGGAATAGAACGGAAATTTGTCTTTGCCCGCCAAAAAGGTGGTCAGGGCCGTTGCTCCGTGTTTATTGATATAAGCGTTGATTGTGTCGTTTCCGGGGTCGAAATCTTTTAAAAACGCGAGCAGGAACTTAAACATGCGCGTCGCCGCTCCCGAGGCCGGTACAAATTTCGCGAGCGCCAATGCGTCTTTCTGTTTGTCGAAAATTGAAGCCAAACGCTCCATTTCCGCTACGGGCAATTGTTGGATGCCATCACCAACGCGCGCAGGCCGCTCGAGTACTGTGTGCGGAACGCCGTGTTCGTATTGTTTGAACTGACGCAAAACATCGTCGGTGGCAATGCCGTGAAGCGAAATGTCCGACAGGTCTTTCGGTGTTATTCCGTAGGTTTCGGGGAGGTTTGGTGTTGTAGTATTTTTTTCCATTCGAGATAAGCGGTTACCGCCAGTATTGTGAATATTGCATATTGAATTGTCAGCATTCCCAGCCCGCGAATTGCATATAATGGCAACACAAGCAGGTTTCCTGCAATCCAAAGCGTCCAGTTTTCGATTTTTTTGAGCGCCATAAACCACATGGCCGTGAAGAAGATTCCCGAACAAAAAATGTCCAGGTAATTTTCCGGCCCGATCGGATAATCAAACGCCCGGTAAATCGCGTAAATTACAAAAAATGTTGCGATGAATATTCCCGTGCCGATGAATTTCTGCCGCAGATTGGCGCGCGACACAGGCAAGTCATCGGTCCCGGATCCGCGCGTCCAGTGGTACCAGCCGTAAAAACTCATGATTGTAAAATAGGCGTTCACGAGCACTTCTCCATAATATCCCGCTTTGTACAGCAGATAGGCGGTAAGTGCCGTAGCGATAAGCCCTACCGGATAAAGTGCCACACGCTGTTTTTTAGCCAGGTACACGCTGGCAATGCCGCACACAAACGCAATGGCTTCGAGAATGATGTCGAGCGCTGGAGTTTCGCGATACTGAGCAATGAAAAAATCCGAAATATCATTCATGGGCGAAAAAATTCAGGTCTTGTTCAAACGCTGTTCCTATGACGACAAGATCGGCTCCGGCTTCATAAGCGTTGTGAATCCCGGCCTTGGTTCGGAGGCCACCGCCCACAATCAGCGGCAGATTTATCGCATTCCGAACTTCTGAGATTACATTTGCGGGCACCGGATTTTTAGCGCCGCTCCCGGCTTCGAGGTAAACGAGTTTATGGCCGAGGAGTTCTCCGGCGAGAGCTGTATCTGCAATGGTGCGCTCCTCTGTTGCGTTCATAGGTTCGGTTTGGCTTACGCGCGCTACCGCCGATGCATGGCCGCCATCGATGAGCAAATACGCCGTGGGAATGACTTCGAGTGCCGATTTCCGCAGCGAACGTGCGGCCGTTACATGATGCCCGATCAGATAATCCGGATTTCGGCCCGAAAGCAGCGAAAGAAACAGAATGCCATCGGCCAGGAGCGAGATCTGAGACGGATTTCCGGGAAACAAAACGACCGGCAAATTAAGACGGGACTTTATTGCCGTGACCAATTCGTCCACGCGGCCGGAGTACACCTGGCTTCCGCCTACAAAAACGTGCGTTGCCCCAGAAAGTGAAATCTGTCTGCAAATGGCATCGCAGGCGTCAAAATCGAATTTGTCCGGGTCGATGAGTATAGCGAGTAATTTTTGACCGTTTTGGCGCGCCCCGAGTATTTGCTCATAAATATTTTTCATCGGCCGATTCAAAAGCGTAAACAAGCATATAATCTTCCACGGTCTGAAAGCGAAACGTAAATTCGCATGTGTCATTTCCGAAGTGAAGCCCGGCTTTAGCGCTGTTGTCTGAAAGGTCAAACGCCGGCACGCTGATGTGATCTTTAAAGCTAATGCCGATTTCGTTCCGGATTTTGAAAATGGATTCTTTAACGCCCCAGATTGCCGTGAGTTGTGCCACATAATCCGGACTGTCCGGGTTGAGCCAACTTTCTTCGGCTTCACTTGTGAATTTGTGCGAAATGCGGAGAATTTTATCGCGCATGAGTTCTAGGTCTATTCCCGTGGAAATGTCGCTGACGATAATGGACGAAAATTCGTGAGAGTGGCTGATTGAAATTTTGCGGCCGTCCTTTAACCCCGGTTTTCCAGTAGCGTGGTAAACGAGGTCGAAATCTGAATATCCGATGTGGTTCAAAAGTTTGCGCACGGCCAGAAATCCGCGTTGGTGTTGCTCGGATTTCATGCTCATCATGCGTACCATATTAATATCGGTGAGCGCGACTTCGTCAAAAAGATCGTCGAAAGGTTCTGTGATTTTCCACGCTAAAAGTCGTGTGGAGGGTGTAATGGAATGGTCGAGAAAAATTGGCATATATCGATTTTAAAATAGCCCGGACAGACGCGAGTATCCTTTTGCGCCGGTGGGAGTGGAACTTTGTAATCCGGATTAAAAACCCACTAAAATTGCCGGAGCGCAAAAGATTACGCAAATGGCCGGAAACAGCTTCTAATAAATAATTATCACTCAAATGCTTAGGCGCGTCGCGAATTCTTAAATATTCCGGAAAGCTTTTTACAGATAAAAACTTAATACGTACTTTTGCGCAAATTTGGCTAACACAAAGATAGTATAATGAGTATATCCACAATGCCGTACACGGCTTACAAAGTAAAAGATATTTCCCTGGCTTCCTGGGGGCGCAAAGAAATTGAACTCGCCGAGGCGGAAATGCCGGGTCTTATGGCGCTCCGCGATGAATACGGCGCTTCTCAACCTTTAAAAGGCGCTCGCATTGCAGGATGTCTGCACATGACAATTCAAACGGCGGTTCTGATTGAAACGCTTAAAGCGCTCGGGGCCGAAGTAACCTGGAGTTCGTGCAACATTTTCTCTACTCAGGACCATGCTGCTGCTGCCATTGCCGATGCCGGAATTCAGGTGTACGCGTGGAAAGGCATGAACGAGGAAGAATTTGACTGGTGCATTGAGCAAACCTTGTTTTTTGGCGAAGACCGTCAGCCGTTGAACATGATTCTGGACGATGGTGGCGACCTTACCAATATGGTACTAGATCGCTATCCGGAACTCGTAAGCGGAATCAAAGGCCTTTCCGAAGAAACCACGACAGGCGTTCACCGTTTGTACGAGCGCATGAAGAACGGCACTCTGCCTATGCCTGCGATTAACGTAAACGATTCGGTAACCAAATCCAAATTCGACAACAAATACGGCTGTAAAGAATCGGCTGTAGATGCGATTCGCCGTGCAACAGATTTAATGCTCGCCGGAAAGCGCGTTGTAGTTTGCGGTTACGGAGACGTTGGAAAAGGAACTGCAGCTTCGTTTCGCGGTGCCGGTTCGATTGTTACGGTTACTGAAATCGACCCGATTTGTGCGCTTCAGGCGGCCATGGACGGATACGAAGTTAAAAAGCTCGACACTGTTGTTGGGAACGCAGATATTATCATTACGACAACCGGTAACAAAGATATCGTTGTGGGTCGTCATTTCGAGAATATGAAGGACAAAGCCATCGTGTGCAACATCGGGCATTTCGACAACGAAATCGATATGGCGTGGCTCAACAAAAACCATGGCGCATCTAAAGTGGAGATTAAACCACAGGTGGACAAATACACGATTGGCGGCAAAGACATCATCGTTCTGGCAGAAGGTCGCCTTGTAAACCTTGGTTGCGCTACGGGCCATCCGAGTTTTGTAATGAGTAACTCGTTCACAAACCAAACGCTCGCGCAAATCGAACTTTGGACAAACAGCGACGCTTACAAGAACGAAGTGTATATGTTGCCAAAACACCTGGACGAAAAGGTTGCCGCGCTTCACCTTGCCAAACTCGGCGTGGAGCTCGAAACGCTTTCTAACGATCAGGCTGCGTATATTGGCGTTGAAGTGCAGGGGCCGTTTAAACCAGAGTATTACCGCTACTAATCAGCGATAATTGCATAAAATAAGAGGCCGTCTCAAAATTGAGGCGGTTTTTTTTTATGCACTACTGCCAAGGCTGTTGCGGGCGCGGGGCGTGAAGCAACGAGCTTAAAAAAAAGGCCCCCAAATACGGGAGCCAAATGTTTTTGCGCGGTCGATTTTGATTGGAAATACCGGACGTTAGTTGCGCGAATATACTTCTGTTACAACTTCGTCTGTGCCATCGCCGTCAAAGTCGTACGATACTTGCAACTCCAGTGTAGTGCTTGTAAGAGCGGTTATTGTCGCGGTTTCAACAAAGTCGCCATCGGTAACCGTAATCGAATTTCCGCTTCTCGAATAAGTAAACGCATCGATTTCCTCTTCGCAGTCCCAAACGTCTACAAAGCGTCCCGTAGTCGAGGTCAGAAACTCGACATAATCTCTTGTCAGTTGGCCGTCACAGGTTTCGTGATCATCGTAAGGAATGGTTATTCCTCCAACGCGATAGCTTTGGTTGTACCATTTTCCGAGTAATTCACCAGAGGTTCCGCCCGATCCGCCATCGTCATCGGACGAGCAGGAAAACATCAGACCGGCGCCCAAAACGGCCATAGCCGCAAATTTTAATTTCTTCATAATTGAATGGTTGGTTAATAAGGCCGGAATTTAAATAAATTCTTAATATAATGTGAATTTTGTAAAATATTTTTTTGGGAATCTCTCCTCCGGAACTATAGACTAAATTTGGCCAACTTCAGTTTTTGTAACGATACAACCGGATATCTATCTATCTTTTGCGTCGCGGTTTAATGCCGACGGACTCATTCAATTTTTTTTTTAAACAAACGAAATCCCTACCTTTGCCGCGTCTCAAAGGGGTGCTCTACCAAGGGCTGAGATTATACCCATAGAACCTGGAACAGGTAATGCTGTTTAGGGAAAGGCAAGCCGCTCAAGCAGGTGCGCAACTGCGTGCAGGCCGCCAAAAAACAATTATTAATCAGAATAATTGCCCCTTTTATTCGTAAAATTCTTACGAATGAAATTTTATTTATTTTCAGGGCGTGTCCCTTCGGGCCGGGCTTTCCGCTTTAAGTCCTCGCTAAAACGCTGCGGGCTTTCCGCTGCAATCCCTCACGCAACCCTTGCCTTCATGCTCGCACTTCCCGTGATGAGTTCCGGGCAAACCGCGCCTGCAACGCCACAAGACAGCATTCCCGTCACCAATCTGGACGAGGTCGTTATCATGGGCGTACGCGCGTCTCAAAAAATGCCTGTGAGTTTCTCCAACCTCAGTAAAGAGGAACTCGAAAGCCGTAACCTTGGGCAAGACATTCCGCAATTGCTCAACTTTTTGCCCTCGGTGGTTTCCACCTCAGACGCGGGAACCGGAATAGGCTACACGGGCATTCGCGTGCGCGGTTCAGATGCCACACGCGTCAACGTTACGCTGAACGGAGTGCCTTACAACGACGCCGAGTCGCACGGAACGTTCTGGGTGAACCTGCCGGATTTCGCCTCGAGCACCCAGAGTTTGCAGTTGCAGCGCGGCGTAGGAACTTCTACAAATGGCTCCGGTGCGTTTGGCGCGAGTTTAAACATCGTCACCGATGCGCCATCTGAAAAGGCCACGGCCATGCTTAGCAATTCGTTTGGCAGCTTTAACACGCGCAAACACACGCTCTCGTTTAGCAGCGGCATGCTCGGGGAGCGGTTTGAGGTAGCCGGCCGTTTGTCTAATATTTACTCAGACGGTTATATAGACAGGGCATTTTCTGACCTGAAATCGTATTTTCTGCAAGGCGTGTATCGACACAACAACACTCAGGTAAAAGGGCTTGTGTTTGGCGGTGACGAACGCACGTATCAGTCGTGGAACGGTCTCGAAGACGTGGATAAACTCCAAAGCGACCGCACGTACAACACGGCCGGAGAATACTACGACGAGGAGGGCAACCTGCGTTTCTACGACAACCAGACCGATAATTACAAGCAGGACCATTATCAATTGCATTGGACGCAATCCTATTCAGATTCGTGGCGTTCCACGGTGGCGTTGCATTACACGCGCGGCAAAGGGTATTACGAAAACTATCGCCAAGAGCGCGACCTCGCCGGCTACGGCATTGAGCCTTCAACCGTAAACGGCTCACTCATCGAACAGAGCGATTTGATAGACCGCAAGTGGCTGGACAATCACTTTTACGGATTCATTGGCAGCGTTCAGTATAAAACACCTGCGGTAGAGGCTTTGCTCGGCGGAGGGTGGAACCAATACCTCGGCGACCATTTTGGCCGTGTGCTTTGGGTGCGGTCCGTGCCTTTACCCATGTACAGCCAGCCGTACTACGAGGACGATGCGCTTAAAACCGACTATAACGTTTACGGAAAAGTAAGCTGGAATCTTTCGCCCCGGTTTAGTCTGTTTGGCGATTTACAGCTCAGAGGCGTGCACTACTCGGCCAACGGGGAAGATACGGGAATCGTGGACGACCGTTTTTCGTTTTTTAATCCAAAAGCCGGGCTTACGTATTTTTCGGGCGAAAATAGCGACATTTATTTCTCCTATGGACGCGCCCACCGCGAACCCAACCGCGTGGATTACGAAAGCGGCACGCCCCGCCCGGAACGCCTGGACGACTTTGAACTCGGGTGGCGCCTCAGAGGCGATAAATTGCGCCTTAACGTAAATGCGTATTACATGGCCTATCAGGACCAGCTCGTACTTACGGGCATGCTCAACGATGTGGGCAATCCTATCCGAGAGAACAGCGGCCGCAGTTACAGGCTTGGTGTAGAAGCCGAAGCCATTGTGCGCGTGACTCCCAAATGGACGTTACGTCCAAACGTTGCCGTGAGCACCAACCGCAACCGCGACTTTTATTTTGAACGCGATGGGGCGCTTGTAAATCTCGGAGATACGGAAATTGCTTTTTCGCCCTCGGTGGTGGCGGCCAATGCAATTGTGTATGCGCCAGTCAAAAATTTAGAACTTGGGTTATTAACCAAATACGTGGGTTCGCAGTACATGGGCAACATTGATTCGGCGGCTTCGAGGCTCGATGCTTACAGTACTTCGGACCTGAACATCAGTTATCGCATTGCAGATTGGTGGTGGTTTAAAGAAGTGCAGGTGCACGCGCTGGTGAACAATATTTTTGATTACGAGTACGAGTCTAACGGGTACTTTTACACTTACGACGATTCGTGGTCTAACCCCGGAAGCGTTCAAACGGTTGAAGGTGCGGGTTTTTATCCGCAGGCCGGTACGCACTTTATGGTGGGGCTTAACCTGAGGTGGTAGTTCCCGCGTGAAGGATAGGAGCGAAAATCCTGCCCGATAAAGCTCAAGGCGCGCAATAAGGTTCAGCAGATTGCAGCGGATAGCCTGACAGCGCTGAAGGATGAAGCGGTGGCACGCCCTAATTAGAAACCCGGATGTTGCTGCCGCTTAATTGTACGCGGTAAGGTTTAAGCGGATAAGGCTGGCCATTGGCAAGACCCGTGAACAGGTTGTATTCGGCTCCGTGCTCGCAGTCGCAAACGGCCATGAGACCGTTAATCTGGAGTAGCGAACAGGATGAAATGGCGTGATTGGGGCACGCGGCGTCAAATGCTGTGTATCCGCTGCCGGTGTTAAAAACGATAATGCCCAGCGCGCCTCCGTCCGGAATGTAAACGCCGTTACTCGCGTAGGTGAGCGCGTTGTAAAGCGGAAGGTTTGTGTTGATGTCTATGGTAAACCGGTAGTTAGGGATATATGGGTTGTCGTTGTTTGTTCCGTTGTCGTCGCAGGCGGTTAAAAACGCTGATAACAGAAATAATAGAAGAATCTTTTTCATGCTTTTGTGGCAATTATTTGGATTGTCAAATTTAATTTTTTATATTTGAAGTTCTGTTGCAAAAACGCAATTATTACCGAGTAGAAGTTAATTAAGCTGATAATAACACCAACTTTAAAAAGAATCCCGTGCAAGTGGGATTCTTTCTGTTTTATAAAAAATACCGTAGGATTTTTAGAGAGGGCGCACTAACGGCCCGGAATGAATACATTATAACTCCATTTTATTATGACAACTGTTTCGTATTACTCCGCTGAGGGTTTAAAAAAACTCCGCGAAGAACTGGACTATTTAAAAAATGTGATGCGTCCCAAAGCATCTGAGGCAATTGCCGAAGCGCGAGACAAAGGCGATCTCTCAGAGAATGCTGAATACGATGCGGCCAAAGAGGCGCAGGGGTTGCTCGAAATGAAAATAGCCAAACTTGAGGAACTGCACGCCAATGCGCGATTGATAGACGAATCCCAACTGGATGTTTCCAAAGTGCTCGTTTTGTCTAAGGTGAAAATCCGCAACCAGGCGAACGGCATGGAGATGAGTTACACGCTCGTGGCCGAAAGCGAAGCCGATCTGAAAGCCGGAAAAATTTCCGTAACTTCACCTATCGGGCGCGGTTTGTTGGGCAAATCTGTGGGTGAAGTTGCCGAAATCACCGTTCCGAACGGCAAAATTAATTTTGAAATTTTAGAAATTACCCGCGAATAACAAAAACCATAGCCTATGACCGTATTCACTAAAATTATCGAAGGCGCTGTGCCTGCTTACAAAATTGCAGAAGACGAGCATTACCTCGCTTTTCTCGATGTGAATCCAAACACAAAAGGGCACACGCTCTGTATTCCCAAAAAGGAAACGGACGAGCTCTTCGATATGGATTCGGACGAATACCTGGGGCTTATGAAATTTTCGAGACGTGTGGCAAGAGCGCTCAAAGGCGCTATTTCGTGCAAGCGCGTGGGCATGGCCGTCGTAGGGCTCGAGGTTCCGCATGCGCACGTACACCTGATTCCGATTAACGACATGGACGATATGCGATTTACGCGTAAAGTGCTGCTCACCGATCAGGAATTTGAAGAAACCGTAGCGCGAATCAGGGAAGAATTGCTATTACACTAACATTTAAATGTTCACCCCGAAGGGCCGTTTTTATAACGGTCCTTTTTTTTTTTGCTCACGATTGTTGGCGCGGAAGCGAAACCTGAATCACGGTTCCTTTGTTTATTTCTGATTGCAGTACGCGGATCCGGCCTTTGTGGTAGGCTTCTACGATGCGTTTGGTCAGCGAAAGCCCAAGGCCCCAACCTCGTTTTTTAGTCGTAAACCCGGGTTCAAAAACGCGTTTAAAGTGGTTCTTTGCAATTCCTTTTCCGGTATCAGAAACGCAGATTCGCACATAACGCGCGTCGCACGTAATTGTAATGTCGATGCTTCCGCGGCCCTTCATTGCGTCTATGGCGTTTTTTACGAGGTTTTCTATCGTCCAGCTGTGCAACACAGGGTTTGCCATTACCGCAACATTTTGGTCTGGCGCGTTAAACGAAAATTTGATGTTTTTGGAAAAGCGCGATTGCAGATAGTCGTACGATTGCCGCGTTTCAGAGATAATGTCCAAAGGTTCAAGCAGCGGTTCGGAACCAATCTTCGAAAAACGGTCCGCGATGGTTTGAAGGCGAACGACATCTTTTTCAATTTCGGCCACCGTGACAGGGTCAACCTCGTCGGCTTTCATGATTTCGAGCCAACCGATCAGCGACGATAAAGGCGTTCCAATCTGGTGAGCCGTTTCCTTGGCCATGCCCGCCCAGAGTTTGTTTTGGGTTGAGATTTTTGTGCTTCGGTAAAAATAGTAAACCACGGTGGCGAACAATACCATAATGAGCAGCAGCGCAACAGGATAATATTTTAGTTTGTTGAGCAAAGACGAATTCCCGTAATACACATACTGGAAATCTCCGGGCGCGTACTCGATCAGAATGGGTTCGTTTTCTTTTTTGAGCTTTTCCAAAAGCGCCGCAAGCCGTACAGAATCTGCTTCGATTTCGGCCGGAATGTTCGAAAGGTTTACAATCGTGTCCCGTTGGGTCATGATAATCGGAATCGTGCTGTTTTGAGACAGAATCAGTCGCGGAAGTTCAATGTCATCGGTTTCCAGATCGGCATTGTCAATCGCTTCAAGACTCTGGGCCCACAACTCCATTTTAATGCGCTCTTCGTTTTTGAAAATCTGGAAAAAAGCGTAAGTGTTTAGTAGAATCAGCGCCACGATAATAAAAGAAGCCGCGATAATAATCCAGCGCCAAAGCGTGCGACCGTCGTAAAACTGCATACAGAATGTTTTGGCTAATATAACGAATTTGTGCGATGGGATATTTTCGCAGCTGTTCCGCATCGCGTTTTGGGCTGACTCATTCTTGCTAACCGCCCGCAGGGAACGGAAACTGGGCGTTTACAAAAAGGTGACCGTTTGGATATATGGGCTCACAGCTCTTGTACTTTTGTCAGCATAATGTTCGTAGGAAGGTTAAAGCCACTCGGCGGGTTCGGGGTGGTCGTGCCTTGCATATAATCGCTATGTTTGCGAATCTTCCAATGCAGTTTGGGCGGCGTACCTACGGGTTGCATTCCCGTAACAGGTACTACAACCAGAGTGATAAGCCCGTCGTAACAATCTGTGGTATTCGGATGGGTGCAGTCTTGAAGCATGCCTGAGGCGTGACTTTCGTATTCGGCCATGATGGCGCCCGCCCCAAAGTATAAACCATCGATGCGCGAACTATATACCTCGGTTTCTACGGTGTTATTGACAGTAACCATTTTGTAATCGACACGTAACACTTTTTTGCCGGTCGTTAACATTTTGCTCTGGATATATACGTAGAATATTTGATTCCCGCTTTCCCATTTCCAGGTTCCGGCAAATGGCGAGGTTTGGGCCGATAAGTTCAAGCCGATGCCGATGGTTGCAAGAAGGAGTAAAATGGTTCTCATCGTTCCTAAGGTCGGGAATTTTTTGTTGCGGGGAATAATTTAAAAATTGCTCTTACCTCTTAAAGGCCTCCACACTCAAAACCCCTGCACTCTCGTTAGCATAATGTTCGTAGGAAGGTTAAAGCCACTCGGCGGGTTGGCTGTGTTTACCGTCTGCCGCCAGTCGCTATGTTTGCGAATCTTCCAATGCAATTTTGGGGGCGTACCTACGGGTTGCATTCCCGTGACAGGTACTACAATTAGATCGATGAGCCCGTCGTAACAGTCTGTTGTGTTGGGATGCGTACAGTCTTTAAGCATGCCTGAGGCGTGACTTTCGTATTCGGCCATGATGGCGCCCGCCCCAAAGTATAAACCATCGATGCGCGAACTATATACCTCGGTTTCTACGGTGTTATTGACAGTAACCATTTTGTAATCGACACGTAACACTTTTTTGCCGGTCGTTAACATTTTGCTCTGGATATATACGTAGAATATTTGATTCCCGCTTTCCCATTTCCAGGTTCCGGCAAATGGCGAGGTTTGGGCCGATAAGTTCAAGCCGATGCCGATGGTTGCAAGAAGGAGTAAAATGGTTCTCATCGTTCCTAAGGTCGGGAATTTTTTGTTGCGGGGAATAATTTAAAAATTGCTCTTACCTCTTAAAGGCCTCCACACTCAAAACCCCTGCACTCTCGTTAGCATAATGTTCGTAGGAAGGTTAAAGCCACTCGGCGGGTTGGCTGTGTTTACCGTCTGCCGCCAGTCGCTATGTTTGCGAATCTTCCAATGCAATTTTGGGGGCGTACCTACGGGTTGCATTCCCGTGACAGGTACTACAATTAGATCGATGAGCCCGTCGTAACAGTCTGTTGTGTTGGGATGCGTACAGTCTTTAAGCATGCCTGAGGCGTGAGTAGCATCTTCTGATAATACACCGCCTACGCCAATATAGTGGCCATTCAGTTTTGAATTGTATACTTCTGTTTCGGTGAAATTGGCGGTCTCGACCATTCTATAATCAACTCGTAAAACCTTGTCGTCCGAACTGAGCGTTTTACTGGTAATATATACATAGAATATTTGAGTGCCGTTTTCCCATTTCCAGGTTCCGGCAAACGGAGAGGTCTGGGCCGATGCGGCAAAACTTATAAAAAATATTAAAAGACGTAGTGTTTTCATATCAAACCAATTCGGATTAGAGCGGTTTTACATTTGCGAATATAGTTTATTATAACAATGCGAACGCTTTAATCGATGAATAGCTCAGGTTGCCTCAATTTAAAACGTTATTTGTTCACAACCCTGTTTCCTATCGCAAATTTGTACCCGAATTGGAGTTGGTAAAAAGAACCCGGGTTTGATCCTTAATGCGTAAATTTGCAAAAACTAAAAACATGCGTACGATTATCCCCGCTGAACTTTCCACGCCACAATTACACGGATTTTTACAGTCATCGGTAGGGCCGCGGCCTATTGCTTTCGCTTCTACGGTAGATGCGGACGGAAACCACAACCTTTCGCCTTTTAGTTTTTTCAACCTGTTCAGCACTAATCCGCCGATACTTATTTTTTCACCCTCGCGCCGCGTTCGGGACAACACCACAAAGCACACGCTTCACAATGCCGAAGCCACCAAAGAAGTTGTGATCAATGTGGTAAACTACGACATGGTGCAGCAAACGTCGCTTTCGAGTACCGAATACGCTCAAGGCGTTTCTGAGTTTGTTAAGGCCGGGTTTACGCCCTTAGCCTCGGAAGTCGTAAAGCCGCCGCGCGTCGCCGAATCGCCCGTGCAGTTCGAATGCCGCGTGAACCAAATTATTCCGATGGGAACCGAAGGCGGTGCCGGAAACCTGATTGTATGCGAGATCCTGCGCATGCATATTTCAGAATCTGTTCTGGATGCACAAGGCAACATCGACCAGCACAAAATAGACCTCGTATCCCGCCTTGGAAAAGACTGGTATTCGCGCTCGCGTGACGGCCTTTTTGAAGTGCCGAAACCGTTGACAACGCTTGGGATAGGCGTAGATCAGATCCCGACCGAAGTTCGTCAGAGCGGCGACTTTTCGGGCAACGATCTGGGCATGCTCGGCAACGTAGAAACTTTGCCAGCCGATGAAGAAGTTGCTATATTTGTCGAACAAAATTTTGAGGTCAGGGCCGTTTTAAGCGCTGATGATCCCGCCAAAAAACACGATCTTGCCAAACAATATCTGAAGAAGAACGATGTGGTTTCCGCGTGGAAAGTTCTTTTGGCACACAAAAAATAATCAATAAAAGAAAAGAGAGATGGAAGTTTCAGGAAAAATCAAAGTCATCAATCCGGAGCAACAGGTAAGTGCTTCATTTAAAAAGCGCGAAGTAGTTGTAACTACAGAAGAGCAATACCCGCAACACATTATGATCGAATTTACGCAGGACAAATGCGATTTGCTCAACAATTACCGCCCCGGAGATGCAGTTAAAGTATCGATCAACCTCCGCGGTCGCGAGTGGGTAAATCCTCAGGGAGAAACGCGTTATTTCAACTCTATTCAGGGCTGGCGCATCGAGAAAACCGGAGCTGACGGCGCTTCTCCGTACGAGCAGGCACCACCGCCGGTACAACATCAGCAATCGCCTTTTGCGACGACTTCAAACGTTTCAGACGAAGAACCAGACGACCTTCCTTTTTAATATCATTCCCGGCATGCGTCGGGATTTTTTTTGCGATGGCTTTTTTTCTTTCGGCTCATACACCGTTTCCGGACGCGCGTCTTGCAGACGAGGACGGACTGCTCGCCATAGGTGCCAACCTTGCGCCCGAACGCGTAAAAACGGCATATACTCAGGGCATATTTCCGTGGTTTAATCCCGGCGATCCGTGCATGTGGTATTCGCCCCCGATGCGCATGGTGTTGTTTTTCGACGAACTTCGCATTTCCCGCAGCATGAGACGCGTACTCAAATCGGGCGGTTTTACGGTAACCTTTGACAAAGCGTTCGAAGAAGTGATGGAACTTTGTAAATCGGTGAAGCGAAAAGGACAGCAAGGGTCGTGGATTACGACAGAAATGCAACAATCTTACACCGTGCTGCACCGCGAAGGTTTTGCAAAATCGGTCGAAGTATGGCAAAACGGTGCGCTCGTCGGTGGGTTGTTCGGCATGGATACGGGGCGCGTTTTCTGTGGCGACAGCATGTTTTCGCTCGTTCCGAACGCGTCCAAAGTGGCGTTTATCTCGCTTGCGGCCGTATTGCAGCAAAAAGGTTATGCGCTCCTCGACTGTCAGATTTACAACGACCACCTCGCGAGTTTAGGTGCGCGCGAAATTCCCCGTGACGAATTCCTCGCGATCTTAAACGCCGGGGTTAATCGTGTCCGCGCCGCGTCCAACATTCGGCAATGTGATCGTTGATAAGTCCCGTGGCTTGTAAATGCGCATAGATCACTGTTGAGCCCGTAAACTTGAAGCCGCGTTTTTTCAAATCTTTGCTTATCTGGTCCGAAAGTGGCGTGGAAGCGGGAATTCCGTTCAACGCTTGGGGTTTATTGTCGATCGGGTTCGCGCCGATGAATCCCCACAAATAAGCACAAAAACTGCCGAATTCCTGCCGGACTTTGATGAATGCCTGAGCGTTAGAGCGGGCTGCGTTTATCTTGAGCCGGTTTCTGATAATTCCGGGGTTCTGCATCAGTTCTTCGAGTTTGTCATCGCTGTATCGGGCTATTTTCTCATAGTCGAACGCATCAAACGCCTGGCGGAAATTTTCGCGCTTTTTGAGAATTGTAATCCAGCTCAGTCCCGCCTGAAATGTTTCGAGCAACAGAAATTCAAACATTGTGGCATCGTCCCGCACGGGTTTACCCCATTCATTGTCGTGGTAGTCGATATAGATCGAATCCGACAAACACCATGCACAACGCACCTTTTCCATAGCAGTTCATTGAAGTTTTAAAAGTAATGATTTAGACAGTTAAAGCGAAGCCATTTGAAACAAATGTTAAAATGTATAGTCTGCTTGTCGTAATGTACAGTTTGCTTTACATTTATTTTAATTTTATCGAAATGAAAACAACGATGTTACTTCCGGAGTATTTTAAAGGGCTGGGCCTGGCCGTGCTGTTGCCTGGGTTGCTGTGTTTGGGTTTAATCCTGGCTAATGTTGAACTTCCGTGGCTTCGGGCGCTAGTGTTCGCGCTTGCTTATCAGGGGGGTTTTGAGCCCGATGTTTATTTTGGATGGACCGAACAGAATCTGCTACTCACTTTGGGCGGCGTATTTGCGATTGCAGGAGGATTGATGTTGGCGTTTGCGCGTCAGCCGGACGAAGACGAATGCATCGCAAGATTGCGCCTCGATGCTTTTCAATGGGCGGTGTTGTGTAATTACGCATTGTTGCTTCTCGCATTTGTGTTTGTGTATGGTTTGGATTTTTTGTACGTGGTGCAATTAAACCTTTTTACGGTGCTCGCTCTGTTTTTGCTGCGGTTTTATTTTTTGCTGTACCAATTTAGACGCCTGAACGATGACGAATAATGTTAAATTGGCGCGTGCGGCCCGGAACTTTACTCAGGAAGATCTGGCCAAGGCGGTAGGGGTAAGCCGCCAGACGATTCATGCGATTGAGAAACGGAAGTATGTTCCCTCTGCGGTGCTTGTATTGAAAATTGCGCGTTTGTTTGACATGCGGGTGGAGCAGTTGTTTGCACTGGAGGATGGTGATTAGTGCGGGCCGCGAGCCGAATCTGCCGGTTTTATTCCCGATGGGCGAGCGGCCAGATGCAAAAAAAGCCCCGAACTTTCGAACGAGGCTTTTTGTTGAATAGTATTTGGGATTAACCCAGTGCAGCTCTTTTGAATCCGGTTACTCTTAAATCGGCATTTACCGATTTTACGTAGCTGGAAACGCTCATTGAACCGTCTTTGATATAATCTTGGTTCACGAGTGTATTGTCTTTAAAAAAGCGGTTAAGTTTTCCTTTTGCGATGTTGTCCAACATGGCTTCAGGTTTTCCTTCAGCCCGCAATTGGTCTTTTGCAATTTCGATTTCCTTGTTTACGATTTCCTGATCAACGCCAGTTTCGTCCATGGCAATCGGGTTCATCGCGGCAGCTTGCATCGCAACGTTACGCGCAGCTTCTTCAACTCCGTCTACGTTAGCAGAAAGCGCAACAATTGTAGCGATTTTGTTTCCTGCGTGAATGTAGGAACCTACGAATTCGCCTTCGATTTTCTCAAACGTACCGATTTCGATTTTTTCACCGATAACACCAGTTTGCTCGATAAGCTTCTCAGAAACAGAAATTCCGTTGAAATCAGCGGCAAGGAAAGATTCTTTAGTATCGTGCTCAAGCGCGAGTGTAGCCAACTCCTGAGCGAGTTTTACGAAACCTTCGTTTTTGCCGACGAAATCTGTTTCGCAGTTCAGCGTAATTACGACACCTTTGTTTTTAGCATCGTTTACCATTGCAATCGCTGCACCTTCTGTAGATTCGCGGTCCGAACGGTTAGCAGCTACTTTTTGTCCTTTTTTGCGAAGGATTTCAATGGCTTTGTCAAAATCGCCTTCGGCCTCTACAAGGGCTTTTTTGCAGTCCATCATTCCTGCGCCTGTGGCAGTTCTGAGTTTGTTTACGTCTGCAGCAGTAATATTTGCCATAATCGGTATTATTTTTTTAGTTTAAATGCGTTTTTAAAAAGAAGTTCCAATTGTAAAACTCCGGATTCTGGTTTCTAAACATGTTGTTCGGTTGCCGGAATCTGGAATCTCACCATTGGAACTTTAAAAGATTACTCTTCTGTTTTGGTGTCTGCCTCTGCAGTTACCGGCGTTACAGTTTCTTCAGTAGTCTGAGCAGCATCGGCTTCCATTTCTGTAAGCTCATCTGTCTCTTTTTCTGAATTGCGGTTCGAAAGACCTTCGATGATCGCACCTGAAACAAGCGATAAAATTTTGTCGATAGATTTAGAAGCATCGTCATTTGCCGGGATAACGTAATCCACTTCACGAGGATCGGAGTTGGTATCCACCATGGCGAAAACCGGAATGTTTAATTTCTGAGCTTCTCTTACCGCAATGTGCTCGGCTTTGATGTCTACAACAAAAAGCGCTGCAGGCAATCTTGACATATCTGAGATAGAACCTAAGTTCTTCTCTAATTTTGCACGAAGACGATCAATTTGTAATTTCTCTTTTTTCGAAAGCGTGTTAAACGTGCCGTCTTTCTTCATTTTGTCGATCATCGTCATCTTCTTAACCGCCTTGCGGATGGTTACGAAGTTTGTCAGCATTCCGCCTGGCCATCTTTCTGTGATGTAAGGCATGTTTGCCGCTTTGGCTTTCTCAGCCACGATGTCTTTGGCTTGTTTTTTCGTCGCTACGAAAAGGACTTTTCGGCCCGATGCAGCAATTTTTTTGAGGGCTTCGTTAGCCTCCTCGATTTTTGCAGCAGTTTTGTACAGGTTAATAATGTGGATTCCATTACGCTCCATGTAAATGTAAGGAGCCATGTTCGGGTCCCACTTTCTGGTCATGTGTCCAAAATGAACACCTGCTTCCAGTAATTCTTTTACTTCAACTTTGTTTGCCATTTTTGTAATAGTTTACGTTCTGTTGGAATAGCAATGTGCAAATGGCGGTTTTTCCGGCTAAGCACATTTAGATGCTAAACTAATCTCCGGGCGCACCCGAATAACAACAATAACTTGATTTTTAAATTCAAAAATAATAGACGGCGGATTAACGCTTAGAAAACTGGAATTTCTTACGTGCTTTCTTCTGTCCGAATTTCTTGCGCTCTACCATACGCGGGTCGCGTGTAAGCAAACCTTCTGGCTTAAGAACAAGGCGGTTTTCCGCTTCTACTTCGCACATGGCGCGGGCAATAGCCATACGAACGGCTTCGGCCTGTCCGTTAACACCACCACCGTAAACGTTTACTTTAACGTCAAAGTTCGATGCGTTCTGCGTCATTTCGAGCGGTTGCATTACTTTGTACTGAAGCGTTGCCGTAGGGAAGTAAGTTGCGAATTCTTTTTTATTTACCGTAATGTTTCCTGTTCCTTCAGAAAGGTAAACACGGGCAACAGCAGTTTTTCTTCTGCCGATTTTGTGAATTGTGGCCATTACTTAAGATCGTTTAAATTAACGGTTTTAGGTTTTTGAGCTTCGTGCTTGTGCTCTGGACCTACATTTACATTCAGGTTTCTGAAAAGTTCCGCTCCGAGTTTATTTTTCGGCAACATTCCCTTTACAGCTTTTTCAACCAAAGCAGCAGGGTTTTTCGCCTGAAGTACTTTAGCAGTTAGGGTTCTCTGACCTCCGGGATATCCGGTGTGACGCATGTAGATTTTATCGTCCAGTTTGTTTCCTGTAAGATTAATCTTTTCTGCATTGATAACGATCACGTTATCGCCACAGTCAACATGCGGTGTGTAACTCGGCTTGTACTTTCCGCGAAGAATCATAGCGACCTTCGAGGCAAGACGTCCCAAGTTGTGACCTTCAGCATCTACAACAACCCACTGTTTGTCTACAGTAGCCTTGTTGGCCGATACTGTCTTGTAGCTTAATGTGTTCACAATAATTATTTTTAATTAAACATTCCGTCCCCAATAAAGGGAGTGCAAAAGTACAATTATTTATTTTAAATGCAAACGGCTATAAAAGATAATCATAGCGCTTATTTCGCAGGCTTAAAATCGCGTATTCAGGTTGGCGTTATTTCCTTTTCCGGCCAAAGAGTTTGTTTAACTGACGTTCGGGAATTAACACGTGTCCGTCCTCGGTCTTGAATTCAATCCAGTTCGAAAAGTACGTACAAATCACCGCCGTTTCTCCAAGCCTGAACGTGCGCGTGTAATTCTCGTTGTTTTTATTCTCGTCCAAAAAAAAGCTGTTCAGCAAATCGTAAAGCGCGTCGAGAGTTTCGGCAGTGCCGTCAAAATGAATCGCGTTCCGTTCTTTGGCGTTCATATCGCTATGGTATTCGAGCATATAGCTCACTTTTTCGTGATCGCGGACGGTTGACAACTTTGCGGCTCCGCATAAATAGTTTCTGAAACTTCCGATTTCGCGGATTTGCACATCGGGGTTGTACGCCGCCGTTTCGGTAAATTGCGCGAACGATGAAGCTGCCATAAACAGCAGCGCGATTGTCATTTTTAGATTCATAAGTTGTTTGAAGGTTAGGTAAATTAATGCGCGGCGAGCCAATCGTTCCCGTAGCCCATTTCCACTTCGAGCGGTACGGCCAGCGAATACGCGTTTTCCATTTCGTGCCGGATCAGCGGCTGAATGCGTTCCAGTTCGGACAAATGCACATCAAAAACGAGTTCGTCATGTACCTGAAGCAACATTTTACTGCGGAAACCTTCGTGTTGCAATCTTCGGTGAATGCCAATCATCGCCTTTTTAATGATGTCGGCCGCACTTCCCTGAATTGGCGCATTAACAGCGTTTCGTTCTGCGGCGCCTCTTACTACGGCGTTGGCCGAATTAATGTCCTTTAAATAGCGACGCCGTCCCGAAATTGTAGACACATAACCCATTTCGCGCGCGCGTTCAATCTGTTGTTGAATAAAATCGCGCAATTGGGGGTAGGTTTTGTAATACGCGTCGATGAGTTCCGCACTTTCGCTGCGTGAAAGACTCGTCTGATTGCTAAGTCCAAATGCCGAAACCCCGTAAATAATTCCAAAGTTGACCGTTTTGGCGTTGCTGCGTTGTTCGCGCGTTACGTCCTTCAAAGCCACATTAAATACGTTTGCTGCAGTGGCGCGGTGAATGTCAAGCCCGGCCCGGAACGCTTCGATCATATTTTCTTCTCCGCTCAGGGCCGCAATAATTCTGAGTTCAATTTGTGAATAATCGGCAGAGAGTAGCGTAAATTCTTCATCTCTCGGAACAAACGCTTTTCGGATTTGTTTTCCTCTTTCGGTCCGGATGGGAATGTTTTGTAAATTCGGGTTGTTCGAACTCAATCGGCCCGTAGCTGCAACGGCCTGCATATAATCGGTATGGACGCGCCCGGTAGCTTCACAAACCTGCAAAGGCAACGCTTCAACGTAGGTATTCTGCAGTTTTACGAGTTGGCGCCAATCCAGAATGTCCTGAACAAACGGGCTGCTCAGCGCCAGATACGACAGAATTTCTTCGCCTGTGGCGTACTGACCGGTTTTGGTTTTTTTCTGCTTCGGCCCGCCGATTTTCATTTTGTCGAACAGAATTTCCCCGAGTTGCTTGGGCGATGCAAGATTGAACGTTTCGCCGGCCGCTTCAAAAATCCGCGTTTCAAGGCTGTTAATGTCCGAGGCGAGTTCGAGCGAGAGTTGCTTTAAAAAGCCGATGTCCAACCGCACCCCTTCGAGTTCCATATCGGCCAGAACCTGTACGAGCGGGATTTCGATGTTGTCGAACAAATGCCGCGTCTGGGTTTGCTCCAGAATCGGTTCAAAATGGTGTCTGAGTTGAAGCGTAATGTCCGCATCCTCTACGGCGTATTCCTTAATCTCGTCGAGCGGAACCTCGCGCAACGTCTTTTGGTTTTTTCCTTTCTTGCCGATGAGTTCCTCGATTGGCTGCGTCGAATAATTCAAATAAGTTTCGGAAAGCACTTCCATTGAGTGCCTCATATCCGGGTTTATCAGGTAATGGGCGAGCATCGTATCGAACAATTTGCCTCGGAACGAAATGCCGTAGCGCTTGAGCACTTTTAGGTCGTACTTTATGTTTTGTCCTGTTTTTTCGATGTTTTCGGCCTCGAAAAACGGGCGGAACAGTTCCAGAAGATCGCGCGTTTGTTCAAAAGATTCCGGCATGGGTACGTAAAATCCTTTGCCCGGTTCCCACGAAAACGCCAGTCCTACGAGTTCGGCAGAAATGGAGTCGATGCCCGTGGTTTCAGTGTCAAAACTTACAGTGGTTTGTTTGAGCAGGTTCTGAATCAGCAGTTTCATTCCAAATTCGCCCTGAACGCTCTGATACACGTGTGGCTGAGTGTGCAAGTTTAAATATGCTGCGGTGCTTATGCCCTGTTCAGAATTTCCTGTTGTAAACAAGTCGAATTGCGCGGGGGCCGCTTCTGTTTTCGTCTCTGCCGATTGGGAAGCCGGCACGTAATCGGAATAAAAAATACTGTTGAACTGTTCGGCCATCCGGCGGAATTCGAGTTCGCGAAACAGCGCTTCAACTTTTTCCGCGTCGGGTTTTGTAAGTTCGTAATCGGCCTCGTGAAAAGTCACGTCGCAATCGCAGATAATCGTCGCGAGTTGTTTGGACAGCAATCCGAGTTCTTTGTTCGCCTCGATTTTTTCCTTCATTTTTCCTTTGAGCGAACCGGTGTTGTTGAGCAGGTTTTCCATCGACCCGAATTCTGCGAGCAGTTTTTTTGCCGTGACCTCGCCTACGCCGGGCAGTCCGGGAATATTGTCTATCGCATCGCCCATCATGCCTAAAAAGTCAATCACTTGCTCGGGTCGTTCTACGCCAAAACGTTCCTGAACTTCTTTAACGCCCCAGATTTCGATGCCGTTACCCATGCGCGAGGGTTTGTAAATAAAAATATTGTCCGATACGAGTTGGGCAAAATCCTTATCGGGCGTTACCATGAAAACCTGGAAATTTTGCTTTTCGGCCTGTTTGGCAATCGTACCTATCAAATCGTCGGCTTCGCAACCGGCGAGTTCAATAATGGGAATGTGCATGGCGCGCAACAGTTCCTGAATGTACGGAATGGCAATGCGGATGGCTTCCGGCGTTTCGTCCCGGTTGGCTTTGTAGTCTGCGTACATCTCGTTCCGGGCCACGCTGCCTTCCTTGTCAAATGCAACGGCGAGGTGGTCTGGTTTTTCGCGCTTAATCACATCGAGCAGCGAATTCATGAATCCCATAATGGCCGAAGTATCCATGCCTTTGGAGTTGATCCGCGGATTCTTGATAAAAGCGTAATATCCGCGAAAAATAAGCGCGTAAGCGTCGAGGAGAAAAAGGCGTTTTTGTGCGGCCATCGGTCAAAATTTAGAGCGTAAAAATAGCAAACTCAGGGCGGCTTTTGCCCATGATTCAAATGTTAAATATAAGTTTATAAAGGTTCCGGCTTCGTTCATTGCGGTATTTTTGGGAACGTTATGCGAATACTTTATTTTTTTCTTTTTGTCCTCGTTGTAGAAATTTACGCGTTTCAGGCGGTCCGGACGCTTGTACCTTCGCGCAACGCCCGTCGGATTTACATTTTTTCAATGGTCGTGCTTTACCTTTTTATTTCTTATCAGTTCAATCAGTTCGATAGGCGCGTAGGACAGACCCGAATGACGATGCTGGTTTCCGGTTTGTTGCTGTTGTCACTCGTGCCGAAGATATTACTTTCGGTTTTTATGATTTTCGAAGATGTATCGCGCTTACTTGGCGGTGCTTTCGGTTTTGCATCGAACACCAATGCGGGACTAAAGTTGCCATCGCGCCGTAAGTTTATCAGTCAGCTTGCGTTGGGCGTGGCCGCGGTTCCGTTCTTGTCGCTGATTTACGGCATGACAAAAGGCAAGTACAATTTT
>CAZTGF010000004.1:24508-38918 GCA_964612955.1 uncultured Flavobacterium sp.
AATTGGGGCGCGAAGTTTAAAAAGGCCGGCGATCTTGCCAAAGCGTCTACCGGGCTTCAGTCCGATGATTTCAAAATAGTCCTCACACACGATTCCTCTCACTGGGAACACGAAATAAAAAACCACCCGCAACATTATCAGCTTACGTTTTCGGGGCATACGCACGGCATGCAGTTCGGGATAGAAATTCCGGGCGTGGTCCGGTGGAGTCCTGTGCAATACGTGTACAAACAATGGGCGGGACTTTACGAAAATCTGGGCCGATATATCTATGTCAACCGCGGATTTGGTTTCCACGCGTATCCCGGTCGTGTCGGGATTTGGCCCGAGATTACAGTGGTGGAGCTAAAAAAATCTAAAAATATATCCTAATTTGTTAAAAACGCTATATTTGTACAGCGAAGTCTAAAAATCCTGCGACTATGTCAAAATTTGGAGAGCTGATCAATGCGCCTGTTCCCGTGCTCATTGACTTTTATACAGACTGGAACGAACAGTCAGTGGCCATGCATCCTGTAATCCGGGATGTGGCAGCAGCGCTCGGAGACAAAGCCAAAGTCATCAAAATCGACGTCGACAAAAATCAGGAACTTGCAGACGCACTTCGCATCAAAGGGCTTCCCACGCTTATGATTTATAAGGACGGGCAAATGGTTTGGAGACAATCGGGTGAACTCGATGCCAACACCATCATCAGTCTGGTTCAGGAGCAAGCCTAAAGCGCCTTAAAATCATATCCTTCGGCGCTTAATTTTTTAAGTAATCTTTCGAGTGCAAATCCCATGTTGGGTAATGCTTTTACACTGTCGTGGAAGATGACGATGCTTCCGGGCCGGCAACTTGCGGCGTTGTTAAAACATTTTTCGGGCGTAATCGACGTATCGTAATCCGCGCTGAGAACGTCCCACATCACAATTTCGTACCCTTGATGCCGCAACGCCCGGGATTGCGCACGCGTTATTTTTCCGTAGGGCGGCCGCATGAGTTTGCGTTTGGGGCGCGTGTATTTTTCAATCCCGGTCTGGCACGCCGCTACATTTTTGAGGTAGGTGTCTAAAGGAGTTTTCCAGCCGTTTAAATGGTTTTGGGTGTGATTGCCCACCGTATGGCCTTCATCGATGATGCGCCTGAAAATTTCGGGATGTTTGCCGATATTATCGCCTATGCAGAAAAACGTCGCTTTGGCATTGAACCGTTGCAGTAAATTCAGTACCATTGGCGTAGCTTCGGGAATCGGGCCGTCGTCAAAAGTCAGGTAAACGGATTTGTCCCGGCATGGAACATCCCATACAAATTGAGGAAACAGCCATTTGATAAACCGGTGTGTTTTTACCCAGTAAAAGGACATTTTAAGCGTTTTTGTTAAAGGTAATAAATCGGCCTGGTAAGCCATAAAAAAATGCGGCTGTTACACCGCATCTCCATTATTCGGGATCCCGTCCGAAACGTTTGAACCTATCGTTATAGCCGTTAAACGCTTTGCGGTGTTTTTCGTAAAAAGCATCGTCTCCGTGCGCTTCCATTACCTTGAGCAGGCTGCGGTATCGTTCAATGTCGCTCACAATGTCTATCGCGAGCACGCTTTGTTCGTTAGGGCGCAAGCCGCTGAAGTAGGTGAGCGTCTGTTGGTATTTGCCCACTAATTTTTCGAGCAGTTCGCGCGCGCGTTTGGGTTGGTCAATCGCGTAAAGTCCGCCGGCAAAAGGTTCTACCATGGTGTAGTATCCATAATAATCGACGGGCATTTTTTCAAGTGAGAGATTGATGATGTCTTCGGCTTTGTCCAGCTTTTCTTCGTGAATCAGCTGTTCCATGAGGCGCGCAAGATTCGTGCGATAGGTAATGCTGTTTTTGCGCGTTTCCGGATCGTGGTAAATATCGGTGCGCTCGCCATTGCCCCAATCCCAGTTCATGACGATGTCGTACATTTTCTCGGAATTGATTACGCCCATATCGAACGGACTTGCTTTGTCTACGGGCGTTTTTACCGGAACGAGTTTGTACACAATGCCGTCGAGTTCCAGATAGTCTTTCATCCACAGGTAATCGTCGTCTCCGAATGAACCGCCCGTAAAATAAATCGGACGTTCCCAGTTGTTGTTTTGCACGATGTCCAGCATCATAATCCGGTTCTTGTAAATCGCCGGGCCTTTGATTTCAAGGTCGATGTACGGCACTATCGAATCGTAGAATTGCTCCGAAACTACTTTGTTTTTAATCACGGCTTCGCGGTCTACGGGAATCCGGATTTGGTTCGAAGGATAAAAGTGGTAGCGTTGACCGTTTTGCATCTCGAGCATGGCGCGCGGATCGTCGAGTTTTAAAAAGTCGAGGAAATCTTTAAGCTCCATGCGCTGGTCGGTCCTTTGCTGGAATACTGCATAATCAAGTTTATCGCCCACGTACTGATCGTGTCTGAACGAAATTGGCAAACCTTCGGATTCGTACGCTTTAAATTTCATCTGGTCGATGTACCAATCGGTCATAAACAGACTCGTGTTTACAATGCGTACATCGCGCCGTATGCCTTCAATTTCCTGAGCATACCAAAGCGGGAAGGTGTCGTTGTCGCCAATCGTGAACAGAATCGCGTTAGGGTCGCACGAGTTCAAATACGCTTTAGCCATCGAAAGCGCCGTGTATCGGTTCGAACGGTCGTGATCGTCCCAGTTTTGAGAAGCCATGAGCACCGGAGCCGCAAGTACGCATACAAAAGTAACAACGGGCGCTGCAATTTTTGGCTGCAGGTATTTTTTAATCCATTCGTAAATTGCGTAAACGCCGAACGCAATCCAGATTGCAAAAGCATAGAATGATCCCACCAACGCATAATCGCGTTCGCGCGGTTCAAACGGCCGTTCGTTCAGGTAGATTTTTAGCGCAAGCCCCGTAAACAGGAACAGAACGAGTACGATATAAAATCCTTTGACATCTTTGTTGGCGTGGTAAACCATTCCCAAAACCGCAAGCAGGAACGGCAAAAAGAAGTAGGTGTTTCGCCCTTTGTTGTTCAAAGCGTCATCCGGCAGGTTCTTTTGAGATCCCAGGTGCATCTCGTCGATAAACGAAATGCCGCTGAGCCAGTTGCCCGATAAATTATCGTACCGGCCCTGATTGTCGCTTTGGCGCCCAACAAAATTCCACATCAGATAACGCCAGTACATATAACCGAACTGGTACTCAAATAAAAACCCGATGTTTTCGGCCATCGAAGGTTTGTCTATAATAAGGTATTCGCCATACGCTTTAAGAAATTGAATGTAACCGTCGGACTCAATTTGCCCGAGTGCGTAGGCTCTGCGGAATTCGGCTACAATGTTCACGAGTTCCTGTTCGTGCGCAAATTCGGGGTTTATCCTGAACTTGGGCGGCGAAGTAAAATTCATGTAGTTTTCGGCGTGGTCCGTACTCCAAAGGCGCGGCAGAAAGGCCTTGTGGGCGTCATCGCTGTTCTGCTCGGCGTTTTTGTAATTGTTTGTAATAACGTATTTGCCGGTTTTGTAGTCGCGTTCGTAGTTCGGCTTTTTGTCCAGATAAGGTTGGTCAGCATCCAGAGGCGCGAACATATCGGTGTATTGCGGGCCGTAAAACAACGGGTTTACACCGTATTGCTCGCGGTTGTAATAGGCTAAAACTTCAGCGGCATCCGAGGGCTTGTTTTCGTTAATCACCGTGTTTGCGTTGGCGCGGATCGGCAACATCATCCACGTAGAAAATCCAATAAAAATAAACAGAATGCAAAGCGTGATCGTGTTCAAAAGCACTTTTCCTTTGCGGCGCGTGTAATTAAGTCCGAAGTAAAAAAGTGCAATCATGACCAAAGCGGCCAAAATCGTCCCCGAGTCAAACGGCAGCCCGAAGTTGTTTACCATAAAAATTTCGGTTTTGCCAAAGAACGCCATTGTCCAGGGCAAAAGCAGTTTGAAAATAAACAACAGAACTGCTACCACAACCACATTCGCTACCAAAAATCCTTTGACCGATGGCTTGTAATGCTTGAAATAATAAAGAAACCCGATGGATGGAATCGTGAGCAACGCCATGAAGTGTACGCCAAAGGACAATCCTACAACAAGAGAAATCACGAGCAGCCAACGGTTCCCGCGCGCAAGATGCATGTCCTGTTCCCATCGCAAACCAAGCCAGAACAGAAGCGCAATTAACATCGAGGCCATCGCATACACTTCAGCTTCTCCGGCGTTAAACCAAAAGCTATCGGAAAAAGCGAAAGCCATCGAAGCGACGAACGAGGCGCCAAGTACAGCAATACTGTTGGTGGGGTTCTGCCATTGCTGGAATTCGAGCATTTTCTGCAACAAACGCGAGGTGGACCAAAACATGAACAAAATCGTAAACGCACTCGAGAATACCGATACGAGATTTACCATTAATGCGATGTGTTCCTCAGAAGGCGCAAACATCGAGAAGAATGCCCCAACCATTTGATAAAGCGGTGCTCCGGGCGGATGACCTACCTGCAATTTGGCTGCTGTGGCAATGTATTCACCGCAATCCCAGAAGCTCATTGTGGGTTCAACAGTCAGGCAGTAAACGATAAGTGCAATGAAAAAGGCGAACCAGCCGCCCAGGGTGTTCCATTTCTTAAAATTGAAATCGGTCATAATAATAGGTTATGGCGTTACAAAGAAACTGTTTTTTTGGCAACCGCCTATCATTCTGTTATTAAAACAAAGCCGATACAACGGGCTGCCCGATGCAATGACCTGATTTAACGACTGATGTTGCAGCCGGCTAAAAAAAATGCGAAAAAAATTTGCGAAAATGGTTTTATGCTCTAAATTTGCACTCGCATTCATGCTGGTCCATGGTGTAATGGTAACACTACGGTTTTTGGTGCCGTCTTTCTAGGTTCGAGTCCTAGTGGACCAACAACAGCGCAAGCCCTTGTTAATCTTTGATTGGCAAGGGTTTTTTTATTGTCTCATCGCGACATAAAAAAAGCGGCTTTTTTGAGGAGCCGCGTTTTCGTATAAATAATATGGATTATATCTTAATTGTAATCACCGGACGAACCGCGTGGTTGACGAGATCTTCGCTGATGCTACCGTTAAAGAAATGCGCCATTCCCGTGCGTCCGTGCGTACACATTCCAATAATGTCTGCGTTCACCTTAGCCGAGAAGTTCAGAATTCCTTTTTCCACATTAACGTCATTGTAAATGTGCATGCTGTAGTTTTCATAATCGAATCCGCGCAGGAAGTCGGCCATGATGTTTTCAGCAACGTGCGATGGCTTAAAGCTGTTCGGCGTGTTGATCATAACCATGTGAATGTGCGCGTTGAAATGCTTCGCAATCTCGAGAAGTTTTGAGAATGGTTTTCTGATTTTGTCTGAAAAGTCCGATGCAAACACGAAATTATCGGCTTTGAACATCTGAAGTTCGTTTTTAATCACAAGCACGGGAACGTCCGAAGTGCGAACGACTTTCTCGGCGTTCGATCCGATGAACATTTCCTGGAATCCGCTCGCCCCGTGCGACCCCATGACAATAAAGTCTGCTCCCTGATCGCGCGCTACTTCTACAATGCCGTCATAGGCTTTTCCGAATTTTGTCACCTCGCTTACGGTTAGTCCGTTCAGGTAGTGCGAATTCAAAAGATCGTTGAGTCTGCGCAGGGCCGCGTTTTTAAAGAACATGATTTCGGGAATGTCTGCACCCGAACCAAGGGCGTCGCTGCCCTCGCCGGGCAACTCAAGCATGTGAAGTAAAATGATTTCGCTTTCGTTAGAATGTGCAATTTGTGCGGCTACTTTTAGCGCGTATTCTGCGTGGTCTGAAAAATCGGTTGGAACTAGGATTTTTTTCATAAAATGTGGGTAAAAAGGGAACTGTTTTCAATGTTTGATTCACGCCTAAAGGTATGAATTATTTGGTGTTGTGCAAGGATTTTTTGATTTGGAAAAAAAATTACTATATTTGCACCGTTATTTATTGATAGTTAAATAATGAGGGGGCATTTAGTCCCCTCTTTTTATACAAATATGACATTTAAAGAAAAAGTCTCCGGCTTGCTCGATGCTGCCCTTTTGGAGCGGCCGTCGTTGTTTTTAATCGACCTTTCCATCAGCGATGCCAACAAAATCACCGTAACACTTGACGGCGATCAGGGCGTAACCCTTCAGGATTGCATCGACGTAAGCCGCGCCATCGAACACAACCTGGATCGCGAAGAAACGGATTTTTCGCTCGAGGTAGCTTCTGCCGGCGTATCGGCTCCTTTGAAACTCCTGCGTCAGTTTCGCAAGAACATCGGCCGGGACCTAAGTGTAAAAACCGCAGACGCCGCATTTGAGGGCACGTTGAAAGTGGCCGATGAAGACCGCATTGTGCTGGAATGGCAATCGCGCGAACCAAAGAAAATCGGAAAAGGAAAAGAAACCGTCACCAGGCAGCAGGAAATTCTGCTCGGCGATATTAAAGAAGCAATCGTTACAATTAAATTTTAAAAAAATATACGACAGCATGGAAAATCTGGCATTAATCGAATCATTTTCGGAGTTCAAGGACGACAAGTCGATCGACCGCGTGACGCTCATGGCCATTCTGGAAGACGTGTTTCGCAATGCGCTGAAGAAAAAATTCGGCTCAGATGACAATTTCGATATCATCATCAACCCGGACAAAGGGGATATGGAAATCTGGAGAAGACGCGTGATTGTGGCCGATGACGATCTGGACCTCGAAAACGAAGAAATTACGCTGACCGAAGCGCGAAAAATCGAGCCGGATTTCGAAATCGGTGAAGAGGTTTCCGAAGAAGTAAAGCTCATCGACCTTGGACGCCGCGCTATACTCGCATTGCGCCAGAATCTTATCTCAAAAATTCACGAACACGACAACACGAACTTGTACAAGCAGTTCAAGGATCTGATCGGCGAAATTTATACGGCAGAAGTGCACCATGTTCGGCCCAGAGTTGTAATTTTGGTGGACGATGAAGGAAACGAGATCGTATTGCCTAAAGAAAAGCAGATTCCGTCAGACTTTTTCCGCAAGGGCGATAACGTGCGAGGCATCATCGAAAACGTGGAACTCAAAGGGAATAAGCCGCAGATTATCATGTCGCGCACCTCTGAAAAGTTTCTTGAAAAACTGTTCGAGCAGGAAATTCCGGAAGTTTTTGACGGGCTAATCACGGTAAAAGGCGTGGTTCGTATTCCGGGTGAAAAGGCCAAAGTGGCAGTGGATTCTTACGACGACCGTATCGATCCGGTCGGTGCGTGTGTGGGAATGAAAGGTTCCAGAATTCACGGCATTGTCCGCGAGTTGGGCAACGAAAACATCGATGTTATCAATTATACGAATAACATTCAGCTCTATATCACGCGCGCGCTGAGTCCTGCTAAAGTATCCTCGATCAAATTGAACGAAGAAACAAAACGCGCCGAGGTTTACCTCAAACTCGATGAAGTTTCAAAAGCCATCGGACGCGGCGGTCATAACATTAAACTCGCCGGATTGCTGACAGGTTTCGAACTCGATGTAATTCGCGAAGGAAATATTGCCGAAGAGGAGGA
Source organism: uncultured Flavobacterium sp. (assembly GCA_964612955.1). GTDB lineage: Bacteria > Bacteroidota > Bacteroidia > Flavobacteriales > Flavobacteriaceae > Flavobacterium. Next base: position 32,048 of record CAZTGF010000004.1, read on the forward strand.
CGATGTGGAACTGACTGAATTCTCTGACGAAATCGAAGGATGGGTCATCGACGAATTCGCTAAGATCGGTCTGGATACGGCCCGCAGCATTTTGAAACAGGACGTGGCCGATTTGGTTCGCCGCACCGATCTTGAGGAAGAAACAATCCTCGAAGTGATGAAGATTCTCAAGGCAGAATTCGAAAAATAAACACACGACATAACTACACAACAACACACAGTAACAATAAAAAGATTTTATGTCTGACGAAAGAGTAATTAGAATTAACAAGGTTTTACGGGAGCTCAATATTTCTCTGGACCGGGCGGTAGACCACCTCAATGAAAAGGGGATAGCGGTCGAATCAAACCCGAACGCCAAGATTTCCCAGGCCGAATACGACTTGCTGCTCAAGCAATTCGCCGGCGATCGGGGGAATAAGGTGGCGTCCCAGGAAGTGAGCGAGGAGAAGCGCAAAGAGAAAGAAGCGTTGCGTCTGGAGCGCGAAAAAGAGATAGAAGACAAACGCAGACAGGATGAAGAGCGCGCGCGCCAGGAAGTCATCCGTGCCAAGGCCGTACTAAGCGGGCCCAAAGCAGTAGGTAAAATTGACCTGGACAAAAAGCCGGAAGTTCCTGCACCGGCCGAACCAGCAACTCCGGCACCGGCGGCAGAAGCGCCCGTAGAAAAAGCAGCTGAAACTCCGGCGGCGGAAGTGCCAAAGCAAGCGGAGCAGGAGCCACAAACAGCCCCAAAAGCACCGGAAGCAAAACCGGTAGCGGACGATACGATTGCCACTCAGTATCAGAAGCTTTCTGGAACTACGCTGACCGGCCGTACTATTGACCTTTCGCAGTTCGATAAACCAAAGAAGAAAAAAGAAGAAGGCGACAACAGCGAGAAGAACAAACGCAAGCGCATTGTAAAACCGGCCGGCGGTTCAGGACAACGCACAGGCGGAGGTTTCCAGAACAGACCTGGAGGCGGCGCCAGACCCGGATTCCAAAAAGGTCGTCCGGCAGTAGCTGCTAAGGTTGAGCCTACAGAAGAAGAAGTTAAAAACCAGATCCGCGAAACCCTCGAAAAACTTCAGGGCAAAGGCGGAAAGTCAAAAGCGGCAAAATACCGTCGCGACAAACGGGATACGCACCGCCAAAAGACCGAGGACGAACAGCGTTCACTCGAAGAAGGAAGCAAAACGCTTAAAGTTACCGAGTTTGTAACGGTAGGCGAAGTAGCGACGATGATGGATGTGCCTATTACGAAAGTCATTGGTACGTGTATGTCCCTGGGCATCATGGTGACGATGAACCAGCGCCTCGATGCAGAAACGCTGACGATTGTGGCCGATGAATTTGGTTACGACGTTGAATTCATCACGACCGATATCGAAGAAAACCTGCAGGTGGAGGAAGACCGCGCTGAGGACCTCAAACCGCGTGCTCCGATTGTGACCGTTATGGGGCACGTCGACCACGGTAAAACATCGCTTTTGGATTACATTCGTCAGGAAAACGTAATTGCGGGCGAATCCGGAGGCATTACCCAGCACATCGGCGCTTACGGTGTTACGCTCGAAAACGGTCAAAAGATCGCCTTCCTCGATACGCCGGGTCACGAAGCATTTACGGCCATGCGTGCACGTGGCGCCCAGGTCACGGATATTGCAATTATTGTGATTGCGGCGGACGACGACATCATGCCTCAGACAAAAGAAGCGATTTCTCACGCTCAAGCTGCCAATGTGCCGATTGTATTCGCGATTAACAAAGTAGACAAGCCAAACGCAAACCCAGATAAAATCAAGGAACGCCTTGCAGGAATGAACCTTCTGGTCGAGGATTGGGGCGGAAAAATTCAGTCGCACGACATTTCGGCCAAAACCGGAATGGGCGTTAAGGAACTACTCGAAAAGGTGTTGTTGGAGGCTGAAATCCTCGACCTTCGCGCTAACCCGTCGCGTCAGGCATCGGGAACGGTAGTAGAAGCTTATCTGGACAAAGGAAAAGGATATGTTTCTACGATTCTGGTACAGACCGGAACGCTCAAAATCGGCGATTACGTTCTCGCGGGAAGACATCACGGAAAAATCCGCGCCATGCAGGACGAACGCGGACATATTGTGGTAGAAGCTGGCCCGTCCACTCCGGTTTCAGTACTCGGACTTGACGGCGCGCCAACGGCCGGAGATAAGTTCAACGTATTCGACGATGAGCGCGAAGCCAAGCAGATCGCCGTAAAACGCGCCCAGCTGCAACGGGAGCAATCGGTACGTACGCAACGTCACATTACGCTCGCCGAAATCGGACGACGCATTGCACTCGGACAGTTTAAGGAGCTCAACCTGATTCTGAAAGGTGACGTGGATGGTTCGGTAGAAGCACTTTCGGACTCGTTCTCGAAACTCTCGACAGAGGAAATCCAGATCAATATCATTCACAAAGGTGTTGGCGCTATTACAGAGACAGACGTTATGCTTGCTTCGGCTTCAGATGCGATTATCATCGGCTTTAACGTGCGTCCATCGGGCAGTGCCAAGCAACTCGCAGACAAAGAGGAAATCGACATCCGAAACTACTCCATTATCTACGACGCTATCGACGATGTTCGCGACGCTATGGAAGGCATGCTATCGCCCGAAATCAAAGAGGAAATTACAGGAACTGCGGAGATTCGCGAACTGTTCAAAATTTCGAAAGTGGGTACGATTGCAGGTTGTATGGTAACCGACGGCAAAATTTACAGAAGTTCGAAAATCCGCATTATTCGCGAGGGCGTCGTCATTCACACGGGCGAGCTTACAGCGCTCAAACGCTTTAAGGACGATGTGAAAGAAGTTTCAAAAGGATACGATTGCGGTATTCAAATCAAGAACTTTAACGACATAGAACTGAACGACCTTATCGAAGCCTTCCAGGAGGTTGCGGTTAAAAAGAAACTCAAATAATAAGATTCTTATCAATAGAAAAGCCCCGATTGTAAGGGGCTTTTTTTATGCGGTAAAGTTGGAATCGATGGTTACAATCCGCGTTTGCGGGCTTCGATGTCGATGAATTCGGGCAAGTAGTTCGGCGTGCAGTTTTTGTGGACAAAATCGTCCTTATACAACCCGATTTTTTCACCCATTTCCACACATCTGCTGCGGTGTTCTAGATCGAAAATTCCAATCCATCCGGCCGTGAAATTCATCGCCCATTGCACTTGGGGCGCTTCCGAGGATATTTCCGCTTCGATAGCATCGAGCAACGCCGCATTGTTTTCGGGCGGGGTTTGGCCCATCCATCGCAAACGGCCTTCGTAATACCAGAAAAGCCTGCGTTTAAGCGGCATGTCGTCGTTTTGCCACGATTTCATCATCGCGATCGTGCGTTTGTCTTTTACGAGTTGGTTGGCCATGAGCCAGTCGGCGAGCTGGGATTGCTCCTGCGAAGGGTGGGCCGCCATGTCTCTAAATAAGTCGTCTATGTCGGTCTCGTCGAGTTTTTTTACATCGGTGATAAGAATGGAGAGCATTCGCGCTAAAAAATGTCCCGATTTCCAGAGTTCAGAAGCGAGCACGGGGTCTTTCTTTATTTCTTTCGCGATTTTTCGAAGGTCGCCGAGTTTGGTTTGCTCCCCGATTCGTGCGAGGATGTCGTCGGTCTTAAACACAGCCGTGTGCATTGGGATTATTTGTTTGGTTTCACGATTAGCGCTCCGGGGTGTTTTTTTCTGATTTCGGCCAGATTTCGTTCCGCTTCTATGCGCGTGCGGAAACTCCCGGCCCAAACTTTATACGAAGGCGTTTGAAAGATAATTGTGCCATCGAGCTGAGGGAAGTCGATCCGCAGGCTGTTTAATACTCTTTTGGCCGATTCGTTATCGCCGTTGAACACCTGAATTTTGTACTTGTCCATTACGGTAACCGATGCGCTGATGCGGCGCTTTTCGTTCAGAATCTGTTCAAATACCGGGTCCTGAATTACATTTACGGAAGCCTGTTGTGCGAGAATTTTAGTCGATGAGAAAACGATTGCGAAAACGCAAACTAAAAGCACTCGGTGGGGGAAAATATTCATAAAGCCGTGATTATAATGCAAATGTAAGTGGAATGAATTTAAACGCCTAAAATTAATTATTTAGAATCCTTATAAATTATCCTTTAGCACTATTTTAAGGTTTTTAGAATAGGCTATAAGTCGTATTTTTGCTCAAATTTTAAGGAGAAGTGCTGATTTTACTGCGGGTTTCGCGTGATTTCGGCGTGTAAAACGTCTTGTCGATAATCATTAACAATATGAAAAAAGTGGGTAACCATCATTCGATTCTTAAATCCTGGTTCTTAGGTTTGGCGCTTTTGGTGTCATTTACTGTAGTCTCAAATGCTCAGGAAACAGATGCGTCCCCTGCGGCTGAGGCTGCCGAAGCATCTGCTGCCGGCGCTTCGGGTGGGGATCCTGTAAAGGGTAAGGCGCTGTTTAACAGTCAGTGTGCCGCTTGTCACAAAATGGATACTAAAGCTACAGGGCCTGCATTGCGGGGCGTAGCTCAAACGCGGGACCGGGAGTGGTTGCACAAATGGATCCGCAACAGCCAGGAAATGGTAAAAGCGGGCGACCCGATCGCGGTGCAGTTGTTCAACGAGTACAACAAATCGATCATGAACAGCTTTCCGCAGTTGTCAGATCAGGATATCGATGACATTCTTGCCTATACGTCAGAAGAAAAAGCAGCGCCTGCACAAGTGGCGGGATCTGCCGCGCCTCCGGGAACACAATCGGACGGCGGTATTTCAAATGCGCTGATCCTCGGCGGGTTGTGTCTTGTGCTCGTGATTCTTGTGGTGATGTTGTTCCTCGTGAATCGGGTGCTTACGCGTATCGCTGCAGCGAATGGCATCGAGGTAGCGCCCAAACAGCCCGGCGTACCGATTTGGAAAGCATTCGTGCGCAACCAGTTTCTTGTGCTTGTCTCTGTAATCTTCTTAATGCTTGCCGGGGCTTACGTCATGTACGGTTACCTGATGCAGATTGGCGTAGATCAGGATTATCAGCCAATTCAGCCAATTCACTATTCGCATAAAATTCACGCCGGAGACAACGGCATCGATTGTAAATTCTGTCACTCTTCGGCCCGCGTGAGCAAAACTGCCGGCATTCCATCGCTGAACGTTTGTATGAACTGTCACATCAACATTTCTGAGGTTGCCGAAAGCACGGCCACGCCCGAACACAGCAAAGCCTTCTACGATGCCGAGATTCAGAAGTTGTATCAGGCCGTGGGCTGGGATCCTGCCACGCAGCAATATACGGGCAAAACACAGCCGGTAAAATGGGTGCGCATTCACAACCTGCCTGATTTTGCTTACTTTAACCACTCTCAGCACGTTACGGTTGCCGGAATCGAGTGTCAGACTTGTCACGGCCCCGTGGAAACATACGAGTACATGAAGCAATACGCTCCACTTACAATGGCATGGTGTGTTGATTGTCACCGCCAGACAGAGGTTAAAATGGAGGGCAACGCCTATTACGATAAAATTCACGCCGAACTCTCAAAGAAATACGGTGTTGAGAAACTCACTGCGGCTCAGATGGGCGGACTTGAGTGTGGTAAATGCCACTACTAATCAATTATTAAGAAGCTAATTTTATATACGATGTCATCAAACAAAAAATACTGGAAAAGTGTTGAAGAACTAAACGAAAATAGTTCGGTTGTTGAGGCGCTTAAAAGTAATGAGTTCGTAGAAGAAATTCCTGTGGCGGAGTTTCTGGGCGACAAGGAATCGCTCTCCGGAAACGGTACAACCCGTCGCGACTTTTTGAAGTACGTAGGGTTTTCTACCGCGGCCGCTTCTTTAGCTGCGTGCGAAGGTCCTGTGCACAAGGCTATTCCTTATGTGGTACAGCCTGAACAAATCATACCCGGTATAGCCGATTTTTACGCGACCACGTTTTTTGACGGGTTTGACGCGGCTAACATCCTTGTGAAATCCCGTGAAGGCCGTCCGATTAAAATAGAAAACAATACAATGGCGGGCGCTCGTTTTTCGGCCAATGCCAGAGTGCATGCTTCGGTGTTGTCGCTTTACGACAGCCTGCGTTTGAAGCAGCCCAAAATAGGCGGGAAGAACGCTTCCTGGGACGATGTGAATTCCCGTGTAAAATCAGCGTTGTCCGATGCGCGTTCTGCAGGCGGTCAGGTAGTTTTACTCACCGGAACCATAGCAAGCCCGTCGACTCAGAAACTCATCGGCGAATTTATCGCTGCAAATCCATCGGCCAAACACGTGCAATACGACGCTGTGTCCGCTTCGGCTGCTGTAGATGCGTTTGAGGAAGTTTATGGAGAGCGCGGCCTTGCCGATTACGATTTCTCAAAAGCTGAAATGATTCTTTCGATCGGTGCTGATTTCCTCGGAGACTGGCAAGGTGGCGGATACGATGCGGCTTATACGAAAGGTCGTGTGCCAAACCGTGGCAGAATGTCGCGTCACGTACAGTTTGAATCTCTGATGACACTTAGCGGTGCTGCGGCAGACAAGCGTGTTCCTATGACGCCTTCTCAGCAAAAGCAAGCACTCGTTGCGGTTTATAATATTGTTGTGGGCGGCGGCGCTTCGGTATCTCTGGATGCGAAAATTCAAGCCGAGGTTAACAAAGCAGCTCAGCAACTTAAAGCAGCCGGATCACGCGGTTTGCTCGTTTGCGGTCTCGACGATAAAAACGCACAAAAACTCGTTCTTGGAATAAATCAGGAACTCAGCAGTCAGGCGCTTTTGGCCGGGTCTGTAAGATATACGCGCAAAGGCTCCGATGCGCAGATGAACCAGTTGATCGCTGATTTGAAAGCCGGTTCTGTTCATACGATTATCATGAGCGGCGTGAACCCGGTTTACACACTGGCCGA
>CAZTGF010000004.1:39018-48619 GCA_964612955.1 uncultured Flavobacterium sp.
GGTCAACAGGCCAATAACCCGTGGCTTCAGGAGTTCCCCGATCCGATTACGCGTGTGTCCTGGGACAACTATGTTACCGTTTCAAAAGCGGATGCAGAAAGGCTCGGACTTAAAAACCGAATCGTTGCCAACGGCGGTCTTAACGGAAGTTATGTCACGCTTACATCGGGCAATAAGAAAATAGAAAATGTTCCTGTAATTGTTCAGCCGGGTCAGGCTACAGGATCGATTGGTCTTGCGGTAGGTTACGGTCGCAAAGCTGCGCTTAAAGAAGAAATGCAGGTAGGGGTAAACGCTTACCAGTTTTACGCAAACTTCAACAACGTACAACCTGTAACCGTTGAGGCTGCAGGCGGAGAGCATGAATTTGCATGTGTTCAGGGGCAAAAAACGCTCATGGGCCGCGGTGACATCATCAAGGAGACAACGCTTGACGTATTTAATAGCGAAGATCCTTCTATATGGAACCCTGTACCGATGGTATCCCTCGATCACAAAGCAGTTCCGGCCAATCAGGTGGATTTGTGGGAGTCGTTTGACCGTACTACAGGACACCATTTCAATATGTCGATTGACCTTAACGCCTGTACAGGTTGTGGTGCTTGTGTGATTTCTTGTCATGCCGAGAACAACGTGCCTGTAGTAGGAAAATCAGAAGTGCGCAGAAGCCGCGACATGCACTGGATGCGTATCGACCGCTACTACTCTTCGGAGCCTACTTTCGCAGAGGATGTTAAAAAGAAGCAAGGGTTCGACGGGTTGTTCGGCGACAACGGTTCGCTGGGTGGGTTCGGCCAGATGGAAGATCCGGCAGAAAACCCACAGGTGGCGTTCCAACCTGTAATGTGTCAGCACTGTAATCACGCACCTTGTGAAACGGTTTGCCCGGTTGCGGCTACGTCGCACTCGCGCCAGGGTCACAACCACATGGCCTACAACCGCTGCGTGGGAACGCGTTATTGCGCAAACAACTGTCCGTATAAAGTACGCCGATTCAACTGGTTCCTCTATGCTCAGAACGATGAGTTTGATTACCACATGAACGACGATCTCGGACGCATGGTACTTAATCCTGATGTGAACGTGCGTTCGCGCGGGGTTATGGAAAAGTGTTCGTTCTGCGTGCAAAAAACACAGGCGACGATTCTTAAAGCCAAAAACGAAGGACGTCCCGTAGATGTAAATGAATTCGAGACGGCTTGTTCATCAGCTTGTCCTACCGGGGCTATTGTTTTCGGGGATGTAAACCGCAAGGAAGACCGCGTGGCCGAACTCGCTCAGGACGACCGCATGTATCATTTGCTCGAGCATGTGGGTACAAAGCCAAACGTATTCTATCACGTAAAGGTTCGCAATTCCTAAGTCCAATCATTAATTAAGTAAATAGATAAGTATGTCATCGCACTACGAAGCACCCATAAGAAAACCCTTAGTGATCGGTCATAAGTCGTACCACGATGTGACCGTGGATGTGGCTTTCCCCGTTGAAGGAAGAGCCAACAAACAGTGGTGGACTGTTTTCTCCATCGCGCTTATCGCCTTCCTTTGGGGCGTCGGTTGTATCATTTACACCGTAGCCACGGGAATCGGAACTTGGGGATTGAACAAAACGGTAGGCTGGGCCTGGGATATTACCAACTTCGTATGGTGGGTAGGTATCGGGCACGCGGGAACGCTGATTTCTGCCGTACTTCTGTTGTTCCGCCAGCGTTGGAGAATGGCCATTAACCGTTCGGCTGAAGCGATGACGATTTTCTCGGTAGTTCAGGCGGGTTTGTTCCCGATTATTCACATGGGCCGCCCTTGGCTCGGATACTGGGTGTTGCCGATTCCAAACCAGTTCGGTTCGCTTTGGGTAAACTTCAACTCTCCGCTGCTCTGGGACGTATTCGCGATCTCGACTTATCTTTCCGTGTCACTCGTTTTCTGGTGGACAGGACTCTTGCCTGACTTTGCAATGCTGCGCGACCGGGCCGTAACACCGTTTACGAAACGCGTGTACAGCATTCTTTCTTTCGGTTGGTCCGGACGTGCCAAAGACTGGCAGCGCTTTGAGGAAGTATCGCTCGTGCTTGCAGGTCTGGCTACGCCTCTTGTACTTTCGGTTCACACGATTGTATCCTTTGACTTTGCTACATCGGTGATTCCGGGTTGGCATACGACGATATTCCCGCCATACTTTGTCGCCGGTGCGGTATTCTCCGGATTTGCAATGGTAAACACGCTTCTGATCATCATGCGTAAAGTGTGTCACCTCGAAGCTTATATTACGATTCAGCACATCGAACTTATGAACATCGTTATCATGATTACGGGTTCCATCGTTGGTGTGGCTTATATTACAGAGTTGTTCGTGGCCTGGTATTCAGGAGTTGAATACGAACAATACGCATTCCTTAACCGTGCTACCGGGCCTTACTGGTGGGCGTACTGGGCGATGATGACATGTAACGTATTTTCGCCTCAGTTCATGTGGTTTAAAAAACTGCGCACAAGCATTATGTTCTCGTTTGTGATTTCGATTGTTGTAAACATTGGAATGTGGTTCGAGCGTTTTGTGATCATCGTGACTTCGCTTCACCGCGATTACCTTCCGTCTTCGTGGACGATGTTCTCGCCAACGTTTGTCGACATTGGAATTTTCATCGGAACTATCGGATTCTTCTTTGTGTTGTTCCTGCTTTACGCGCGTTCGTTCCCTGTTATTGCACAGGCCGAGGTTAAGACGATTTTGAAGTCTTCGGGCGAATCTTATAAGAAATTGAGAGACGATAATAAACATTCACACCATGAGCACTAATAGAGTTATTCACGCGATTTACAACGACGACGACGTTCTGATGGACGCCGTACGCCAAACACGCGCGGCGCACCACCACATCGAGGAAGTGTATACGCCGTTTCCCGTGCACGGACTTGACAAGGCCATGGGACTGGCTCCGACGCGTCTCGCCATCTGTTCTTTCCTTTACGGATGTGTAGGTCTTGCGTTTTCGATCTGGATGATGAACAACATTATGATTGTGGACTGGCCTCAGGACATTGGTGGTAAACCGAGTTTCAGCTACATTCAGAACATGCCTGCCTTTGTACCGGTAATGTTTGAGATGACGGTATTTTTCGCCGCTCACCTTATGGTTATCACGTTTTACATGCGCAGCAGATTGTGGCCGTTTAAAGCTGCAGAGAATCCGGACGTTCGCACGACAGACGACCATTTCCTGATGGAAGTTGCCGTAGGTGGAGACGAAGATTCGATGGTATCCTTCTTCCAGCAGACCGGTGCGGTTGAAGTTAAAGTAATTGAAAAGCACTAATCAGCTATGAAGACAGTTTTTAAAATATCCTTGTTGTTTGGCCTGGCGGTATCGCTGACCTCTTGCCGGGACAGTTCACAGCCAAACTATCAGTTTTTCCCGAATATGTACGAATCCGTAGCTTATGAAACCTACGTAGAGCACGAGGCGTTCAAACGCGGCGGTATTTCTGCACAGGATCCTGTAGCGGGTACGATTCCACGCGGGTTCGAGCCTTACGATTATCCGAACACCACGGAAGGTCTTAACGCTGCGCGGGCCGAACTCACTATGCCAATGGCGGCCGGCGACATCGACATGGACAAAGCAAAAGGATTATACGAGATTTACTGCGCCATTTGCCACGGTTCCAAAGGTGACGGACAAGGGCCGCTCGTTACAAAAGAGAAGTTCTTAGGGGTGCCGAGCTACGCAGACCGCGAGCTTACCGAAGGCGGTGTTTACCACGTTCAAACGTATGGTCTGAATTCGATGGGTCCTTACCGGAACCAGTTGAACAGCCATGAGCGTTGGATGGTAACGGCTTATGTGATGAAGCTCAAGAACGAATTATAATTTGTAGAATAACTGATCGTAATAGATATGTACACTTTATCAAGTAAAATAAAAACGTTTTCGATTGTGCTCATGGTGCTTGGCATTCTGGGTATCGGATACGGTTTTTTAACTGCCCCGAAGGACATTCAGGATGTTGAAGCTATTTTGAAGGCCGAGCACGATGCACATGGAGGTTCTCATGCTGCAGCTCCCGAGCAGGCACATGCGTCTCACGCTTCTCACGGGCAGGACACACAAGCGGCTGCTTCGGCAACTCAAGCCACTACTCCGGACCAATCGTCAGTTGAGGATTCGGCAGCAGTAGCGGCCCGGACGTTTTCGGCCCAGACAAATCCAGAGTCGTTGAGCGAGTCTCAGGCTCCCGAAGGTTCGGCGGTAAAACGCACTAAAAAAGCCGAGGTAGACCCCGCACAAGCGCATCAGGACCATTTGGAGCACGTATTACATCAGTTGCAAAACAAGCCGTGGGCAGCGGTTTACGTGGCGTGTATTTTCTTTCTTTTGCTTACTATGGGCGTGCTCGCATTCTACGCGATTCAGTACGTTTCTCAGGCGGGTTGGTCTCCGGTATTGTACCGCGTAATGGAAGCCATTACCGCTTATCTGCCTGTTGGATCGGTTATTTTCTTTGTATTGCTTTTACTGAGTGGATTCCACGTGAACCATTTGTTTGTATGGATGGCCGATGGAATCACAGATCCGGCCCACGAGAATTACGACTATATCGTAGCGAATAAAGCGGGTTACCTGAATGTAGGTTTCTGGCTCGTACGCGCGGCGATTTTTCTTTTGGGATGGAACTGGTACCGCCATTACGCACGCCAGAAAGGTCTCGATCAGGATCAGGCATCGGACAATTTGAACTACAAAAGAGTTTTTAAGGCGTCGGCGGCATTCCTCGTATTCTTTATCGTTACCGAGTCTATTATGTCATGGGACTGGATCATGTCTATCGATCCGCACTGGTATAGCACGCTGTTCGGATGGTATGTATTCGCAAGTTTCTTTGTGAGCGGCATCACGGTAATCTGTCTGATTACGCTTTACCTGAAATCCCTGGGTTACCTCGATTTTGTGAACACAAGTCACATCCACGATTTGGCGAAGTTCATGTTTGGGATCAGCGTTTTCTGGACTTACCTTTGGTTCTCACAGTTCATGCTTATCTGGTACGCGAATATTCCTGAAGAGGTAACGTATTTTGTAACGCGTATCGAGCAATACAACCTGCCGTTCTTCGGATCTGTGGTGTTGAACTTTGTGTTCCCGGTTCTCGTTCTTATTAACACCGATTTCAAGCGTATTGGTTGGATTCTTTCTATGGCCGGTATTGTAATTCTTGTAGGTCATTACCTTGACTTCTTTGTCATGATTACGCCCGGAACTGTTGGCGACCGCTGGTTTATCGGCGTCACAGAGATTGCTGCGCTAATGTTCTTCCTCGGTTTGTTCATGCTCATCGTGTTTACGGCACTGACCAAAGCGCCTCTGCTGGCTAAACGCAATCCGTTCATCGAGGAAAGCAAGCATTTTCATTATTAATATTTAAAGACATCACAGATGACAAGTTTGTTGGTAATTTTAATTTTAGTCCTTTTATCTGTTGCGCTTTGGCAGCTGACTAAAATATTCGACTTAACTCAGGCCGCGCGCGGTACCGCCAATGCAAATACGCAGGTGGCTACGGACCAGGACAACCATACGCAAGGCTATCTGATGTTTGGATTCCTCGCATTTCTATACATTTTCACGATATACGGGCTGTTTAAGTGGGGGCACGTTGTTTTGGACAACCCCGCGTCAGAACACGGAGTTACTGTAGACAACCTGATGAACATTACGTGGGTACTGCTTTTCATTGTTCAGGCCATAACTCAGTTATTGCTTCACTACTTCGCGTTCAAATACAAAGGGCGTCAGGGGCAAAAGGCACTTTATTTTGCCGATAATGACAAACTCGAATTTGTTTGGTCGGTGATTCCGGCGATTGTACTTGCGGGTCTTATTCTTTACGGATTGTACGCGTGGACGAACATTATGTTTGTCGATGAAAAAGAAGAAGACGTGCTCGTAGTGGAAGTATACGCCAAGCAATTTAGCTGGGAGGTGCGCTATTCGGGCGACGACAATCAACTCGGTAAGGCTAACGTCCGTTACATCGAAGGCGTAAACAGTATGGGTGTTGATTTGTCCGATCCGAATGCTCAGGACGACAAGTTCGCTTCCGAAATCCGCATTCCAAAAGGCCGTAAGGTTTTGTTTAAGTTCCGTTCACAGGACGTTTTGCACTCGGCTTATTTCCCGCATTTCCGCGCTCAGATGAACGTTGTACCGGGAATGGTAACTCAATTCGCTTTCACGCCGATTTTGACTACAGCCGAAATGCGTGAGAAAAAAGAGATTGTGAAAAAAGTACAGAACATCAACGAAATCCGCGCCAAAAGAAGCGCCGAACTCGTAGCCAAAGGTGATGCTGCGCTTGATCCGTATGCATTTGATTATCTGTTGTTGTGTAACAAAATTTGTGGCTCGGCTCACTACAACATGCAGATGAAAGTTATTGTTGATACTCCGGAGGACTTCAACCAGTGGGTAAAAGAATTACCGACGATTGTTCAGGCGTTTAAAGATTCTCAAAAATCGGCCGAACCTGCGCCAATCGCTAACACTCCGGTAGATTCTACGCAAGCCGATGCCATCAATGCACTTCAGGCTGCCGAATCGAATGAAAATATAAACAGATAATAAAAAGTAGCATTATATGTCAGCAGTAGCTCACACTCACGACCATAGTCACGACCACGCACACGACGATCACCACCACCATAAAGATACTTTTATTACAAAGTACATTTTTAGTATCGACCACAAAATGATCGCCAAGCAATACCTGATCACAGGTGTTATCATGGGAATCATCGGGGTGGGAATGTCGTTGCTTTTCCGCATGCAACTCGCATGGCCCGAGGAATCGTTCCGCGTATTTTCGTTCTTCCTCGGAGAAAGATTCGCTCCTGATGGCGTAATGAAAAACGACGCTTATCTGGCCCTTGTCACGATTCACGGAACCATTATGGTGTTCTTCGTGCTCACGGCCGGTCTGAGCGGTACGTTCTCGAACCTTTTGATTCCGCTGCAAATCGGAGCAAGGGACATGGCATCCGGCTTTTTGAATATGATTTCATACTGGTTGTTCTTTATTTCGAGCGTTATTATGGTAATTTCACTGTTTGTGGAATCGGGGCCTGCCTCTGCCGGCTGGACGATTTACCCGCCACTCAGTGCGTTGCCACAAGCGATTTCCGGTTCAGGAACGGGGATGACGTTATGGCTTATTTCGATGGCGATATTCATTGCTTCTTCTCTGATGGGCTCGCTGAACTACGTGGTAACAGTAATTAACCTGCGTACAAAAGGAATGTCGATGACGCGCCTGCCGCTTACCATCTGGGCATTCTTTATTACAGCGATTATTGGTATTGTTTCTTTCCCCGTACTCTTGTCAGCCGCATTGTTGCTGATCATGGACCGCAGTTTCGGAACTTCTTTCTTTTTGTCGGACATTTACATTGCCGGAGAAGTATTGCACTATCAGGGAGGTTCGCCCGTACTGTTCGAGCACCTGTTCTGGTTCCTCGGTCACCCTGAAGTTTATATCGTGATTCTTCCTGCGATGGGTCTCGTGTCCGAAATCCTCGCCACAAATGCGCGTAAGCCGATTTTCGGTTACCGTGCGATGATTATGTCTATTCTTGCAATCGCGTTCCTTTCTACGATCGTTTGGGGTCACCACATGTTCGTATCGGGAATGAACCCGTTCCTCGGATCGGTATTTACGTTCACGACGCTTCTTATTGCCATTCCATCGGCCGTAAAAGCATTTAACTGGATTACGACGATCTGGAAAGGTAACCTGCAGATGAACCCTGCGATGTTGTTCTCCATCGGAATGGTGTCTACGTTTATCACGGGTGGTCTTACCGGAATTATTCTGGGCGACTCAACACTCGATATTAACGTTCACGATACGTACTTCGTTGTAGCACACTTCCACCTGGTAATGGGTATCTCCGCACTTTACGGAATGTTTGCCGGAATATACCACTGGTTCCCAAAAATGTTCGGGCGCATGCTCAACAAAAACCTCGGTTACGTTCACTTCTGGGTTACTGCAGTTTGTGCTTACGGCGTATTCTTCCCGATGCACTTCGTAGGACTTGCCGGATTGCCACGCCGTTACTACTCTTACACAGATTTCCCAATTTTCGACGACCTGCAGGACATTCAGATTCTCATCACTGTATTCGCGCTTGTAGGTGGAGTGTTTCAGCTTGTGTTTCTTTACAACTTCTTTTCGAGCATTTTCTTCGGTAAAAAAGCCACTCAAAACCCATGGAGATCTACGACTCTTGAATGGACAGCGCCTGTGGAGCACATTCACGGCAACTGGCCCGGAGAAATCCCAACGGTTCACAGATGGCCATACGATTACAGCAAGCCCGGTCACGATGACGACTTTGTGCCCCAGCATATCCCAATGAAAGAAGGCGAACAAGAACTTCATCATTAACATACCAACCTCCGTTTTTCAGCGGAGGTTTTTTTATCTTTAGGCTTATCCCGAAAATATATACTATGGAAGTCTTGGATTTTTACCTGAATCGCGATGAGCAGCGGTTCGAATTGCGCACCGGCGATTACATATCATTTATCGAATACCGCGAAAAAGACGGTGTTTACGACCTCACACACACTCAGGTTCCCGTGGAACTCACCGGGCAGGGTATAGGCAAAAAACTCGTCAAGGCAACGCTCGATTACCTGCGCACCGAAGGCCGTACCGCCATAGGCAGTTGTGCGTTTGTAGCGCGTTTTTTTGAACGAAACCCTGATTATGCCGATGTGAACGCCCGTGGCTAAAGCCCTCAATTTCGTTATATTTGCCGAATGAATGAGCATCTGGATCCCACCGGGGAGCATTTTAAACCGGAAGAAATAGACATTGAGCGCAAATTACGGCCGCTTTCATTCGACGACTTCGCAGGACAGGACCACATCCTGGAAAACCTCAAAGTCTTTGTAGCTGCAGCCAACCGCCGTGGAGAAGCGCTCGACCACTCGCTGTTTCACGGGCCGCCCGGTTTGGGTAAAACCACGCTCGCCAACATTCTGGCCAACGAGCTCGGGGTAGGCATCAAAATCACGTCGGGACCCGTCCTGGATAAACCCGGAGACCTGGCCGGATTGCTTACGAATCTCGAAGAGCGGGACGTTCTTTTCATAGACGAGATTCACCGTTTGAGTCCCATCGTGGAAGAGTACTTGTATTCGGCCATGGAGGATTTCAAAATCGATATCATGATCGAGTCCGGTCCGAACGCACGCAGCGTGCAACTAAACCTGAACCCGTTTACCCTTGTCGGCGCCACCACCAGGTCCGGACTGCTCACGGCACCTATGCGCGCCCGTTTCGGCATTTCGTCCCGGCTCGAATATTATCACATCGAACTGCTCACGCAAATCGTACAGCGCAGCGCCCAAATTTTAGCCACGCCCATAACAATGGAAGCTGCCACAGAGATTGCCGGTCGCAGCCGCGGCACACCGCGTATCGCAAATGCGTTGTTAAGACGCGTAAGAGATTTTGCACAAATCAAAGGAAACGGCACCATCGACATTAAAATGGCGCGTTACGCATTGGGCGCACTTCACGTGGACGTTTACGG
>CAZTGF010000004.1:48719-54144 GCA_964612955.1 uncultured Flavobacterium sp.
CACATCGCCGCCGCCGACCTGAGCGCCGCGCTTTCCGTTACAATCTTTTAACCGCGGTTAAAAGGATTTTCTCTACAATCGCTAATGCAAACACAGCAATACACCCAACTTATAAAAGACAAAGCCAAAGACCTCGGTTTCATGGCTTGCGGCATTTCGCGCGCGGGTTTTCTAGCACAGGAAGCGCCCCGCCTCGAAGCCTGGCTCAGATCAGGAATGCACGGGCAAATGCAGTACATGGAAAACCATTTCGACAAACGATTAGACCCGCGATTGCTCGTGGATGGTGCCAAAAGCGTCATTTCTGTTTTGCTGAACTACTATCCCCCGCAGAGGCAAACTCCTGAAACGTACAAAATTTCAAAATACGCTTACGGAGAAGATTACCACTTCGTAATCAAGGACAAATTGCGCGAACTGCTTCAATTTATGCAGCAAACCATAGGCGAAGTCAACGGGCGAGCGTTTGTGGACTCCGCTCCGATACTAGACAAAGCCTGGGCAAAATCCGCCGGTTTGGGCTGGGTCGGCAAAAACGGGAACCTGCTCAACAAACAATCGGGATCGTTCTTTTTTATTGCGGAACTCATCACAGACCTGGAACTCGAACCGGACGCGCCCGTCACCGACCACTGCGGCACGTGTACCGCTTGTATAGACGCTTGTCCCACAGAAGCCATCGCGGCCCCGTATGTCGTGGACGGAAGTAAATGCATTTCCTATCTGACGATTGAGCTCAAAGATCAAATTCCATCGGCTTTTTCGGGGCAATTCAACGACTGGGTTTTTGGCTGCGACATCTGTCAGGACGTTTGCCCGTGGAACCGTTTCTCCAAACCGCATTCAGAACCGCGATTCAATCCACATCCCGAGTTGCTCGGCATGGACAAGCGCGATTGGGAGGAAATCACAGCAGAAACTTTCGGCAAATTGTTCAAAAAATCGGCGGTCAAGCGCACCAAGCTCGCGGGGCTGCACAGAAACATTGCTTTTGCTACTAAGAACGATGCTTGTGGCCCGTCGTAAAACGGCTGATGGCCCGGTTTTCTGCGTTTCATCGGCTCAAATGCCTGAGACGTCGGCAATTGTACATATTTCTTTAAATTCCGCCCGAATCCGTTTACCTTTGCCTCTTTAGCAAAAACGGATTATGAACAAATACAGTAAACGGCGTGAGGCACTTTTGTACCACGCCAAGCCTACTCCCGGAAAAATAAAAGTCGTTCCTACGAAAAAATACGCTACCCAAAGAGACCTTTCTCTCGCTTATTCTCCCGGTGTAGCAGAACCTTGTCTGGAGATTGCCAGAGACATTAACAACGTTTACAAATACACAGCAAAAGGAAATCTCGTCGCGGTAATTACCAACGGTACGGCCGTACTTGGTTTGGGCGATATTGGCCCCGAAGCTTCAAAACCTGTCATGGAAGGCAAGGCGCTGTTGTTTAAAATCTTCGCCGACCTCGACGTATTTGACATAGAAATCGACACCAAAGACGTAGATGCGTTCATTGAAACCGTGAAGCGCATCGCCCCAACATTTGGCGGTATCAACCTCGAGGACATCAAAGCTCCGGAATCATTCGAAATAGAGCGCAGACTCATCGAGGAGCTGAATATTCCCGTCATGCACGACGACCAGCACGGCACGGCCATTATTTCTGCGGCTGCGTTCATCAATGCACTCGAACTGGCCGATAAAAAAGCCGAAGAAGTAAAAATGGTGATTTCCGGAGCCGGTTCTGCAGCTATTGCCTGCGCGGATCTCTACGTACTGTTGGGCGCAAAGCCCGAAAACATCAGAATGTTTAATTCCAAAGGCGCACTTTCTCACCAAAGCGCCGGGCTTTCGGACCTTCAGAAAAAGTACGCCAATCATGCCGATTCGCCTTCACTGGCCCAAGCAGTTCGTGGCGCGGATGTGTTTGTCGGGCTTTCTACCGGAAATGTATTAAGCGCCGAAATGCTGGAGTCAATGGCCGAAAACCCTATTGTTTTTGCGATGGCGAATCCCAATCCCGAAATCGATTACAATCTGGCGATGGATACGCGCAAAGATATCATCATGGCTACGGGTCGTTCGGACCATCCCAATCAGGTGAACAACGTTCTCGGTTTTCCGTATATTTTCCGCGGGGCACTCGACGTCCGGGCTACGAAAATCAACGAAGAAATGAAAATGGCTGCCGTAAAAGCACTCGCGGCGCTGGCTAAGGAAAGCGTTCCGGAGCAGGTAAATATTGCATACGGAGAAACCAAACTCGTTTTTGGCCGCGAATACATCATTCCAAAGCCGTTCGATCCGCGTTTGATTACGACTGTAGCACCGGCCGTAGCGCTTGCGGCTATGGAATCGGGCGTAGCATTACAACCTATCACAGACTGGGAACGCTACAAGGACGAACTTCTGGACAGGCTCGGTGCCGATAATAAAATGGTTCGCATGCTGACCAACCGCGCCAAAACAGAACCAAAGCGCGTGGTTTTTGCCGAAGCGGACCAACTCGACGTTTTAAAAGCTGCCCAGATTGTTCACGAGGAAGGCATTGGTCACCCGATTCTGCTCGGCAGCCGCGAGACGATTCTCGAACTCAAAGAAGAGCTTGGTTTCGATGCTGATGTGACGATCATCGACCCAAAAACCGACGAAGAAAAGCAAAGGCGCAACGAATACGCTCAAACGTTCTGGGAAACGCGCAACCGCCGCGGAATGTCGCTCCACGACGCCGAAAAGTGGATGCGCGAACGCAATTATTTCGCCGCGATGATGGTCAACGAGGGCCACGCAGACGCATTGGTGACGGGTTACTCACGCGCTTACCCCACGGTTGTAAAACCAATTTTGCAACTCATCGACCGCGCTCCTGGCATTTCGCTTGTTGCCACTACGAATATGATGATGACAAGCCGCGGTCCGATTTTCTTTGCGGACACGGCCATCAACCCGGATCCTACGGCAGACGACCTTGCGAAAATTGCGCTGATGACGGCTAAAACGGTGCGATTGTTTGGGATGGAACCTGTGATTGCGATGCTGTCGTTTTCTAACTTTGGTTCGTCTGCGCACCCGGATGCAATAAAGGTGCAAAAGGCAGTGGCGTTTCTACACGAATATTATCCGGACCTGATCGTTGACGGGGAAGTTCAGGCCGATTTTGCGCTGAACCAACAAATGCTACTCGAGAAATTCCCGCACGCCAAAATTGCCGGAAAAAAGGTCAACACATTGATTTTCCCGGACCTGGCATCGGCAAATATCGCCTACAAGATGATTAAGGAACTCGAGAAGTCGGTTTCCATCGGTCCGATTGTGATGGGTCTGGACAAGCCCGTGCATATTTTTCAGCTCGGGGCCAGCGTTGAGGAAATGGTCAACATGGCTGCTGTAGCGGTTGTGGATGCGCAGGAAAAAGCAAAACGCATCAAAAATCTCACGGTGAACAAATAGCCGCGGACTGTTAAAGATTTTTATATATTTGACTAATACTTAACATTTAATGATTGCGTATATTCAGGGCAGGCTCGTGGAAAAATCCCCAACGGCAGTGGTCATCGACTGCAACGGCTTAGGGTACGATATTAACATTTCGCTTCACACGTTCGGGTTGTTGCCCGATGAAGGCTCCGTAAAGCTGTTTACACATCTGCAAATTAAGGAGGATGCTCATACGCTGTACGGTTTTGCCGAGCGCAGTGAACGCGATATTTTCCGGTTGCTGATCACCGTATCGGGCATAGGACCGGGCATTGCGCGCACCATGTTGTCCTCGATTGAGCCGGCTCAGATCATTCGGGCCCTGGGCAATGGCGACGTGGCTACGATTCAGCGCATCAAAGGCATCGGTGCAAAAACAGCACAGCGGGCCATTCTGGATTTGCGCGATAAGGTGTTAAAACTGAATGCCGACGATTATATTTTGAGCGGCCACAGCAATACAAACCGCGATGAGGCGTTATCTGCACTGGAAGTGCTTGGCTTTAACAAAAAATTGGCGGAACGAGTTGTAGATAAAATTGTTAAAGACCAATCCGGGGCGACTGTTGAAACCATCATAAAACTCGCGCTTAAAAACCTGTAATTCTTGAAAACACCCTATACCAAGATGACGTTCCGACTGTTGCTAGCGGCCTGTACCTTTCTGTGCAGCCTGAATGTTGCAGCTCAAATTGATGACGAACTGGACGATATGCCAACAGACAGCGTGGGCTATTCGCAAGGCCGCATTGAACTTCCGAATCCGACGAGCATCATTGAAGCGTACACCTACGATCCCGTCACTGACCGTTATGTGTATACCCAATCGGTAGAAGGTTTTAATATCAATTACCCGATTATTCTGACGCCCGCTCAGTATGAAGAACTCGTACTGCGCGAGAATATGCGTGCGTATTTCAAGCAGAAGTCCGATGCAATAGACGGTAAAAAGGACGGCGCTCAGGACGCACAGCGAGACATGTTGCCGCGGTATTACGTGAATTCGGGTTTTTTTGAATCGATTTTCGGAAGTAATACAATCGATGTAAAACCTACGGGATCGGTAGAGATGGACCTTGGCATTCGCTATAACAAAACAGACAATCCGGCCCTTTCGCCCCGCAACCGGACGAGCACAGTTTTCGATTTTGACCAGCGCATCAGCATGAGCCTTATGGGAAAGGTGGGAACGCGCTTGGCCGTAACCGCAAATTACGACACCGAATCTACTTTTGCGTTCCAGAATCTGATTAAACTGGAATACACGCCCACAGAGGACGACATCATTCAAAAAATTGAAGTAGGTAACGTATCGATGCCGCTCAATTCTTCGCTGATCCGCGGCGCTCAGAGTCTTTTCGGGGTAAAAGCTCAGTTGCAGTTCGGGCGAACCACTGTTACGGGTGTGTTCTCTGAACAGAAGTCACAGACGCGAACCGTAACGGCACAAGGCGGCGGAACGATTCAGGAATTCGAACTTTTTGCGCTTGACTACGACGCTGACCGCCACTTTTTTCTTTCGCAGTATTTTCGCGAGAACTACGACCGGGCTATGCGCAATTATCCACTCATCGACAGCCGCGTGCAAATTACGCGCATCGAAGTATGGGTAACCAACCGGCAGAACCGCGTTAACCAGACAAACAATAATCTTCGAAACATCATCGCGCTACAGGATATAGGCGAGGCGCCCATTGCGGGAGAACCGGCCTCCGACGTTGTAGTGCTCGATCCTGTTCCGGGAGGATTCTTCCTGGCTCCGCCAAACGCACCGCCCGATAACGCAAACAACCAGTACGATCCTTCGCTTATTGGTGCAGGCGGGCTGTTAAACCAGAACGTACGCGAAATTGTTACAGCTTCGTCAGGCTTTAACGTTACCGTAAGCGAGGGTCGCGATTACTCAAAACTCGAGAACGCGCGAAAACTTGCAGCAAACGAATTTACGTA
>CAZTGF010000005.1:0-1446 GCA_964612955.1 uncultured Flavobacterium sp.
TTAACATTTCCAATTTTATATGTCGTTACAAACGCAGTCGTGGGGAACAAGGGTAGGACTTATACTCGCTATGGCGGGAAATGCCGTGGGTCTTGGAAATTTTCTCAGATTTCCGGTTCAGGCGGTTCAAAACGGCGGCGGTGCGTTCATTGTTCCGTATCTGGTTTGTTTCGTTCTTCTCGGCCTTCCGCTGTTGTTCATTGAATGGTCCACCGGACGGTTTGGCGGGCGGCTGGGCAACCACAGTACGCCGTACATTCTGGACACGATGGCCAAAGGACGCATCTGGAAATACATTGGCGTGTTTGGAATTTTCACGAATGTGGCCGTGGCTTCGTACTACTGTTACATAGAATCATGGACGATGTCTTATGTGATTCACTCGCTCTCCGGAACGTTTTCGGGATTGTCTCAGTCCGAAGTAGCCGCATTCTTCGTCACGTATGTTGATTTGGCCGAAACCACGACGGGACTGCCGTATGAAGCCATTATTTTCTACATTTTGTGTCTGGCGCTCAACACCTACATTCTTTCCAAAGGACTTGGCGGCATCGAAAAAGTAGCGCGAATTGGAATGCCACTGCTGATTCTGTTTGGCATTTTCCTCGCAATCCGCGGCCTGACTCTGGGAACCTCAGGAGCATCCGAAGAATTTCCGCTCGCCAACGCCTGGGACGGCCTTAACTTTCTGTGGACGCCTCAGTACGATTCGCTCTGGAGTGCAAAGGTATGGCTTGCTGCAGCCGGACAGATTTTCTTTACGCTTTCGGTAGGGATGGGTACGATTCAGTGTTATGCCGCTTACCTTAAACCCAAGGATGATATTGCGTTGAACGCGGTCTCTGCCGGTTTTATGAATGAGTTCGTAGAAGTTGTTCTCGGAAGCCTTATCGTTATTCCAATCGCTGCCGGATACCTCGGATTAGACTGGGTGTTGCAGAACGCCGGTTTTGGGATGGCGTTTCAGACGATGCCGTTCTTGTTTGCGCAATGGGGCGATATTCTGGGGCCGCTCGCCGGAATATTCTGGTTCGGATTGCTATTTTTTGCCGGAATTACATCTTCGCTCGCCATGGGAACGCCGTGGATTGGATTCATGCGAGACGAATTCAAATGGAATGAACGCAAAGGCGCCTTCTCGTTCGGGCTGTTGTGCCTCGTTATGGGATTGCCTACCGTGTTCTTCTTTCAACAGGGAGTGTTCGACGAATACGACTATTGGGCAGGAACCGTGAGTCTTGTAATATTCGCGTTTTTGGAAACCGTGCTGTTTGCGTGGATTTTTGGAATCAAACGCGGATGGGCCGAAATCAACCTGGGTGCGGACATTAAACTCCCCGTGTTTTTCAAATACGTCATCGCCTATGTGACGCCCGTGTTGCTCGGCTGGGTTCTGTTCTCGAGCATTCCCGATATTGTCGATAAAGTCCGAAACAAGGACACAAA
>CAZTGF010000005.1:1546-7264 GCA_964612955.1 uncultured Flavobacterium sp.
GCTGCGGGCGATGCCATTGCGCAGGGTTCGTTTACGAATAACGCATTTTACAAATTCATCGGGCGGATGTTGCTGCTCGGTTTGTTTGGATTTTTAACCATCCTCGTATACGTGGCTTATAAAAAGCGCGTTAGGGAACAATCCGATCGACTATGAAAACAGAAGCCATGATTACGATGATTCTGGCTCAGGGAATCGTCACCGCTTTTACCGTGTACTTTTTTTATATCGTTCTAACGATAAAGCCAAAACCGGAGCCGGATTCGTACACCGAAAACGACGACGAACCGCGGGAGCAACCTAAAACCTGAATCCGACGCAAAACCAAGTATAGCTCTTGCTGTGTTCGGGAGACCAGGTGTATTTTATTTCTACGGGCCCGATGAGCGTATCGAGTCCGTAACCAACCGCGTAACCAATGTACTCGGGACTGCTGATCCAGCTCGAATCCACAAAAATGCTGTCGCCGAGATTGGCGAAGTTGGCTGAAAAACTCACGTGGTTCTTGCGAAAGAGCTCGTAATCGAGCGCGAGTCCGAGTTTTATGAAACTGTCGCCCGAAATGCTCAGAAAATCATAACCGTAAAAAGGTTCGATGTTATTCAGATTCGCAAAACCGTATCCGCCAAGAATAAAGTCCAGATACGGCACATTTCTGCCTCCAAGGCTGAGTCCCGCCCTTACTTCTCCTTTTAAAATCAAACGCGGCAACAACGTGCGTGCTTCCGAATAATCGGCCGTCAGCGTAGAAAAACTCTCGAATATGTTATTGTAATCGGACGAATAGAAAAACGGTTGAAAGTCCATTCCGAAAGCGCGCCCCTGCGTAGGAAAATAGCGATTGTCCATCGAATCGTACTTGAGGTAAGAAAACGCGCTGAAATAACGGCTTCGCTCGATAGGGTTTTGCGGAGATTCAAGAATCGGCGACTGAATTTTAATCGATTTTAGTTCAACCCCGAGCCCGATCATCACTTTGTTCGTAAAAATCGTTTGAACGTAAGCTTGCTGCGTCCAGTCCTGAAATTCGATGTTCAGACTGCCAACGCCGAGACTCGACAAAATTGCGCCTCTTGCAAAATCCGTACTTATCGATCGGTTAAAGCGCGAATACCGCGAACGAAGCCCGAAACTCCAGTAAAACCCATTATCGATATAATAATTGAGATTGTACCGGAAATTGTCGCCGAGCACTACATCGGCCGAGATTACGTCGTTTTTAAACAGCAATCGCCTATGGGTTATATTGGCCAACAGCCCGCTTTTAAACAATCCGTCGTAATGCAACCCGAACTTCAGGTGCGTGTTAATCGGGTTTTCGACTAAATCCAGTACGAGTTCTTCTCCGTCGGGCATCGGCTCAAAACGGTAACTGATTGAGCTAAAATTCTGCGTCACATTTAAATTATCAACGCCGGCTCTCAAATCTTCGTGCAAAATGCTGCTTTCGGATTTAAACCCGAGCTTTCCGATAATGTACGAACGCGTAAAATTCTTAAGCCGCGGAACGGCAATCGATGATATCTGCACGCTATCCGTTTGTACACGCAGCGGCGGCTTTTTGTAATTTGTGGACAATTCGCGCAACGGATCTATGCACATTTCGGCCGCTTCTTCGCCTTTTTTGATAATGTTTGCGCCATCGCTAAACGAAATTACACTGAACCCGCTGATATCCGGCTTAAGGTAAACCTCCGTATCGGCACGTTTTCTGGCCATTCGCTCCACCATGGGCAAATTTGAAATTTGCACGAACAATTTGGTAGCATCGCCGAGTGAATTCCTGGATTTTAAATCGTCCTGAACATCGACACCGATGATGATGTCCGCACCGAGCGCCCGAACTTCGTCAATCGGATAATTGTTCGCAATTCCGCCGTCCACGAGCAAATCGCCGTTAAGCTCAATCGGTGTAAACAATGACGGAAGCGCCGCACTGGCCCTGATGGCCTCGGGCAAATAACCCGAATTAAGCAAAACGCCTTCCCCGGTTTCGATATTGGTTGCCATGCAGAGAAAAGGCGTTGGGAGTTCGTTGAAATTGCGCACGTGACGCACGTGATACGTAAGGGCCGAAAGCAGGTTAAAATTGTATAAACCCATCGAATAAGAACGCGGAATGCCAATTCTAAATTTCTCAAACGGCAGCGTTATCGCGTATACCTCATCGTTGCGCTTGTTGTAGAAATTTTTCGAAGTTCGCGGTATGTAATCGCTGAGCAGCGCATCGAAATCCACGCCCTTGAAAATTGAATCGAGTTGTTGGGCATTATAACCCGCAGCGTACAAACCGCCAACGATGGCGCCCATGCTCGTTCCTCCGATGTAGTCGACTTTGATTCCTTCGGCTTCGAGCACTTTGAGCACGCCGATGTGCGCAAAACCCTTAGCCCCGCCCCCGCTAAGCACAAGCCCGATTTTGGGTCGCGGCAGCGAATCCTGAGCCAAAGCGGAAAAGTTCAGGCACGAAAAAATAACGAATAAAAAAAAGCGCATCAGGCGTTTGATTGGTTTTTGTAAAAGTCGGTAATTTTTTTGGCACGCGAAACACCCACAACCGCAGCGATTTCGGTTTCTGAAGCGAGTTTGAGCCGTTTAACCGATTTAAAATGCCGGATGAGGGCCGTCATGCTTTTTTCGCCAATGCCCGGAATGCTTTCCACCGAAGTCGTAAGCGCCGATTTACTGCGACGGTCGCGGTGGTGACTGATGCCGAACCGGTGCGCCTCATTTCGCAGATGCTGGATGATTTTGAGCGTTTCGGATTTTTTGTCGAGATAGAGTGGCACAGGATCGTCCGGGTAAAACAATTCCTCCAGTCGTTTTGCAATGCCGATAATCGCAATTTTTCCGCGCAATCCTAGAACCTCGAGACTTTTAAGCGCCGCAGAAAGTTGTCCTTTTCCGCCGTCGATAACGATAAGTTGCGGAAGCGGCTGATCCTCCTCGAGCAATCGCTTGTAGCGCCGGTACACGACTTCTTCCATCGAAGCAAAATCGTTCGGGCCGTCCACGGTTTTGATATTAAAATGGCGGTAATCCTGTTTGCTTGGTTTTCCGTCCTTAAATACCACACAAGCGGCGACAGGATTCGTTCCCTGAATGTTGGAGTTATCGAAACACTCAATGTGACGCGGCTCCACGGACAACCTGAGGTCGTTTTTCATTTGAGACATAATGCGCGTCGTGTGGCGTTCCGGGTCCACGATCTGGATTTGCTTGAGCTGTTCCATGCGCTGGAATTTGGCATTCCGGATCGAAAGTTCAAGCACTTGTTTTTTGTCGCCGAGCTGGGGAACCGTAACCTTGCCGATATTGCCCAGATCCACTTTAAACGGCACCACAATTTCTTTAGGCGTTAGTTTAAAGCGGTCAATGATTTCTATAATGCCGAGTTCGAGCAGTTCCTTGTCCGATTCGTCGAGTTTCTTTTTGAGTTCGAGCGTATGGGCGCGCACAACCGATCCGTGCGAAATTTGGAGGTAATTGACAAACGCCGAGGATTCATCGGACACAATTGAAAAAACATCCACGTCGTTCATCGTGGCACTCGTCACCATTGATCGGGCTTCGTATTGTTGCAAAACGTCGATTTTTTCCTTCAGCTTTTGAGCTTCCTCGAACTTCATCTGGGCCGCGCATTCGAGCATTTCCTTTTTGAACTGACGCAGACTCGCACCGAAGTTTCCCTTTAAAATCTCGCGGATTGCCTGTACGTTTTCGTGATAAATTTCAATCGGTTCCAAGCCTTCGCACGGTCCTTTGCAGTTGCCAATGTGATATTCGAGACAAACCTTAAATTTTCCGCTTTCGATGTTTTTTGGCGACAAGTCGTAATTGCAGGTTCGCAGCGGATAAAGGGCGCGTATCATGTCCAGCAACGCGTAAATGATTTTGAAATTCGTGTGCGGACCAAAATACTGGGAACCGTCCCGAATCATCTTGCGCGTGGAGAAAATACGCGGAAAAGGTTCGTTTTTGATGCAAATCCACGGATACGTTTTATCGTCGCGCAACATTACGTTAAACCGTGGTTTAAGCGTTTTAATCATGTTGTTTTCGAGCACGAGCGCATCGCTTTCGGACGTTACCACGACGTGTTTAATCGTGCGAATGCGTTTCACCATGATGTTCGTCCTGGGACTGTCGTGAAGTTTGTTGAAGTACGAGCTGACGCGCTTTTTTAGGTTTTTAGCCTTTCCTACGTAAAGCAACCTGCCGTCCTTGTCGTAATATTGGTATACGCCCGGGCTTTGGGGCAGCGTTTTTACCTGAAGTTCAATCGATGGCGCATCCATGGCGGCAAAGGTAACAAATCGGTTGGTCACGCGCCGGAACAAAGCTGCTGTACTTGTGTATTTTGCGTATTTTTAACAGCAAAAATCCGAATGTCAGACAAAACCGCCCTGCGCCTGAAGTACAAACAACTCCGGAGTGAACTTTCGTCCGATGAGCGCGACCAAATGAGCCTCGCCATCGCCAACCATACGCTTGATATTCCCGTGTGGCACAAGCAGGTTTTTCACCTTTTTCTGCCGATTTTGCGCCATGCCGAAGTGAACACCGAATACCTGCTGCAGATTCTTATGGGCCGCGACAAGACGATTGCTTTGAGCCGAAGTGATTTTGAACAATCGAAGATGCTACACTTTGAACTCACCGAAGACACGAAAATTAGGGTAAGTACGTTCGGCATTCCCGAACCTGAAAATGGCATACCGTTACGCGCAGATCAGATCGATGTGGTTTTCGTGCCGCTGCTCGCCTTTGACCAAGCGGGGCACCGGACAGGATATGGAAAAGGATTTTACGACAGGTTTTTGGCCGATTGCAGGGCCGATGTGGTGAAAATCGGACTCTCGTTTTTTGATGCCGAGCCCCGGATAAAGGACGTTCTGCCCAGCGATGTAAAACTCGACTACTGCGTTACGCCGCGGCGGATTTACTCGTTTTAACCTCGCCAAATGCGCGTTTGTTAAACACAATCAGAATTCCTACGCCTGTTGAAATCGCGGTATCGGCAATATTAAAAATGGCGTTGAAAAACGTGATTTCGCGTCCGCCCCAAATCGGGACCCACGTTGGCATAAGATAATCTTCGATGATAGGTACGTAAATCATATCCACGACTTTTCCGTGAAATAACGTCCCATAAGGTTGATCTGTAAACATTTGCGCGAGCTGGCCGTGGCTGTCCGAGAAAATGACACCGTAGAACACGGAATCGATAATGTTGCCGAGCGCACCTGCAAAAATTAGTGCAATCGCGACAATTAAGTAGGACGAAGCTTTTTCCTTTACCGATTTGTAAAGCCAGTAACCAATGCCACACACGGCGAAAATACGAAACACGGTGAGCATGAGTTTGCCGTATTCGCCCGGAATCACAGTTCCCCAGGCCATTCCTTCGTTTTCGATAAACAATATGCGAAACCAGTCAAATACGCGCACTTCTTCGCCCAGAATGAAATTTGTTTTAATGTAAATCTTTGAGACCTGATCTACGAGAAGCACAAGAAAAATAATCAAATAAGCGTGGCGCAAAGACATAAATCCGTTTTTTAAATGGCGGTAAAAATAGAGGTTAATTGCCTAATTCGCTATACTTGCCGGTACAAAAGCGCGCATTTCTGACGCATTTAATAAAAAAACGCCCCGATGAAGGAGCGCTTTTGATTAACGTTGCATGTTTTTGGCTTCGATGCTCATCGTGGCATG
>CAZTGF010000005.1:7364-12890 GCA_964612955.1 uncultured Flavobacterium sp.
GGAGCGCTTTTGATTAACGTTGCATGTTTTTGGCTTCGATGCTCATCGTGGCATGTGGAACGATTTTAAGCCGCTCTTTGCTTATGAGTTTGCCCGTCACTTTGCAAATGCCGTATGTTTTATTCTCCACGCGGAAAAGTGCATTTTTTAAATCGCGGATAAATTTCTCCTGGCGAATCGCCAACTGAGAATTCGCTTCCTTGGACATTGTCTCGCTTCCTTCCTCAAACGCCTTAAACGTTGGAGAAGTGTCGTCTGTACCGTTGTTCAGATCGTTCATGTAAGCGCTTTTTATCAGACTCAGGTCCGCCTGAGCTTTCTCGATTTTTTTTAGAATGATCTCCTTAAACTCCGCCAAATCGGCATCCGAGTATCTAATCTTTTCATCTACCATGGTGTCTTTCTATTTTGTTATTAATACTGTCGTTGATATTCCGTCGAACTCCAGCACAGTTCCGCCTTGCATCTCTTCTGCCAAAAGCAACTCACGTGCTAAGGTTTCAGATTTAATGTATTCGCCGAAATCTGTAACTGCTTCGTTTAAAAGCGGCGCCTGCTGCAAGGTTACCGAAATCTGATCGGTGACTTCGAAACCCGCCTCTTTGCGCAAATTCTGAATGCGGTTTACGAGTTCCCTCGCTACGCCTTCTCTTTTGAGCGCATCGTTTAACGTGATGTCCAGCGCTACGGTTATGCCGCCAGACGAAGCTACGAGCCAGCCTTCGATATCCTGAGAGCTTATTTCAACTTCGTCCGAGGTTAAAATTAAACTTTTTCCCGAGATTTCAAACTCGCGCGATCCGTGACGTTCAAACGCTGCAATGTCCTGCTGAGAAAGCGACTGTATTTCTTTGGCAATCAACCCCATGTCTTTTCCGAACCGCGGGCCGAGCGCTTTAAAATTCGGCTTAATCTGCTTTACGAGAATGCCCGATGCATCGTCCAGCAATTCGATTTCCTTGACGTTTACCTCCGCTTTTACAAGATCAGATATTGCGTGAATTTCTTCTCGCTGAGCGGCGTCAAATACGGGAATCATTACCCTTTGCAACGGCTGACGCACTTTAATCATCTCCTTCTTGCGCAGCGAAAGCACGAGCGAAGATATGGTTTGCGCCTTCAGCATTTTGCTTTCGAGCGATTTATTAACAAAGTTTTCGACAGATTTCGGGAAATCGGCCAAATGTACGCTCGTAAATACTTCTTTTTTAGTTAAACGGTTCAGATCTCTGTAAAGCGCGTCCATGTAAAACGGTGCGATCGGGGCGCTTAATTTGGCCACGGTTACAAGACAGGTGTAAAGCGTTTGGTACGCGGCAATTTTGTCCGATTCGTACTGCCCTTTCCAGAAGCGGCGTCGGCACAAACGAACGTACCAGTTGCTCAGGTTTTCCTGCACAAAATCCGAAATGGCGCGCGCGGCTTTTGTAGGTTCGTAATCGTTGTAATAACCGTCCACAGCAGCAATCAGACTGTGCAGTTCGGAGAGAATCCACCGGTCGATTTCCGGGCGCTGCTCAAGCGGAAATTCGTCTTCCGCGTAGGAAAATCCGTCGATATTTGCGTAAAGCGCAAAAAACGAATATACATTATACAGCGTACCGAAGAACTTGCGCCTTACTTCGGCCACACCTTCGATGTCAAATTTCAGGTTGTCCCACGGATTGGCGTTTGCAATCATGTACCAGCGCGTGGCATCCGGCCCGTACTGGCCTAGCGTTTCAAACGGGTCGACGGCGTTTCCGAGTCGTTTGGACATTTTCTGACCGTTTTTATCGAGAACCAGGCCGTTTGATACTACGTTCTTGTAAGCTACGCTGTCAAATACAAGCCCGCCGATTGCGTGTAATGTATAGAACCATCCACGCGTCTGGTCTACACCTTCTGCAATAAAATCGGCCGGGAAATCTGTGCGATTGTCTATTTTATCGCGATTCTCAAACGGATAATGCCACTGGGCGTAAGGCATCGCACCCGAATCAAACCAAACGTCGATCAGGTCAGATTCGCGCTTCATAGGTTGCCCCGATGCTGAAACCAACACGATGTTATCGACGATATTCTTGTGCAGGTCGATCTTCGCATAATTTTCTTCGGACATATCGCCCGGTACAAATCCTTCGAACGGATGCTCGCTCATGAACCCGGCGTCGATGGATTTCGCAATTTCTTCGCAAAGTTCGGCAGCAGATCCGATTACTTTTTCTTCTGATTTGTCTTCGGTACGCCAGATCGGCAGTGGGATACCCCAGTAACGCGAACGCGATAGGTTCCAGTCGTTCGCATTTTTGAGCCAATTGGAGAAACGGCCCTCGCCGGTTGCTTTTGGCTTCCAGTTAATTTGCTGGTTCAGTTCAAACAGGCGGTCTTTTACTTCGGTGATGCGAATAAACCACGAATCCAGCGGATAGTACAAAATCGGTTTATCGGTACGCCAGCAGTGCGGATAACTGTGAACGTATTTCTCCACTTTGAAGGCCTTGTTGGTTTCCTTGAGGTTAATTGCGATTTCTACGTCAACGGATTTTTCCGGAACACTATCCTCGTCGTAGTATTCGTTTTTAACGTATTTGCCCGCGAGTTCGCCCATCTGAGCGACGAATCGGCCTTGCAAATCCACGAGCGGCACAGGTTGCTGATTCGCATCTAAAACGAGCATTGGCGGCACAGGCGGTACGGCTTCCTGAGCGGCTTTAAAGTCATCGGCCCCGAAAGTTGGCGCCGTGTGTACGATTCCGGTTCCGTCTTCTGTGGTTACAAAATCGGCACAAATAACGCGGAAGGCATTTTCTGCGCCTTCGAATGGCAAAGCGTACGGCAAAAGCTGTTCGTAGCGAATATTTTCGAGTTCGCGCCCTTTAAACGTCCGCAGCACCTTAAACGGAATTTTCTTACCGCCTTTTTGATAGGAGGTAAAAGCTTCATCTTCTGTAGCCGCTTCGTAGTTTTTCGAAAATTGTTTCGGGACGAGATTGGCCGCGAGAACCACGTGAATAGGCTCAAACGTGTATTGGTTAAACGAACGCACGAGTGCATATTCGATGTTCGGCCCAACGGTTAACGCGGTGTTCGACGGCAATGTCCAGGGTGTCGTGGTCCAGGCCAGAAAGTGAATGTCCGGGTAACCTTGCAGAAAATCCGGCAGCGACTCTGTTTTCGCTTTAAACTGAGCAACGATCGAAGTATCCGTAACATCGCGGTACGTTCCGGGCTGGTTAACTTCGTGCGAACTTAAACCGGTCCCGGCCTTGGGCGAGTACGGCTGAATGGTGTAGCCTTTGTAAAGCAGGTTTTTATCGTAAATCTGGCGCAGCAACCACCAGACGGTTTCCATGTATTTGGGTTCGTATGTCACGTAAGGGTCGCTCATGTCTACCCAGTACCCCATTTTTTCGGTCAGGTCGTTCCAAACGTCGGTGTAGCGCATGACGGTGCGTTTACAGGCTTCGTTGTATTCGCTTACCGAAATTTTGTGGCCGATGTCTTCTTTGGTTATGCCGAGTTCCTTTTCGGTGCCGAGTTCCACAGGCAGTCCGTGCGTGTCCCAACCGGCTTTGCGCTTTACCTGAAAACCTTTCTGAGTTTTGTACCTGCAAAAAATATCCTTGATGGCGCGCGCCATAACGTGGTGAATCCCGGGCAGACCGTTGGCCGATGGCGGTCCTTCAAAAAACACGAAAGGCTCTTTTCCGTGCCGCATTTCCACGCTTTGTTCAAATATATTTTCCGATTTCCAGAATTCAAGAACCTCTGCTGCGGTTTGCGTCAGGTCAAGGCCTTTGTATTCAGTAAATTTGGTGCTCATGCTGTGGTTTTTCAAAATGTTGCGCGAATGTAGTGATTTTTTTATACAAAAGACTGTTAACGCGGT
Source organism: uncultured Flavobacterium sp. (assembly GCA_964612955.1). Lineage (GTDB taxonomy): Bacteria > Bacteroidota > Bacteroidia > Flavobacteriales > Flavobacteriaceae > Flavobacterium. The sequence goes on from CAZTGF010000005.1 coordinate 11,236, forward strand.
GTTTGCGCGGGCAATGATTTGGAATATAATGGGTTGGGAGTTGCGGCGCGCAAGCCGGATCAACAGGGCTTTTCCCGATGGGCGCAGCGCGCCGCCGCAAAAAAATCACGAACCGGAAAACAGCTCCCGCAACACTTCAAGAGATTTGGGCGTTCTGAAGTTTCCTAAATGAAGGCGGTAATATTCCATTAAAAGGTGCAGCAATTGCTGGCGTTCACGCGCGCTGAATGCGAGTGTTTCGGATTCGAACCTCAATCCGAGCAATCGTTTCCAGAGCTCAGTTTGCGCTACGTCCAGCGAGGTCGTGGCCGATTCATCGGAAAACATGCCGCCTGCCAAATCAAAAACCTGCCTGTCGTGCTCGGGCGGGGCGGGATAAAACCCCAGAAATTTCGTCATTTCCATAAGCGCGATCAGATGAAAATTGCTCACCGATTCGTGATGATCGAGCCAAAGCAGCGCAGTTTCGAGAAAAGCGTATAACTCCTCGTTCTTTTCTTCTTCGCGAATGCCCGCGTTTAACACTTCTGACAGAAAAAGTAACAAACTGCTTTTTACGATATCTGTCGTGGCGGTTTGATAAGCGTGCGCCAACCGGATCTCGCGAAACGTCTCCAACCGGCTTTTCAGCTGACGGGACGCGACAATTTCAAGCATCGACAACGGCTGAAAGTACGCAATTTTTCGGCCCGATGCTCTGCCCGAGAACGCATTCGCCACAAAAAACATCTTTAGCCCATCGGTCTGCGTAAAACATTTTACAATTAGACTTTTGTCCTGGTAACGCACCGAACTTATGACAATCGCCTTGGTTTTGGTTACCATCAGCGCACGATCATTACTTTTTTGACTTTGGTTTCCATTCCGTCATCCGTGGCAATGAAAATCATATACACTCCCGAAGCTACCTTGTATTTGCCAAACGCTGTCGTATCCCATTCCACGGTTCCGCCTACCGATCGCGCTTCGTGAACGAGGTTTCCGGCAACATCGGCAATTTTGACCATAGCGTTATCGGTCAGATTGGTAATTTTCACGGTTCCCGCAAAACCGGGCCGCACGGGATTCGGATACACGAAAACATCGCTCAAATCTCCTTTTGCGGCCGTAGCGACACCGCCATAGGACACCATGCCTTTGTCCGTCGCAATAAAAACTTCGCCCGTATTCGGGTTGATTTCAATGTCATTGATTGTGTTACTCGGCAACGGAGAATTCTGTTGGGTAAAGTAAGCGAGCGTTTCCTGTCCGTTTGGCGAAAGCAAAAACACACCGGCATCGGCCGTGCCAATCCACTTGTTGTTAGCACCGTCTACTGCAATATCCTTAATAAATTGTTCGTACAACAGTTCCTGAGGTACGCCGTCTACATCGAGAATGATGATAGGATTTGCCGTGGGTTGGTCTTGCGTAATAAACGCATCTACAGGCATAACGCGTAAGCCGGCCCGGGTTCCAATCCACATTTGGTTGTTCTTGTCAATCGCAATCGTGCGAACATCGCGAACGGGCAGGTTTCCACTTTCGGCGCCTACGGTTACCTTTTTGTATATCGGACCGTTTTCGTTAAATCCGACAACGCCGTTCAAATAAGTTGCGAACCATTTTGTATTGTTGCGGTCAACGAGCATTCCGGCCCAACGGTCGTTAAAATA
>CAZTGF010000005.1:12990-27258 GCA_964612955.1 uncultured Flavobacterium sp.
GAATGATAACTGCTTACGTAAAATACATTCGGATTGGACGGATGAAACGTAATGTCGATAAGGTCCGTGGCCATTTTCCCGGGCGCGTGAACCTCTTCATAAGGAACGGAAGTCCAACCTGCGTCCGGGTTGTATTTGCTGAGCCCGATGGTCCACATCAACGGATTATAATCGTCCGGATAGCCACCGAAAGTGAGCCAAACGTCGGGAGTTTCGGTATTAATCGAAAACACATTATTCCGGAGCGGTCCGTTGGGTGTAATATTGTCGAAACTCATCGGATTGTTTGGCTGGCTCGCAAAAAGCCCTTTCGTTTGGGTGCCGATGAAAAGCTTGCCGAAACTGCGTAAAGCGCGCGTAAAAGTAACAGGGTCGAGCGGTGAAATCTGGTTCGGGTACACCTGCTGCTGAAGCGAAAATCCCGAATTGAACACCCGAACATTCCCGGGCGTGGTTGTGACGAGAAATTCGCCATCGGTCTTCAGATCCACGGGCATCTGATCCAGTTGGGATATGGGCGTAAACCCGGTTCCGTTAAACCGCGACAATGCGCCAAAAGATGTGAGCGCCACCAAATGATCAGAGAAAGTCACAGCGCCGAAGTAATTTCCGGCAGCCACAGACATCCATACGTTGGCGTCGATAAGATTCGGGTGGTCGATCGGCGCCCGTTTCAGTCCTTCTTCGACCGTTGCAGCATACAGAAACCCATCGAAAAGTGCCGTTTGATTTACTCTGATTTCGGCTACCGAGTTCCCGATGAAAAACGTATCCCCGAATTGCAGTGTTGAAAGGTTGTACTGGCAAATGCCAAAGCCGGCAGAAATGTAAATGATACCGTCGACTTCCAGAAAATGATTAACGCGCTTAATTTGAGGCGGCAGTTGTTTGTTTAAAATATCCACTACCTGAGTAACTACGCCCGAACTGCGGTCCAGCACATTCACAAGGCCGTTCTGGTACCCGATGATGGTGCGGTTTAAAGCATTGCTGTGGTACATGGCCGTAATCGTCTGGCCGGACAATCCATCGACCGTATTCGTGGTGCTAACCTGGTGCGATACGGTGTTATAGCCAAACAGCGCATTTTCAGAAGCGGCGATTAGTGTGTTCCCCGAGGTACTTAAATCTTTAATTTCGTTATACGAAAAATACCCTTTCCACGACCCCGTATTTTGGGCCTGGATCGATAAAGTGAGCAGACAAACTACCCAAAACGCAATGATTTTTTTCATGTGGCACCGGTTCCGGACAAATATACGACAAACGCAGCTTGCGCTAAAAACGTATAAACGGCAGGTTTATGTGAATTTTTTGCAATAAATGCAATCTCAGGACTCAGGGCAGTATTTTTTATTTTTTTTCACAACTGAACTATGTTTTTATATATTTGCTCCGAATCGTAAATCACGTGAGAAAAATGCCCAAGTATTTAGTCATGAGCTTTTTGCTGTGTGTCGGCCTCGGCCCGTCGGCAAAAGCACAGTTCGGTTTTTCGCATGAAGTGGGCATTATCGCGGGTCCCGTAGCTTTTCAGTCCGATTATGGCCAACGTTACGATATTTCTACGAACTCTGGCAATTCGGGCATCGGCATTGGAATCATCCACTATATGAATTTCGCATACATCCCCGAGTGTAACTGCTATCGCCCTGAAACGTATTTCAACGATCATTTTAAACTCCGGAGCGAACTTTCGTATAGCAAAACGAAACTTCAGCACTACGGCGAGTGGGTAGACCCGCAAAAAACCTCTGTATTCGCTCAACAATTACGCGCGATGAGAGGCGAAACATCGGTCACAAACATCGGTGTACAACTCGAATATTTTCCGCTCAGCATACGCGAATTTTCCGCAACGCCGGGCAAGTTAGGGCCTTTTATAAGTTTGGGCGCTCAATACGTTTTTTACAAACCTGAGGCTTATTCCACTCTGGGCGATGGCCGTTTGGGTGAAGATCCTACGATTACTCCCGTAAAATATTTCGATGCGTTTGACCATACAGGCGGTTCAACCTGGTCTGTGGTGGGAAGCCTTGGAACGCGCTACAAACTCACGGTAATGTCCGACTTAATGATTGATTTGCGCTGGCAGTATTATTTTTCCAATTGGGTCGATGGTTTAAGCCCGAACCCGGAAGTTTACTCAGAAAACCGCGCAAACGACTGGCTTGTCTGGTTGAATTTCGGCTACATTTATTACCTCGATTAATTTTACAAAGCTCGTATAAACTTAAAAGCCCGATCGCATTGACCGGGCTTTTTTGCATTTGCGCATTCGTTAAGCAAGTGCGTTTTTCAAATCTTCAAGCAGGTCTTCAATGTCTTCGATTCCTACACTAAGGCGTACAAGGTCATCCGATATCCCGATTTCGCGACGTATGTTTTCTGGAATGGAAGCATGGGTCATTAACGCCGGATGGTTGGCCAAAGATTCTACACCTCCAAGCGATTCGGCCAGTGTAAAGACTTTTAGTTTTTCAAGGAATGAAACTGCATCGGCCTTTGTACCGCTCTTAAACGTAAACGAAACCATGCCGCCGAAACCGCTCATCTGCTTTTTAGCAATGTCGTGGAACGGGTGCGAGGGCAATCCCGGATAGAAAACTGTTTTAATTTTGTCGTGGCCCGAAAGGAATTCGGCAACTTTCTGACCGTTTTCGCAGTGGCGCTGTACGCGGATATGAAGCGTTTTTATGCCGCGCAACACAAGGAACGAATCCATCGGACCCAAAGTGGCCCCCGTTGCGAACTGTTGAAAATGGAGTTGCTCACCCAATTCAGCGTCTTTTACGACAAGGGCGCCCGCAATTACATCGGAGTGACCGCCGAGGTATTTTGTAGCGGAATGCATGACAATATCAGCGCCCAGATCCAGCGGACGTTGCAGATAAGGCGTCGCAAACGTATTGTCCACCGCAAGTAAAACCCCGCGCGTTTTGGCAATTTTGGCGATCGCGGCAATATCGGCAACTTTCATGAGCGGATTCGTAGGTGTTTCCACCCAGATCAGCTTTGTGTTTTCGTTCAGCATCGACGCAAACTGGTCCAGATCGTTCATGTCCACAAACTTGAAAACGATGCCCGAATCTTTGTAAATGCGCGTAAACATGCGGTACGTACCGCCGTAAAGGTCGTCCATGGCCACTACTTCGTCTCCGGCTTTCAGCGAACGAAGCACGCAATCCGTCGCGGCAAGGCCCGATGAAAATGCAAGTCCGCGAACCCCGTTTTCTATGCTCGCGAGCGCGTCTTCAAGTGCAGTACGCGTTGGATTTGCGGCGCGGCTGTATTCGTAATCGCCTAAGGGTTGGCCCGGACTTTTCTGGACATAGGTCGAGGTCTGAAAAACGGGCGGCATCACCGATCCTGTCACCGGTTCATGGGACTGCCCGCCGTGTATGGCTTTAGTGTTAAACTTCATATAAAGGTTTTTTTAGATTCTTCAATAGTTGCAAATTTACTGATAATAAAGTGTATGCTATGCCAAAATTCCAAGCCTTTGCAAAATCGGCTTTCTTGCTGTTGTTTCTTGCGGCGCTATCCGTTTCATGTAAAAAATCGGTCGCATTCGAAAAGGAAAAATTTCATAAAAAATACCCCGAAAATTGCGAGATAAATTGTCCCGAGATATTGATTGAACTCCCCGTGGCTCAAGGCGGTGACATTCCATCGGACAGCATTAACCAAAAGGTATTGGCCACAATGAAGCAAATTATTTACGTTGGCGAAAAACCGTTTACGAGTAAAAACTACGATGAACTTAGCACGGCATTTCTGGATTCGTACCGCCGAATGAAAGAAAAGGACCCCGAAGAGCGCTTTGGCTGGGAAGCAAAGGTTAACGGCGAGGTGGTTTATCAGACAGAGAACCTTATCAACATTGTTCTGGACCATTACACGTTTACGGGTGGCGCACACGGTTATGCCGGTAAACATTCGCTTATTTTCGATGCTAAGACCGGACATTCCGTGACAAATCAAACATTGTTCAAAAACGTTAAGGCTTTCGCCGATTACGCGGAGCGAAAATTCCGAACCAAATTCGGCATCGGACAAAGTGAACCTTTAAACTCCAAAGGTTTTATGTTCGAAAACGAAGAATTCATTTTGCCTGAAACGATTATTTTCGATAAAAACGGACTGTTGTTGTTCTACAATCCGTACGAAATTGCGTCCTATGCCCAGGGACCGCAGGAACTGTTGTTGCCCTACAGCGAAGTTGACACTCATCTGAATTTGAAATAACCATGCATCAGGCGTATTATTTGTCCACGTGCGATACGTGTAAAAAAATCAAAAAAAGCTTGCCCGAAAACGCATTTCACTGGCGCGATATAAAAGTTGAACCTCTGAACGAAACCGAACTTGCCCAATTGCGGGAGAAAGCCGGCAGTTACGAAGCTTTGTTCAGCCGGAATTCGCGCTTGTACAAATCCATGGGGCTCAAAGACCAAAAGCTGAGCGAATCTGATTACAAAAAATACTTGCTGGAACACTATACGTTTTTAAAACGTCCTGTATTTGTTGTGGGCGACAGGATTTTCATCGGAAACCGGAGCGAGACTGTTGAAGCCCTGAAAACGGCCCTGACTCAAAACGCTTATTTTTGAGTATCTTTGCCCATCTTTTACGCTTATGATACAATCCATGACGGGCTTTGGAAAGGCCTCACTTCAACTTGACAACCGCAAAATATCGGTAGAAATCAAATCGCTTAACAGCAAAGGCGTGGATTTAAATGTCCGGATGCCCTCCACTTACCGCGAAATGGAACTCGGACTGCGAAATTACGTAGCCACTGCCCTTGAACGCGGTAAAATCGATGTGGCCATCTATCTTGAAAACAGCACCGAACAAACGGCTACACGCGTGAATGCTGCTATGGTGAGAGCGTATATGGAACAACTCCGCGAAATTCTGCCCGATGCCGATGCTACCGAACTCATGAAAATGGCCGTTCGCATGCCTGATACACTTAAAACCGAGCGCGAAGAGATCGATGAGGAAGAATGGGCGCAAATCATGAGCGTTGTAAAACAAGCCGTAGCCAACATTCAGGACTTCCGCATTAGTGAAGGCGAATCACTTGAGCGCGAATTTTTGCAACGCATTGCCAACATCAGGGACATGATGCAACAGGTTTTGGCGATGGACGGCGACCGCATTGTCAACGTTAAAAAACGTCTCAGCGCCGCGCTTGACGAACTAAAAGTAACGCTTGACGAAAACCGCTTTGAGCAAGAACTGATTTTCTACCTCGAGAAATACGATATTACCGAAGAAAAAGTCCGACTCGAAAACCACCTCGATTACTTTACCGAAACACTTGCCGGCAAAGAAGCTAACGGCCGAAAACTTGGGTTTATTACTCAGGAAATGGGCCGGGAAATCAACACGATGGGCTCAAAATCCAACCACGCACCTATGCAGAAGCTCGTCGTTCAGATGAAAGACGAACTCGAAAAGATAAAAGAGCAGGTGCTAAACGTTCTTTAATCATGAAAAAGCTGCGTGCGTTTTTATTGCTGATTTTGTGTGTTGGGCTGGCCTCATGCGGCGCCGGAGTACGCGCATTGACCGGGATAAAGTCGCCCGTAGTTGAAACCAAAGCCGCCGTAACTTCGTACTGGAAAGCGCAGAATATTGAACATCCGACGTATTTTTTCCGGCCGCCATCGGACACGCTCACGCTTTATATAAATACGTTGCGCAGTTTCAACAGCGATATTATTCTTTTTGATCGCTCGGGGAAACAATTGTGTTATGCCGATACGGACGCTTGCCTGCCCGCTCAGATTTCCGATGCGAAACAGAACATCGAGGCGCATTTCGACGCCTGTGAAACCCAGGAATTTGAGTTTTCGGAACTGTTGAACCGATTGCAAGACGCCGACGGAAACACGCCAATACTACCTTTGGCAAACGCGCCAGATTATCATTTAATCGTTTTTTGGAGTAAATTCACGTCCAAACCCGGTCGTTTAAAAAAGGACATTGCCGATTACGAAACGCTCGCACGCGAAACAAATGCATCGGTCCAAGTGCTCTACGTAAACACAGATTTGCTCGACGAATACGGGCTGGAAACCGGAAAAAAACTTAAGTTCTATTACGGGCCCGCAAAAACAGGATTTACGATCCGCTTTGGCGAAATGCCGTTTAAAAAGACTTAGCACAATCCCCAAATGACATGCAACAAGGAAAATTAATCGTGTTTTCGGCACCGTCCGGATCCGGAAAAACGACCATCGTAAGACATTTGCTTCAACAGCCAGAGTTGGATCTGGAGTTCTCGATTTCCGCAACTTCGCGCAATGCCCGCGGCGAAGAAATTCACGGGCAGGACTATTATTTTATATCGCTCTCAGATTTTAAACAACACATTCGTCAGGGCGATTTTCTCGAATGGGAGGAAGTGTATCGCGACAATTTCTACGGCACGCTTAAATCGGAAATCGAACGCATCTGGGCGATGGGAAAAAACGTAATATTTGACATCGACGTCGCTGGCGGTTTGCGCATTAAGAAAAAATTTCCGGAGCAAACCCTGGCCGTTTTCGTCAAACCGCCGAGCATAGATGAACTTAAAATCCGCCTGAAAAAACGCTCCACAGAAAGCGAAGACAAAATCAATATGCGGATTGCAAAAGCCTCGGTGGAACTGGCCACGGCCCCGCAGTTTGACCGCGTCATTAAAAATTACGATCTTGAAGTGGCGAAACAGGAAGCGTACGATCTGGTGCGCGATTTTATAACCGGAAAGCTATGAAAATAGGGCTGTTCTTTGGCTCGTTTAATCCGATTCACAACGGGCACTTAATTTTAGCCAACCATATGGCCGAATATTCAGATCTGGACCAGGTTTGGCTCGTGGTAACCCCGCACAATCCGCACAAACAAAAAGAATCGCTGCTCGACGATTACGAACGCATGCATATGGTGACGCTGGCCACCGAAGATTACGAAAAATTGCGGCCGTCTGACATTGAATTTAAGTTGCCCCAACCCAATTACACGGTGAATACGCTCGCGCATTTGACCGAAAAATTTCCGCAACACGAGTTCGCGCTTATTATGGGCGAAGACAACCTGAGATCGCTGCACAAATGGAAGAACTACGGCGTAATCGTGGCGGAATTTAACATTTACGTATATCCGCGCAAAGGATCATCGGACGCGCTTCCCCAGTACCCGAATGTGCGAATGGTGGATGCTCCCGTGGTGGAAATTAGCTCCACCTTTATCCGAAAAGCGATTGCAGAACGCAAAAATACGCGGCCTTTGCTGCCCGAAAAAGTATGGGCGCACATCGATCAAACCGGGTTATACGAGACGTAAAATACAAAAAGGCGCTGTGGTAACCCGACAACGCCTTTCAAAAACACCAAAAACAAAATTTAACTAACTTCTAGTACTAACTAAAGCGTACTAACTTCTGTGAGCTTTTTAACGCAGAATGCGAAACGCCATTGTGCTGAAAATCATAATAATAAGTTAAAATTTTCTATAATACACGCGTTCGCCGATTATACGGGATATTTGCGGTTGCCAATTATGAAGGTATTATTCCATAATTTTGACAAAATTCACTCAAGCTGAAAAATGACTCCTACACATAAATTTGCCGTGATTGGCGGCGGAAGTTGGGCCACTGCCATTGCAAAAATGCTTTGCGCCAATCAAGCTGAAATTGCGTGGTTCATGCGAAACGAAGCGGCGATTTCCCATTTAAAAACACATTATCACAACCCGAATTACCTGAGCAGCGTCGAATTTCAGCCGGGTAAACTCTTTCTGACGTCTGATATCAACGAAGCCGTTAACTATGCTGATTACCTCATTTTTGTTGTGCCGTCGGCGTTTTTGGGAACCGAATTGCAAAAACTCGATGTGTCGCTGGACGGGAAAGTCATATTCTCGGCGATTAAGGGAATCGTGCCCGAAAGCAGCAAAATCGTAGGAGAACACTTCAACGAAACTTACGGAATTCCGTTTGACAACATTGGCGTGATTACCGGACCCTGCCACGCCGAAGAAGTAGCGCTGGAACGCCTCTCCTACTTAACCATCGCGTGCCGGGATGCCGAAAAAGCAACGATAATGTCCGATGCGCTGAGCGGGGAATACATCAAAGCAAAAATCTCTGACGACATCATAGGAACCGAGTACGCCGCCATGCTCAAGAACATTTACGCGATTGCAGCGGGAATTGCGCACGGGCTTGGCTATGGCGATAACTTTCAGGCGGTTTTAATGAGCAACGGCATTCGGGAGATGAAAAAATTCATCAAAAAAGTGCACCGAATGAAGCGAAACATCAACGATTCGGCTTATCTCGGGGATTTGCTCGTGACGGGATACTCCATATTTTCGCGCAACCGCATGTTCGGAAATATGATTGGAAAAGGCTACACCGTTAAAAGTGCGATGATGGAAATGAGCATGGTGGCCGAAGGGTATTACGCCGCGAGCAGTGCTTACCAGCTCAACGAAATCCTCGGCGCTAAAACGCCCATTATCAACGCCGTTTACAGCATTTTATACGAAGGTAAAGAAGCGCGCAAGGTCTTTAAAAAACTCACCGAGAAGCTCGATTAATCGCTATCGGGCCAGAATGCCTTCGCGGTCGATAGCGGGAAGTTCGGAAACGGCTTCTTTGACGAGCGAGTTGGCCACAAACACATATTTGCGGTCGTAAAGCGTGTTGCCAACAAAAAACGTCACCATAAACTCGTTGTTAAGCGCCAGAACGCTCGATTCTATCATTTCTACCTTCACGGCAGTATCTGCGTGAACTTCGATGTAACCGTGGCGCAGCAGCGAGGTTTTGCGCATTTCGCCATCGATTGTGCCGAATGCTTTTGACACGACCATAACATTGCTCAGCGGCTCTTTGCGGGCGTTAATCAGGTACACGTTCCAGACGGTTTCCATAAAATCGTCGTTCCATTCCGGAATCGCGGCCATATATACGTTTTCTACCTCGGGAATTACAATGTCTTTTTTCATGGAAAATGGTTTTTAGCCCGGATGGAAGCGGCATCCTTTTTTGCGCTTTTGCGCGGAAAAGATACAGCGTACAGCCGGATCAGCTTCAGATAAAAAACTACAGACTGGAGCGGAATTGTTCCAGAAAGCGGACGTCGTTCTCGTAAAACATGCGAATGTCGCCGATTTGATACAACAACATTGCGATGCGTTCGATGCCCATTCCAAATGCAAATCCCGTGTATTCATCCGGGTTGATGTTGCAGTTTTTGAGTACGTTCGGGTCTACCATGCCGCAGCCCATAATCTCGAGCCAGCCCGTTCCTTTGGTAATCCGATGGTCGGTTTCGGTTTTAAGGCCCCAGTAAATGTCGACTTCCGCGCTTGGTTCGGTAAACGGAAAATACGACGGACGCAGCCGAATTTTGGACTTGCCGAACATTTCCTTTGTAAAATACAGAAGCGTTTGTTTAAGGTCTGCAAACGACACGTCTTTGTCGATGTAAAGCCCTTCGACCTGATGAAAAATACAGTGAGAACGCGAAGAAACGGCCTCGTTGCGGAACACGCGCCCGGGCGAAATGGTGCGGATGGGCGGTTTGTTGTTTTCCATGTAGCGCACCTGTACCGATGAAGTGTGCGTGCGCAGCAGCACGTCCGGATTGGTCTGCACAAAGAAAGTGTCCTGCATGTCGCGGGCCGGATGGTATTCAGGAAGGTTCAGCGCCGTGAAGTTGTGCCAGTCGTCTTCGATTTCGGGCCCGTCTGATACATTGAAACCAACGCTTGCGAAAATATCGGTGATCTGGTTTTTAACGATCGATATCGGGTGGCGGGATCCGATCGGAAGCGGTTCTCCGGGACGCGTTAAATCGCCGTAAATGCCTGCCACTTCAGCAGCGGATTCCAATGACTGTTGCAGCGTTTTTACCTTTTCTTCGGCCGTTTGTTTGAGTTCGTTGATTACCTGCCCGTACGCCTTTTTCTGATCCGCGGGTACGTCCCGGAATGCGGCGAACAACTCGTTCAAAATGCCTTTTTTACCCAAAAAACGAATGCGGAATGCTTCCAGCGCTTCGGGGCTCGAGGTCTCAAATTTGGCGGCTTCCTGAATCAGGTCCTGTACTTTCTCTGTCATCAATCAAATCTTAGGGTTGCAAATTTACGCAAATAAGCGGTGCGCCCGAATGTAAAAATCCGTTTTAGTCGATGTATTCCCGCTCTACAAAGTAGTTCACGAGCGCCTCTTTCATGAGCACCGATTGTTCACCGGCTTTAAGCGGCGGAAGTTGTTCGCGCACGCGATAGTGCGGCCAGCCATCGGCATCGACGTGGTCGAATTCGTAGAATCCGTAAGGCTCGAGCAATCGGCAAATGGCAATGTGCATGAGGTTTAACTTCTCGTCTTTTTTATATTTTCGGTGCACCTTCCCGAGTTCCTGCACGCCAACCAGATAAATGATGGCGTCCAAATCCAAGTCCTCGCCTTGGGAAAACTGGTCCGAGAGCTTTTTTACAAGCGTTTCCCAGCGGTTTTTAAGTTCTATATCTCTAGACATATTTTTCGATTTATGCATTCCGGCCGAACCGGTTTAGTTTTGTTACTTTTGGCAAAAGTACGATTAAAAATTCCGCTCATGCTGGACCTTGTTTTAGGGTTGATCCTGTTTTACGCTGCGGCCAAAGGATTTTTCAACGGTTTTATGGCCGAACTCGCTTCGTTGTTATCCATCGTCGTTGGTGTTTATGCTGCATTTTATCTGTCCGAATTCTTCCGCGGCATTTTTGAGACGCGCACCGAATGGAATTCCAACATCGTGTTTGTTCTGTCGTTCGGGATTCCGTTTTTGCTGGCGGTCATCGGGGTTACGATTCTTGCCAAAACCATCGCTACGATGATGAGTCTTGCCGGTCTTGGCATTGCGAACCGGTTTGGAGGTGCATTTCTGGGCCTGCTTAAGATAATCGTGATTATGGGCGTTGTGCTCAATGTTTTTCACCAGATCAACGACGATGCGTCATTTGCCGCGCACGAGCCACTCGAACGCTCGTGGTTTTACGAACCCATCCGGAAAGTTGGCGCTTCGGTTTACCCGATGGTACGCGCGTGGTTTTAGCGGATTTCGCGCAAGGTTTGTGCCTGTATCCATCCCTGATTTCCATCCGGAACCTCAACTTTGTACCACCCTTGGATTGATTCTACAATGGCGACTTTAGTGCCTTCGTGAACGCGTAACACTTCCGAACCCTCGGGGAGCGGCTCACTCTTTACAGGCGTAACCTGCACAAATACGATAGCAAAACGCTGGCTGTCCGCACTTGACTTTTCAAACATGGCAGCGCCGATACTCAGCAACATCAGCCCGATGCAAATAAAAATGCCTGTAAAGAAAAAACGTTTAACGCGGCTTTTGTTACTGTAAAAATAAACGCAAAAAAACACAAAGGCGAGCGTGGACAATGCCGCGGCTGTCCATGCCCAGGAATCGTAATGCATGACCGAGGTAAAGCTGGAAATCGCCTGGCTCAGACCAACTGTGGAAACAGGCTCGAACGAATCGACGCGCATTTTTTCCGCGATGGCCAGATTGTCTCTGATTTCGCGGTCGTTCGGGTCCAACAGAAGCGCCTTCTCGTAATTGTAAATCGCCGGAGCAATCTGGTTTAGTTTGTAATACGCATTGCCCAGATTAAAGTACAGGGCCGAAGATTCTTTGTTGCCGCGCAGCACCGATTCATAGGCGAGTACGGCTTTTTCGTATTCACCGTCGCGGTAATGACGGTTGCCTTGTTCGAACCCTGATTGCCCGAAACTGCTCTGAACGACGAACAAAAAAATAAAAAAGATATACTTCATGACCGTTAGTTCATTTGTTTTTCGAGATCTGATAACAACGCGGCGGCCTTCTCGTAATCGACGCTAAGCGACGTACCGGCTGTGGGCGCATAACGCGCAAATTCGCAATCGGCGATGAGTTTCATGAAATCGTTGACGGTTTCGCCCGTAGCGCCGCGGTTGGAGAGCAATTCGCGAATCGTGTCCTTGCGCATATCGGAGGTTTCAATACCGAGTTTGGCCTTCATGAAATTGTGAAGTGCGCGTTCGAGCGATACGTAAAACGCTTCCCGATTGCCTAATTGTCGTTTGGCCTCGCTCAGGTATTTGCGCGCCAGTCTGTCCTGATTGCGTTTGCGGTTTCCGACAATGTCTTTCTCGAGCGCGCGTTTTCTGCTGCGTCCGTAAACCAACACAGGAATAAACAAAAACGGCAGCACAATCAAACTGTAAAATAAGCCCGAACCATAAAAATCTTTGCGGTTCATGCTTTTTAGCATCGTCTTGAGCTTAATGAAGTGAAACTTCGCATCGGTCGTATGAGGTTGCGCCGCCCCTCCGGGGGTTTGGTTCGAAGCTACGGTTGCGGGCATCGGACCATCGGTGACGCGAATCGGAATTTCGGGCGATGCCAGTGTTTTGTATGTTCCCGTTTGCAAATCAAAATACGAAAATTCGAGCGGATAAATCGTATAGTTGCCGGCGTACGTAGGCACAATCGTGTAAACATCGGAGATTTTACCCGTCATTCCCGAGAGCGGCGTACGCACGTTTTCGCTGTGAACCGGATCGTACACTTCGAGTGAGGAAGCGAGTACGGGCTTGGGCAAATCGAACAGCTTTAAATTCCCCGTGCCACTGACGCTTACCGTTAAATCGAAACTCTCGCCATTTTTGAGCGTGGTTTTAGACGGTTTTACCTCGAAACTGAACTTGCCTACCGCTCCGTTGAAATTTGCGGGACGACCTGCTTCCGGAAGAGGCTTTACATTAATGACGCGAGACCCCGCCGAGACTTGTTTGGTTTGCTCCACAATTTGCTGCTGTCCGAAGAAATTTCGCCTTCCCGTAGGCACCTGAACATCGAGTTCAAGAGAAAGCGGCTCAATCGTAAGTTTCCCCGACTTCTGAGGATATAAAACCGTCTTTCGCAGCGTGACAAAACGCATCGGCTCGCCATTATAAGTGCCTTGTTCCGCGACGAGTTGTTTGATGTCGATGTTCTGGCTCCAGAAATCGTTGTATTTGGGTTTGTTGAGTTCGCGCCAGTTACTTACGCCTATGTTGTAGCTCAGGTATAGTTTATAGACCACCGTAATGGGTTCGTTCAGGTACGGATTGCCTTTGGAAATTTCGGCCACAAGGTGTACCGATTGGTCAACGTCCGGCGCGTTCGGTTGGCCGGGCCCGCGTTGCTGCTGTGCGACGGCTGCCGTTACATTTACGCGAATTGGGTCGCTTTTGTAAATCTCGCCTTCAATTTCGACGCTTGCCGACTGAATCGTAGCCGGACCGCGTTCTGTGGGCATCAGATAGTAAGAATATACTTTGTTGAACGAACTTTTTCCGTTAATCCACGATTGGCTTACCTGCTGACTCGGGCCGCCTACGACGCGGAAACCCTCGAAGGTCGGGGGCGTAAAATGATCGCCGTCCGCATTCATGACAAAATCTACGCGCAGTGTTTCGTTCACGCCCAGCGAAGGTTTGCTCACGCGCGCTTCAAACTTGACCTGCGCCCAAACGGGACAACAGGCGAGCAGTAACAAAATCAGCAGCTTTTTCATCTTACCAGTCTTTTTCATTTCGTACAGGACGACCTTTTTCCTGAGTGGCTTTCACCTTGTCCTGAACTTTCTTTTCCTCGTTGTTTACCGCATCGAGCAGATTTTCCATGCGTTCTTTGGAAATTCCACCCGGACGGGGCTGCGGCTGTGGAGCCGGTTGGTTTTCGTCTTTCGGGTCTTTAGGATCGGGCTGGTTCTTCTGATCCTGTTCGTTGTTTTTGCCCTCGTCTTTATCCTTAGGCTGGCTGTCGTCTTTATTTTCGTCATCCTTATCGCCTGCCTGATCCTGATTTTTATCCTGGTTGTTCGGAGGTGGATTTTCTTTCAGCATTTTTTTGGCAAGCGCATAATTATAGCGCGTTTCGTCATCGGTCGGATTGTTAATCAACGCATTTTTATAGGCCTGAACTGCAGCCTGGTAATCTTTTTCTTTCATGAGCACATTCCCCATGTTGTGGTAAGCCCGATGCTTTTCGGTACGCGTTTTTGCGTTTTTAATGGCATGGGCATAAGCGGTTTTAGCTTCCGATGGCTTTTCGAGCCGATAAATTGCATTGCCAAGATTATAAGCCGATGAGGCGCTTTGGGAACGCGAATGTGAAATTCGGTACGAAGCCTCGGCCTCGGCATACGATTCGTTCTTAAACTGACGGT
>CAZTGF010000005.1:27358-48620 GCA_964612955.1 uncultured Flavobacterium sp.
GAAATTCGGTACGAAGCCTCGGCCTCGGCATACGATTCGTTCTTAAACTGACGGTTTCCCTGAGCAATTTCCTTGTCTTGCTTTTGGGCAAACCCCGGAACTGCAAACGCAAGAGCCATCAAAATCATCATCGTTTTCATTGCGGTTTCTCATTAAACAGGTTCAACTTTCGCCACCATCTGGATTTTCTATCGGATAACAGCGCAGCAGCCCCGAGGAACAGCATCGCCAAACCAATAAACCATTGAAAATGCGAATTGTAATCGGTGTATTGCTGGGTTTCAAATTCGCTGCGTTCGATGTTGTCCAACGCTTTCTTAACGTAATCTACCACAGCTTTTGTGTTGTTTCCATCGACAAAACCGCCCTTGGTCACACTGCCAATGTGCCGCAACGGAGTCACGTTTCGCCGCGTAATTACGACCTCGTCGTTCCGGTCGCGTTTAAATCCGAGCGCGCGGTTTCCTTCCTTGAGCGGAATCGGGCCCCCTTTTTCAGTACCTACGCCTACCGTTAAAATGCGAACGCCTCGTTTGGTGGCTTCGGCCAATGCATCGTCGAATCCGGAGCCGTGATCTTCACCATCGGACAGCAAGATAACCAATTTGCTCGTTTGCTGATCTTTGTCAAAATAGTCCGTGGCCAATGTAATCGCATCGTCCAGCGCGGTTCCCTGACTCGAAACAATGTCGGTATTCATACCTTGCAGGAACATCTTCGCTACAGAGTAATCCGTTGTAATCGGAAGTGTCGGAAAAGCTGCGCCCGCGTAAGCCACAATGCCAATACGGTCTCCGGCAAGTTGATTAATAAGCTGTGACACAATCTGTTTGCTTTTCTCAAGCCGGTTCGGAGCAATGTCCTCGCAAAGCATGCTTTTGGAAACATCGACAGCAAAGACCACATCAATGCCTTCGCGTTTTATCGTTTCGGTACGCGTTCCGATGCGCGGATTCACGAGTGCCACGGCAATTGAGATCAACGCCAGACACACTAGCGCAAACCGCAGAACGGGTTTTACCGTCGATCTTTCCGGAGCCAGTCTTCGCACCATTTCGGGATTTCCGAATCGCCGCCCCGCCCTGCGCTTCCAGAAAATATTGTACGCAAACAACAACGCGAGCAAAACCACAGCCGCGAGCAGGTAAAAATAGTTTGTGTTGTCCAGTTCGTACATGTCAGATAAAACTTCTGTAAACGGTTTGTTTTAATAATACGACAAAACCAATAAGCCCGAAAGCTACAAGCGCAAACGGCCGGAAATGCTCCTGATAATCGTAAAACCTGAGTTCCTCAATTTCTGTGGTCTCAAGTTTATTGATTTCGTCGTAAATGCTTTCAAGACTCGTGTTCCCGGTAGCGCGAAAATATTTTCCACCCGTTTTTTTAGCGATGCTTCTCATCAGCGCTTCGTCGATTTCTACGGGCATCATTTTAAACAAAAATCCGCCGTTTGGTGCGTAAGCGTACGGAAATTCGGCCATGCCTTTCGTCCCGATGCCAATGGTGTAGACTTTAATTCCGAATTCGCGTGCGATGTCCGAGGCCGTTTCCGGTTCAATAAAACCTGCGTTGTTGACACCGTCGGTCATCAGAATAATAACTTTGCTTTTGGCTTTTGAATCTTTTAAACGGTTAATCGCCGTAGCCAATCCCATCCCGATGCCGGTTCCGTCCTGAAGCACGCGATCGTATTTGATGTCTTTGAGCGCGCGTTCCACAACTGCCTGATCGCTCGTCACGGGCGTCCGCGTGTAAGCTTCTGCCGCGTAAACGACAATTCCAATACGGTCGTTTGGCCGGTTCGACGCAAAATCCAATGCTACTTTTTTGAGCGCCTCCATACGGTTAGGCCTGAAATCGCGGGCGAGCATACTCCCCGAAACATCCACCGCCATTATAATGTCGATTCCTCTTGTGGTTTTGGTCCGACTGCTTACATCGACCGTTCGCGGCCTTGCAAGCGCTACGACGAGCAATCCTAACGCAAGCATCTGAAATGCGAACAACATCGGTTCGAAACGCTCCCAAAATGTTCGCCGGGCCGGAACCCCGGATAAATTGCTGATGTGGAAGTCCGCGCGTGCCTTGCGTTTATGGTAAATGTGCCAGGCCGACAACGCCGGAATCAGCAACAGCAACCAGAAAAACTCCGGATTCATGAACGATATCTTTTCCATCACGGCGCTGCTTTTTTAAGTTCGACAGACTGCAAAACGCGCTCGGCAATTTGCGTGGCATAAACGTCTGCATCCGGATAAGCGATTGTGATCTGCTGCAAACCGTTGTCCTGGGCAAACAGCAGAATTTCGTAATACATTCGTTCGGAAGTAGCGCTTTGTTTGAACGTTCCAAAAGCGCGCCTGCCCGTAACGCCCTGACCCGTATCGAAACCTTCTTCTTTTACGAGCATGTTTTGGGCTCCCGTGGCTTCGAACTGCGTAATCGCGGCCGCCATTCCCTTTTCAAGATCAACCGGAGTTTCAGATTTTACAGCCATCGTAGCGAGTCCGATAAAGAAATCACCGTCCGGTTTTCCGTGGGCGAACAAATCGAAATCGCGGACAAGCGCCATAGTTTCCTTTGGATAAAATGCGTCGGCTTTGTGCCGCGTGAGCACTTTTGGCGTTTCGATAACCACGGCCGGACTTCCGTATTCACTTCGCACCCATTCTCCTTCGAGCATCAGTTTGTACGGCTGGCGCAAAACAGTGTCCTTAACGTAGGTAAATCCGTGTTTATTGACGTAAAACGCGCCGATTCCGAGCAAAACGAGAAGCATTCCCGCAACCGTGTAAATAGCGATGCGCCGCTGCTTTTGCTTACGGGTTTGTTTGATTTGGCGGATTTCTTCCACTTCGGCCGGTTCGTCTTCCGGTTCGGGCGGAACCGAAGCGTCGAGCGTTGTAATCACAGTACCGATTTTTTCGCGGTCGGCCACAATTTCGAAATCGTTAGGGCGCGATTTGGCGAATTTCACAAGATCGGCCTGTCGCAACACGCTTTCGAGCTTCTGAAACGTATCCTCAGAAAGCGGCATATTCTTTTTAGCGGCAGCCATTTGCAGTGCGTAAATCAGTTCGGACGTCGTGCTTTCCATGGCCGGAATGTGAATCACTTCTTCGATATACGTTCGCGCAATATCGGTGAGTTCCGAGTAGTAATCTTTGACGGCGCCCTGTTCGAGCAGGCGTTTTTGCTCCAGACGCACGAGTAAAGCGTTGGCCTTTTCAATCGGTGTTTTATAGACGATCGGAGGCTCCGGTTCGCGTACGCGCCGATTTTTCCAGTATCGGACAAAACCGAAAACCGCAGCAGCGACCAATAGTAAGCCCAGAATCATCCAGATCCAGAACGTTCCGGGAGCCGCGGTGGCGGGTGCGACAGGCTTGATGTCGAACAATTTTTGTTTAAGCGTGTCCACGGCTACGGGAAGCACCTCAACGCTAATACTGTCTGAGAAATGCGCCCGGTTGTTGATGACCACGCGCAGGGGCGGAATCGTGAACCGACCCGAATCGAACTGAGCGAGCCCGTAAGTTTTTACGAGTTCCCAGCGATTGTCTTTAAGCGTGGTGTCGGTTTTATAGCGACGGATGACCTCCATCGGACCAAAAAATTCGCCAGAAGGAAAAACCACCTGTGAGAGCGTGTCCACATTGGTGCGCAATTGCAGCCGGAACTCCGATCCGATTTTTTTCTGCACCGAATCAATACGGGTCTCCACGCGTTTGGTCTGCGCGTGAAATGCCGTACAGAACATCAGAAAAATAACGACCCAGAGTTTCTTCATACTAACTTCTCGATTTAAAATAGCCGAGCAATTTGGTTACATAACTTTCATCGGTGCGCAATTCAATAACCCCAGCGCCACTTCGGGTAAACAATTCAGAAAATCTGCGCGCATTTTCCCGGAACGTTTGTCCGTAGGCTGCGCGTAGTTTTTTGGACGACGTATCAACGAGTCGCAACGCACCCGATTCGGCATCGCGCATAGGAACCATTCCGAGATTCGGGAGTTCGTGCTCGCGGATGTCGTACAGCCGAATGCCCGTGAGGTCGTGCTTCTTCGAGGCAATTTTAAGCGGACCGGTATAATCGGACGAGAAAAAATCCGAAATCATAAACGCGATGGCTTTCTTTTTTTGCGTGGCAGACAAAAATTTCAGCGCTTCGGCAATATCGGTGCGATGGCTTTGCGGCTCAAACTCGATGAGTTCGCGAATGATACGCAACACGTGCGATTTCCCTTTCTTGGGCGGAATGTACAATTCAACGCGATCGGAAAACAGCATCAACCCTATTTTATCGTTGTTCTGGGTTGCCGAAAAAGCCAGTGTGGCGGCAATTTCTGTAGCAATTTCCTTCTTAAACTGAGCCGTGCTTCCAAAATCCTGAGACGCGCTAACATCGACCATCAGAATCATCGTGAGTTCGCGTTCCTCCTCGAAAACTTTTACGTACGGTTCATTGTATCGGGCCGTTACGTTCCAATCGATGTTTCGGACATCGTCGCCGAACTGGTACTGACGCACTTCGCTGAACGTCATGCCGCGTCCTTTAAACGAGGTATGATATTCACCCGAGAACAAGTGATCGCTCAAACGGCGGGTCTTGATCTCAATTTTGCGTACTTTTTTGAGCAGCTCTTTCGTATCCATGATCGGGTATAAATGCAAATACACCGAAGGAATCTCCGGTGCGCATTTTTTTCTTGTTTTTTAAGGAACTTCGACCTCGTTTATGACCTTGTTGATGATATCGACAGAGGTGATGTTTTCGGCCTCCGCTTCGTAAGTAATCCCGATACGGTGGCGCAATACATCGTGAACTACAGCCCGGACGTCCTCCGGAATCACATAGCCGCGGCGTTTGATAAATGCGTAACACTTTGCTGCCGTAGCCAAATTGATGCTTCCGCGGGGCGAGGATCCGAACCCGATAAGCGGCTTTAACTTCTCAAGGCGGTATTTTTCGGGAAAACGCGTGGCGAAAATAATGTCGAGAATGTACTTCTCGATTTTCTCGTCCATGTAAACCTCCCGAACCGCCGCTTGTGCACGTAAAATCTGATCGATGCTGACCACGGGGTTTACTTTTTCGAAACTTCCGCGCAAATTCTGGCGAATAACAAGGCGCTCTTCATCCATTTTCGGATAATCGATGACGGTTTTGAGCATGAAACGGTCCACTTGCGCTTCGGGCAGCGGATAAGTTCCTTCCTGTTCAATCGGGTTTTGAGTGGCCAGAACCAAAAACGGCTTGTCCAGCCTAAATGTTGTATCGCCAATCGTAACCTGCTTTTCCTGCATGGCTTCGAGCAGAGCCGATTGTACTTTGGCCGGCGCGCGGTTGATTTCGTCTGCCAACACGAAATTCGCGAAAATCGGACCTTTTTTTATCGAAAATTCATTTTGCTTTATGTTGTAAATCATCGTTCCGACGACATCAGCCGGAAGCAAATCGGGCGTGAACTGAATGCGGCTGAAACTTCCATGGACGGCTTGTGACAGCGTGTTAATGGCTAATGTTTTCGCCAGTCCCGGAACGCCTTCGAGCAGAATGTGACCTTGTCCGAGAAGCCCGATGAGCAACCTCTCGGTCATTTGTTTCTGACCTACAATGACTTTGGACATTTCCATCGTGAGCAGGTCGATAAAAGCGCTCTCGCGTTCTATTTTTTCGTTAATGGCCCTAATGTCTAAAGCGGAGGCGGTATCGTTCATTACGGCAAAGAATTTAAGGTTGTTGTTTGGTTTTTCTAACAGCGCAAATTGGAGATTTAATCGCGAGACGAATGTTAATGCATCGTTAAAAAAATTCGCGACCCCGCGTCCTTAAGGATGATTTGTGATTTTGTTTTGCTATTTTTAAGAGCGAAAAAACAAACAATTTGAAAACGACATTATCCCCCGTAGTTTCCGGCACCATGAACTGGGGAGCCTGGGACAAAAAACTTTCTACTTCTGAAATGGCTCAGGCAATTCACGTGTGTCTGGAGAATGGCATCAGCAGTTTTGACCACGCAGATGTTTATGGCGATTACACTACTCAGGCCGATTTTGGAAAGGCGCTGCAACACGGCGGTATTTCCCGGGACCGGTTACAACTGATCTCCAAATCCGGCGTCCGGCCCGTTGGAACCGAAATCGTGTCCCGGCATTACGATTACAGCGCGAAGCATATAATATCGGCGGCCGAAAACTCACTGCGCGATTTGCAAACGGATTACCTCGACGTATTCCTGTTGCACCGGCCAAGCCCGTTATTGCAACCCGAGGAGGTGGCAAAAGCTATAACAAAACTTCAACAAGACGGCAAAATCCGCGATTTCGGCGTCGCGAATTTCAGCCCGATTCAAATGGATCTGGTCCGAAAATTTATTCCGGTGGACTGCGCTCAGGTGGTTTTCTCCGCAACACATCTGAATCCGATGCTGGACGGAACACTCGATTACCTCCATTTGCACGAGATTTTACCTATGGCGTGGAATCCGCTCGGCTCTGTATTTCGCGTCGATTCTGAACAGACGCGACGGCTTAAAAAACTGCTCGTACAACTTGTAGCAAAATACGGCGTAGGATCGGACACTTTGCTATTGGCGTGGATTCTCAAACATCCGGCAGGCATCCGGCCTATTGCGGGAACGGTGAATGTCGCTCGTCTGCAACAGCTCAAAAAAGCGACCCAACTGGAACTGGATATTCAGGATTGGTTTGCGATTTGGTCCGAAAGTACGGGAAGCCCACTCGCGTAAAAATGAAAACCGCACTAATTACAGGCGCTACAAGCGGCATAGGAAGAGCGACGGCACGCCATTTTGCTAAAAACGGATTCAAACTCGTGATCTGCGGGCGGCGCGAGGATCGGCTCGCCGAACTACAGGACGAACTCGGCCAACGCACAGAGGTAAAATCGTTGCTTTTTGATATTCGTCGCGAGAAAGACGTTGCAAAAAGCATCGGTTCGCTTGAGGAAAAATTCCGGAACATCGACGTGCTTGTGAACAACGCGGGAAATGCTCACGGTCTTGATCCGATACAAAACGGTTCCACGGACGACTGGAACGATATGATCGACGCCAACATCAAAGGGCTGCTTTACGTTTCCAAAGCCGTAATTCCGGGTATGATTGAACGGCGCAAAGGACACATCATCAACATAGGGTCGACGGCTGCAAAAGAAGTTTACCCGATGGGAAATGTTTACTGTGCCACCAAACACGCCGTAGATGCGATTAACGCTGGCATGCGACTGGATCTGAACCCCTACGGAATTCGCGTTGGAGCCGTGCATCCGGGAATGGTGGCCACCGAATTTTCCGAAGTGCGATTCAAGGGCGATCTTCAGCGCGCGGGCAAAGTATATCAGGGTTTTGAACCTTTGCAGGCCGAAGATATCGCGGACATAATTCATTTTGTAGTGACGCGTCCGTATCACGTCAACATTGCCGATCTCGTTGTTTTTTCTACCGCTCAGGCTTCGTCGACGATAGTGAATCGAACTGTATGATTAACAGGCGGCTATTAATTAAGAATTTGTTGGCTTACAACGACGAGAACACGTTTTACGATAAAAAACGCCAGTTGAACCTGCATCTCAAGGAAGGGAAAGCGAAGTTTCTTAAGCACATTTGCGCGCTTTCCAACTCGAATCCGGGAAACAACTCTTATATCGTTGTGGGGGTTGAAGATGAAGACAACGCTATTGTGGGCGACGATTTTTTCGACGACAGCCGCATTCAAAATCTCGTAAACGCGTACCTGCACAACGCTCCGAGAATACAGTACGAGAATGTCCCGTTTCCGCAATTGCCAAAAGGCCGCGTAGTGGGGCTCGTATCGATACGATCCTCGGGCACTGTTTCCTCTTTCAAAAAAAACATCCACACGATTCCGGGCGGCGCTGTTTTTTTCAGGCTCGGCAGCAACTCAATACCTGTAACCCAAACTCCCGCAACGAATGTCGAAAATTCGCGAATCGTAGCCGATATCGAGAACAACTCACGAAACAGCATCGGACACACGCTGGACGCGGTCATCGACTTTATAAACCATCGCCACCGCGACATTAAATCGTATTACAGAGTTTTTAAAGACCACTTTGTGATCTGCTGGGCCGGCAACCATCGGAAAGTGCGCGACCAGCATTTCTATTCGCGCGTGGATATAGAATTAATCAACGAACAATTGAAGTTGTTTTATTCTGCGCTCGACGATGTAACTATCTCGTACGACGAAAATAGTTTTACGATTACCGAATACGTACCTATGGGACTCAACGACAAAACGAGCTACTACGAACTCGAACGGCAAACAATTCACTTTTACGAAAACGGTTTCTACAGTATATCGCGGGAATTTTTGTTTGAACCGCCCCAATACAACCGCAAAATGCTGCATCACATTTACAACTCAAATCTGGCAATCCTGCGCAAATTGCAATCGGGCATAGTGCTCGGCGATCGCGAAAAAAAGGATTTGCTTAACCTTCCGGCCACTCTGATGATTTGTTACCTGAACGAATTCGATCAGGCATTGGAAGTACTTGTAGAAGCAAAGCCTCTTTTGAAATCCCAGGACGATGCGGCGGTCTACCAGGGTTTTAAAGAGGCTATGCGAATCCTGCGCAAGATGAAATACGAGCCGCAGGAAAAATAAAATCAATCTCTGTCCAAAAGCGGTCTGTCTGCCACCAAAACGAACGCTGCATCCAATATATCCAAAATCAGATCAGAGACTGCTTTATAGTGGCAGCGGAGTTGATACCATTTGCATCGATTCGTTGTGATTTCCGGCATTTCAGGTACCCCGAACAACGCTTGCTCGGAGATTTTATCGAGCAACACCGCCGCTCCGGCAATCTCAAATCCCGAATCGCTCTTCACGATTTCGCCGGTCGAAGCTCCGGACTGCAAATAACCGAATGCTTTTCTGAGCACCGCGCGTCCCTCGCCTGTCGGTTTGGCGTTCAACGAAGATTCGAAGCGCTCGTAGGTCATTCCTTTTTTGTAGTTCGGCGCCAATGATTCTGTAAAGGCGGCCATCGTTGAGGCGAAGCCCAGACGGATTTTCTCGGTCGAAGTTTTTTGCGGTAACGCGTGTATTCCGAGACATAAGGCTAATAATAAAATGAAATTTTTCATGGCGTAGATGTGTTTTGTCAACCTTGGTTTTTTAACTGTTCGATTTCCTCTTTCCAATCCTGCATAATGTCTGCACTTACCATATAGTAATTTATTGATAATCCCTCGCTTTTCGCCATTTCGATAAGGCGAACCCAGTCAAAAGCCTTGGTTTTATTAAGGCGCCCGCTATAGGTCGTCCATGTGATGAAAATGTTGATATCGGCGAGTTCATGTACACCGGGAGTCAAATAAGATGTCAACTCGGTGATGTCTGTTTCGGTTTCCTCGAGCAAGTGAAAATTCTTCAAGTCCGAAAGAAATTCATCCACGCTCGCATTACAGTGGCTGGCAGTTTTTGGATATAAAACTCTTTTACCTGCTTTGTTGTAGAAAAAAACATCGGGAAAAATGACGTAACTCTTTTGAGAGGCCGCAGCCAGAGATTGAACGCTATTAAAGTACAAAACATTGGTAGTATCTATTTTGTGTTTTAATAGATAACGCTTAATGCTTTCCGACGTTTCAACTTTGGGAGACTTTACTCCGTATGCGAATTTTATAACAGATTCACAACTCACAAAGGCCGACATAACGATGATGACAAGCGGCAGGTAAAAAGGTTTCATATAGTAAAGTTTAAAATGTACAATTGTATGTATTGGTGGATTTATCAAATACCACAGGGTATACCCCTTTTTTAATTGTGTATGCTTTCGCTCCGAGAGCGCGAGCCGTTTCAGCACTAAGCGTGAAATCTTCTCCCATAATAAATTTGTTGTCTTTGAAATATTGCTTGTTCTCAGCAACGAATTTTGCAGGAAAACTTACTTCGAGCCCCGTTCTTTTAAAAATGGCAGTTATCAACGTGATAACATCCTGAACCGACGCATTAACTTCAAAGACGCACAATCCAAATTCATCGCACTGCAATGACTTCCGCCCAAATCTGATATAGATAAACTTTCGCCCTTCCTCTGGTTGTCCTATTACGGGGTTGGAGGGGATCGCTGGGGGATTGCCAATAATTTGTTGAGCATTAACATCGGCGCAGTAGAATGCGCATAAGGCGAATAAAAAAATTAACTTTTTCATGGTGTGTAAAATTTAAAGATTCAAAATGATTAAGAACGTCCCGGGAACTATGATGTGAAATTAGTTTCTTTGCATCTATCACAGGTACAGAAAAAATGTATCAAGTGTTAATCGTTTGACGTTTGTTAAAAAACATTATCAAACCGATTCGTTTCAGTAGCTTTAAACCTATGAGAACTATTGCCATTGGCGACATACATGGCGGCCTGAAGGCGTTGCACCAAATATTTGAGCGCGCGCAGGTTACCGCTTCGGACCGACTGATTTTTCTCGGCGACTACGTAGACGGTTGGAGTCAGTCGCCTCAGGTCCTGGATTTTCTGATCGGACTTTCTGAGACGAACCCCTGCGTGTTTTTGCGCGGCAACCACGATGATTTACTGCTGGACTGGCTGCGCGGCAAAGAAAACGACCTCTGGTACCAGCACGGAGGCGAGGCTACGATCCGGGCTTATTCCGTGTTGCCCTTATCGGCCAAGGAAAACCACATAAAATTCCTCGAAAAACTTCACAACTATTTCGTGGACGAAGACAGTCGCCTGTACGTTCACGCGGGCTTCACAAATTTGAAAGGCGCTGCTCACGAGTATTATCCGAACATGGTTTTCTGGGACCGAACACTTTGGGAAACTGCCGTCTCTCTGGATCCGAACCTTCAGAAAGGAATGCCCGAATATCCGGACCGGTTTACGGCCTATCACGAGATTTTTATCGGACATACGCCTGTCACGCGCCTTGGATTTACAACACCCCAACGCAGGGCTAACGTCTGGAATATCGACACAGGCGCGGCCTTCCGGGGCAAACTCACAGCAATTGATGTAGATTCCAAGGAATTTTTTCAAAGCGATAACCTCCCGGACCTTTACCCAAGCGAGAAAGGCCGGAACTAACTTTAACTAAACTATTACACCGATGAAAAAACTTTTTTTGATGGCCCTCATGAGCGCAACTTTCGCCGGTCAGGCACAGGAAAGCAAGCACGAATTCAACTGGAATATTGCCAACACAATCATCTTCGCTTCAATCGAAGTCGGGTATGAATATCTTATCGACGACCACCAATCTGTGGGCGCAACAATGTTGTTTAACGACACTTACAACATGAGTTTCGGTCGTGAAATCAAAGACTTCGATACAAACAGTTTTAGGGTGTCATACAATTACTACACGGGAGACCAAAACAGTGAATTCGTGATTTCACCTTTCATGAAGTTTCGCACGGGCGAATACCAAAAAACGGCATCCGATCCCATCGTCGATATGGACAGTTTTATCCTCGGAATCGGCGGGGCTTACAAATGGAACTTCAACAACAAATTCGTATTCGGGCCGTATGTAGATTTAGGTCGCAATTTTAGTTCCGAGGTCAACGATGAATTTAACGCGGCCGTAGAATTCTATATGGGCTTTAACGTGGGTTACCGATTCTAAAAACTCCCGATAAATGAAAAATCCCGGCCTAAACCGGGATTCTTTTTTGATATGCTGCCAATTAAAGCGGTTGCAAGTTTACCGTTCGGCCGGCAAGTATGACTTTGCATCGGTCAACAGGCGTTACCACAAGGGGCGTACTATTATTTTCGTACGTCTGATATCCAGGCTTGCTCACGCGTAACGCATAAGATCCCGGCCGTCCGTAAGCGCCGTAATAGCGGTAGGTATCCGCTTCGAACACCGGCTGCAGTGTTTCCTCGTAATCGGACTGCGTGTCGGAAATAACCACCACAAGATCTGTAAGGTTTTCCTGAGTTTGGGCGTCCCGGACAATGATACGCACTCCGGCATTAGCGTTACGGCAAGTTAAATCGTCGTCGTCATCCTCGCAGGTAGCCGCTATTAACAGCGGTGCGAAACACAAAAAAAGCAGCAGTTTCTTCATTTATAAATCGAATTTAATTCCCTGAGCCAATGGCAGACTCGTCGTGTAGTTGATCGTGTTGGTTTGTCTGCGCATGTAGATTTTCCAGGCATCAGAACCCGACTCGCGACCTCCACCTGTTTCTTTTTCTCCACCAAAAGCACCGCCGATTTCGGCACCGGAAGTTCCGATGTTAACATTTGCGATGCCACAGTCAGACCCGGCTACCGACAGGAATTTTTCAGCCTCGCGCATGTCCGAAGTCATGATGGCCGATGAAAGCCCCTGAACCACGCCGTTTTGCAGTTCAATCGCATTTTCCACATCGCCCGAGTATTTAATCAGGTATAAAATCGGAGCAAAGGTTTCGTGCTGAACAATTTCAAATGAGTTGTCGGCCTCGGCAATTGCAGGTTTAACATAACAGCCGCTCTCGTAACCCTCACCGGAAAGCACACCGCCTTCTACGATAAGTTTTCCGCCTTGTTTTGTGATTTCGTTTAGCGCGTTCTCATACATGGCCACCGCATCTTTGTCGATAAGTGGTCCGACGTGATTGTGCTGGTCAAGCGGGTTTCCGATGCGCAACTGTCCGTAGGCAGCTACGAGCGCTTCCTTTACTTTATCGTACAGCGAATCGTGAACGATAAGGCGGCGCGTAGAAGTACAACGTTGTCCCGCAGTTCCGACAGCTCCGAATACAGCTCCGATGACAGTCATTTTTACATCGGCATTAGGCGTCACAATAATAGCGTTATTCCCACCGAGTTCCAGAAGCGATTTTCCAAGGCGCTCGGCAACGGTTTTGGCAACGATTTTCCCCATGCGCGTAGACCCGGTCGCAGAAACGAGTGGAATTCGCTTGTCGGCCGAAATGAGTTCTCCAATAGAAGCATCTCCCGTTACGAGACATGAAATGCCCTCAGGAAGATTGTTTTCGCGCAGAACTTCGGCGATGATATTCTGGCAGGCTATGCCGCACAGTGGTGTTTTTTCAGACGGTTTCCACAGACAAACGTCGCCGCAAACCCATGCCAGAGCAGTGTTCCACGACCAAACGGCCACCGGAAAGTTAAAGGCAGAAATTACACCGACCACGCCCAAAGGATGATACTGATCGTACATGCGGTGACCCGGGCGCTCCGAATGCATCGTATAGCCGTACAACTGGCGCGAAAGTCCTACAGCGAAATCGCAGATATCGATCATTTCCTGAACTTCTCCGTAACCCTCCTGCAGCGATTTACCCATTTCGTAAGAGACGAGTTTCCCGAGCGCTTCTTTGTGCTGGCGCAACTTAAGGCCGAACTGGCGAACGATTTCTCCGCGTTGTGGGGCCGGCATCAATCGAAACGTTTTAAACGCTTCCACAGCCGATTGCATCGCTTTTTCGTAATCTTCGGGAGTAGACTGGCGCACTTTCCCTATGAGTTGTCCGTCCACGGGAGAATAACTCTCGAGCAATTCGCCCGACGCAAAATGGTGGTTCCCCGTAGAGGTTCCGTCGTTGATATCCTTAATGCCTAACTGGCGCAGGGCGTCCTGAATGCCGAATGGGTCATTTGCTGTTTCCATAATGTTGTTTAAGTTTTTGCAAAGTTAATTTTTTAAGTCCGATAGCCAATGCTCTAGCGGTCCGGACTCAGGTATTTGGGATCTGCCGGCATTTGCCCGCCGCATTTTTCGCAAGTTCGCAGCGTTTCGGAATTGTAAAAATGTTCGTAATGAGGCAGAAAATCTTTCTCGATGTCGTGAAGCTCGAAATAAACCTCGTAGAGTTTGTGGTTACAGTTTTCGCAGAACCAAAGCAAGCCGTCGGTAAATCCTTTTCCGGCTCTGACGCGTTCTATTACCAAGCCGATAGAATTCGCCGATCTTACGGGAGAATGCGGCGTTTTTGCAGGATGAAGGTAAACATCGCCCGGACCTAACTCCAGTTCGCGTCTTTGGCCCTGATCCTGAACGATGACTTTGATCTGGCCTTCGAGTTGGTAGAAGAATTCTTCAGTCTCGTTGTAGTGGTAATCTTTTCGCGCATTCGGACCGGCCACGACCATAATAATATAGTCCTCAGACAGCGGAAAAACATTTTTGTTTCCAACCGGCGGCTTCAGCAATGCGCGGTTCTCATCGATCCATCGGTTCAGATTAAACGGAGGTTGAATAGCCATCGGTCAAAAAATTTACTGTAAAAATAATCAAAGCATAAAAAAGGCCGGCATTCCGCCAGCCTCTAATTACTTTTTCACTTCTCTGATAAGGTACACGTAAACGGGAAAGTGGTCGCTAAACCCGGGTTCTACGTTTGTGTTACGCAACGGGTATCCTTTGTACTGGCCCGTGGTCTGAATCAGGAAACTGCGGTTGAAAATCCCTGCTTTCCAGTAACGCCAGGAGGAATAGTCTTCGCTGATAAAACTTTCGGAAACCATAATCTGGTCAAAGATGTCGCCTGCATCGCGGTAAAACAGCGTGGCTTCGCCGTTTTTCTGCATTTGGTCAAACGGATTGTAAATATCCCCTTGTTTGAGACCTGTTTTTTTTGCCTTGGCACCGATACCCTGGCGAACGCTTTTGTTGTAAGGGCCGTCGTTAAGGTCGCCCATCGTGATGATTTTAGCTTTAGGATTAATTTTGAACAGCGAATCCATGATTTTGCGGTTCAATCTTCCGGCAGCTTCGCGGTAAGGGCTCGAGCGTTTCTCACCACCTGAACGCGAAGGCCAGTGGTTTACAATCACGTGAATTTCCTCACCTTCGAGCAATCCTGTGACAAGCAGCTGATCGCGGGTGTAAACGCGGCGGTCCGAAGTCACTGCTTCTTTGTCGTCATCGTCCTTTTCCTCGTCTTTGGTCTTTTTTGCAGAACCATCTGAGTATATATATAAAGGTACGTTGACGTAGCTTGTAGGCTGGAAATATTTCTTCTGATACAAAAACCCTACGTCAATGCCGCGTCGGTCCGGAGAATCGAAGTGTACAATGCCGTAATCTTTGCCGGCCATCTGGTAATTTTTCACGAGGTCTTCGAGTACGCCCCGGTTTTCTACTTCGCAAACCCCGACAATAGCCGGAGATTCGCGCTGTTGGTCGTTGGTGCCGATTTGCGGGATTACGCGGGCCAGATTGTCGAGTTTTTTCCGGTATTTCTGAGATGTCCATCCACGGTTGGGCAGATACTCATTGTCGAAGTTCGGGCCTTTAATCGTATCGAATAAGTTTTCGAGGTTGTAAAAGGCGATCGTATGCACTTTGTATTGCTTTTGCTGGGAATACGCCCCCGAAATTGCGAATAAAGCAACAACAAGCGATACGAAACGGGTAATTTTCATAATTCAATATTAATTAATGATGAAGTCTTGATGTAATATTCGGCCAAAAGTAAATAATATTATTAAAAGCACTAACTTTGCCCGCCTTAAGTTTATATTAAAACTACGGGCGCTGAATTAACTTTTAACTTTAAGTATGAGAAAAATTGTATTGTGCGTTCTGTTATCCATGCAGGCGCTGCTCACGTTTGCCCAGGAATCCGGCGGGGTTTCAGGTAAGGTCGTGGATGCCAAGACACAAAAGCCCATGGCCAATGTGGTCGTTACGGTGCTGAACACCAATCTGGGCCAACTCACCGATCTCGACGGTAACTTCCGCATCAGCGGTATGGCCGCAGGCGAACAAATGGTTCAGATCAAGAGTGCAGGTTTCCGCGATCGCAATCTACCGGTGGTTGTAATTCCGGGCCAGATCACCGACTTAGGCGTCGTTGTGATGGAAGAAGACGTTGCTACCGAACTTCAACTGAGTTTGGTTACGCTGACCGAGAGTGACCTCGGGGACGACAACAGCGGTTCGGACAACACGGCCGGTCTGTTGCAGGCGACCCGCGACGCATTCCAGCAGGCGGCAGCTTTTAACTGGGGACAAGCGCGTTTCCGCATGCGCGGATTGGACAACGAATACGCTACCACGATGATCAACGGCGTACCGATGAACAAAATTTACGACGGACGTCCGCAGTGGTCTAACTGGGGAGGCTTGAACGACGCTACGCGCAATCAGGAATTTACTACGGGTTTAGCTCCATCGGACTATACATTCGGCAGTATTCTGGGTACGCAGGAAATCAACACGCGCGCTTCTATTTATCGTCCGGGCACGCGCATTACGTTTTCGGGCACCAATACAAACTATAACTGGAGAACAATGGCTACACACGCATCGGGCATGAACCGCAGCGGATGGGCTTATGTGGTTTCAGCTTCGCGCCGATGGGCACAGGAAGGACATTTCGAGGGAACTGATTACAGTGCCAACTCGTTCTTCGCAGCGATTGAAAAGCGTTTCAACGACAATCACTCTTTGAACTTTACAGGGATTTTCGCACAAAACAGCCGCGGAAAAAACTCCCCTAACACAAAAGAAGTTTCGGACATGGCCGGAATTAAATACAACTCTTACTGGGGATGGCAAGATGGCAAAAAGCGCAATTCCCGCGACAAAGACGTCGAAGAGCCGATTCTGATGCTTTCGCATTTCTGGAAAATCAACGACAAAACACGCCTGCACACTAATGTGGCGTACCAGACAGGGTATATCGCAAACAGCCGCCTGGACTTCCAGAATGCTGAAAACCCTGATCCGACATACTACCGTAACCTTCCAAGTTACTACCTGTCGCTTTACAACAATAACGATCCAGGACTTGCAGGGCCCGATGCTTTCCTTCCCGGGGGCGTTGGAGGTGCATTTACGCCTGATTTGATTGGTGCCATGAACGCTTCGTTTATCAACACGCGCCAGATTGACTGGAACAGAATGTACGACGCAAACCGCGCTACGATCGACGGCAACAGTGTATACGTACTTTACGAAGACCGCACAGAAGACAACTTGTTCACAGCGAACAGCATTTTGAACACTCAACTTTCCGAGCATATCGGTTTTACGGCGGGTGCTACTTACCGTCACCTTAAATCGAACAACTTCCAGCATTTGACTGACCTTTTGGGCGGCGCTTACTACCGCGATTTTGACACGTTCGGAGACGGAGAACAAACCCAATCGGACCTTAACAATCCTGACCGAATCGTAGGCGTGGGAGACAAATTCGGTTACAACTACAATTTATTCGCAAATGTTATCGACGCGTTTACGCAGTTCAAATTCGCTTACCGCAAAGTGGACTTCTATCTGGCCCAATCGTTCTCCCGTTCAGAATACGAGCGCGAAGGATTGTACAGAAACGGTTACTACCCGAACAATTCCTTCGGAAAAAGCGGTTCTAAAACGTTTACGAACTTCGGGTTCAAAGGTGGTCTTACTTACAAAATGACAGGACAGCACTATCTGAATTTCAACGCCGGTCACATGAGCAAAGCACCCTCGCTGCGCAACGTGTTCCCTAACGCGAGAATGAGCAACAACATGGTTCGCAATATCGACAACGAAATGATTTCGAGCCTTGACGGTAGCTACATCATCCGCATGCCGAACTTTAAAGCGCGTCTGACAGGTTTTTACTCTAAAATCCAAAATGCGACCGAAACCTCTTTCTTCTTTGCCGAAGGATTGTTTGAGGATACAGACGGTGCAGGTGGCGATGAGGCCAATGCCTTCGTAGCCGAAACGGTAACCAACCTTTCTAAAAAGCACATGGGTGCCGAACTTGGTTTGGAATACCAGCTTACTTCTACGCTTAAAGTACTTGGTAGCGTTGCTTACGGACAATACACCTATGATAACAACCCGCGCGTTTACGTAAACCAGGACCGTTTGGCTTCTGCTACAAACACGGACCCGGTGGCAGACTTCGGAACTTCTTATCTGAAAGATTACCGCATTCCGGGAACGCCTCAGCAAGCTTACTCGCTGGGTCTTGAATACCGCGCGCCAAAATTCTGGTGGATTGGTGCAAACGTGAACCACCTGGCCGATAATTACCTCGACGTTTCTGCAGTACTGCGCACGAACAACTTCATGAGAAATTCAGGCGACATGAATGGTTTTCCTTACCCTGAAGCTACAGACGAGCGCGCTCGCGAATTGTTAAAGCAGGAGAGGTTTGACGACTTTACGCTTGTAAACCTTACGGGCGGAAAATCGTGGAGAATTTCCGGAAAGACGATTGGCTTCTTTGCCAGCATCAACAACGTGTTTGACGTGACTTACAAAACAGGTGGTTTTGAACAAGCCAGAAACGCGGATTACCGTCAGTTGAACCAGGATGTTTCGAGCGGCAACGCTTCATTCGCACCCAAGTATTTCTACGGATACGGAAGAACGTACTTCGTAAATGTTTACCTTAACTTCTAAAAAAATAAAAAGCAATCATATGAAAACAACATTTTTTAAATCTGCTCTTTTTGCAGTTTTGGCCGCGGGCGTTGCAGCTTCTTGCGTTCAGGACGATGATTATAGCGTACCGTCTGCCAACTGCGTAGAGCCGAATATTTCAGCGACGATGGACGTGGCCGATGTTCCCGCCTCTACAACGCTTGCCCAATTTACACAGGACGAAGTTATCGAGGCTTATGTGACCTCGAGCGATGAAGGCGGAAACTTCTTTAAGACTATTTCATTCCAAACATTGGACGGCCAACACGCATTTAGCGTTCCTGTAGATGTTACCTCGAGCTTTATCAACTTTGAGCCGGGTCGTAAAGTGTACATCAAAATGCAGAACCTTTACACCGACGTAGCCCACGAAGGCATTCGCATCGGAACGATATTCCTGAATGGCGGTACTGCTGCTGTAGGACGCCTTTCTCTTGCGCAGGTACGCGAATCGCTCGTGCGTTCATGTACGGTAGTCAGCCAGGAGGATCTTATCCAAACGGTGAGCATTTCTGAACTTCAGGACGATTTTTACATCAACAAACTCGTGGAACTTAACAACGTTCAGTTTGTGGACGGCGCTGTAGGAGATAACTATTACGAAGAGTCTAACTCTATCGGAGGTGCTACAAACCATTTGATCGAAGACGCATTTGGCAACACTGTTATCTTCAGAACAAGCAGCTTTGCAAACTTCGCAAGCAGCATTGTACCGGGAGAGAGCGGAACCATTCGCGGTGTGCTTACAAAATTCAACGGAACTTACCAGTTTATGGCGCGTACGGCTGCCGACATTATGTTGACAGAAGAGCGTATGGGAATGGCGCTTCCGTTCTTTAGCGAGGATTTCGATGCTGCTGTTAATAACACAAA
Organism: uncultured Flavobacterium sp.; assembly: GCA_964612955.1. Lineage (GTDB taxonomy): Bacteria > Bacteroidota > Bacteroidia > Flavobacteriales > Flavobacteriaceae > Flavobacterium. Next base: position 46,645 of record CAZTGF010000005.1, read on the forward strand.
CTTTGATTTCCCTGGATGGACAAATTTCGCCGAGGCCGGATTATGGGTGTGGAGAGAAAAAACATTCGAGGGCAATGGTTACGCTGAATTCACCGCATTTAACAGCGGAAGTGCGTCTAACATCGCTTGGTTGGTAACTCCGGGTATTGACTTTGGCGCTTTCGAAACAAAATTCGTTTCGTTTAAAGTAGCACAGCACCACCTGGACGGAGACTCTCCTTTGAACACGCTTCAAGTATTGGTTTCTACCGATTACGACGGCACAAACGTACTTGCTGCCACATGGACAGAGGTAACTTACACGCCGCCAACGTCTGATACGCCTTGGTATGAGTTTGTGACATCGACAATCGACCTGTCTGAATACGAAGGAACAATTCACGTAGCGTTCAAATTTATCGGCTCAGGTACTAATACAAACGCCGATGGTGCGTATCAGGTAGACGATTTCAAAGCTTACGGACTATAATTCACAGCATTCATGAAAAAATTTAGTTTAATGGCTTTTGCCGCCTCGCTTATGTTTGTCACGGCTTCGTGCGAGGACGACGATACGCCGAATTACGAAACCCCGAACTATCTGCTTGGCAAGTGGGAATTGCGCCAAACCGGCCAAATGTCAGCTTCGAACATCGTAAGCTACGGTCCTGTTCAGCAACCTGGCATTTGCGCGCTCGACAACTTAGTTTTCGACGCCGATAATTCTTATAGCCAAACGGCTCATGAAGTGGCGGGCGAGGCTTGTAACGCTGAAACTACAGAGGGCACATACGCGCTAGTAGGCCGCGATTTAACGCTGCAAATGGGGAATGAATCCGTTTCTGCTACCGTCATTTCGCTCACGTTCCAGAACATGGAGATTTCAACCTCTGACGCCGACGGAAATTTATTGTTTCTGAAATTGCGCAAGGCAGAGTAATCTGAACATTCTATATAAAGACGGACCTCGAAAGATGGTCCGTTTTTTTTATGCTTTAAATCGCCGCAATCTGCCTGTCTTAGCGAAAACGAACAAAGGGCACTCTCTGCGGATAAAACGCCTTAAACCGCCCGATTTTGCTTTATACGTGCCTTTGACAACGAAATGCAGTTTCTTCTGGGCGTTCCCCGCCGCCCCTATCCCGCCCTTGGGCCGCGTTGTCCGTTATATCTTTACCGCGCTAACAAAAGCGCGTTAAAGGATGCCACTGCCATCGCTAACGCAAACGAAAGTGCCACAGAGGAACATCGGTGCCAGAAAGCAGACTTCCACTCCGCACCGCTGCCAATAGTTCAAAATTAAAGTTTGGTGCAGAGGTTCTGTTTTAATCAGAGAGCCTGAAATGATATTTTTGCAACGGGCGGGTGCAAAAGCACACTAAAAAACATCAATCTTTACAGATGCGCACTCCGCACCGCTGCCAATAGTTCAAAATTAAAGTTTGGTGCAGAGGTTCTGTTTTAATCAGAGAGCCTGAAACGATATTTTTGCAACGGGAGGGTGCGCAGCACTGGTTCTTTGCCCGATTTTTCCGCCGGTTTCCCCCGGCCGAGAATTTAAACATCGCTCAGTAAAAACCCGCGGATGAAGTCGCCGTACTAAAAAATGATGATCAGAGGTTCCGTTCGGAGCATTCTGCTTTTCACTCCAGCTCCGTCGGGCTGCCTTCGTCTTCCGGATCGAGCCCAATACCCAAAAGCGTAAAATCTTCAAGTTCATCAACGATTCACTCGAAGTTGCGCAAACGTCCCGTATTTAGTTATGTTTTTCTCGGAATTCTACCCGATTTCGTAAATACCAGCAACAAAATGAACGGTATCAACTTCATTCAGGTTCACCCTAAACGGGGTTTTTGTCCTATCCAATCTGATAATCAACAGCGCTTCATTTTATCCATAAAAAAACCCCGGTGATTGAATCCGGGGTTTTAATTTTTATAGATTGATTTACAGTATGATTTACTGTTTTACGATCAGGAATTCTGAGCGGCGGTTTT
>CAZTGF010000006.1:0-4939 GCA_964612955.1 uncultured Flavobacterium sp.
GGGAGTTGTTTTGCAACTGCAGCAATGTGTACTTTCATGGGGCTTCTATGATCCACTGCAAGCGAAAGGCCCAACGGTGGCGTATGGTCTGGGTTTTAAAAATAAGGTTTTTACTCAATGTCATCAATTCGGTTTTTGTAAATCCGCGGCGGATTGAAATTTTTCCGTCGTTCCGCGACGTTTTGCTCAACATAAATACGGCCGATACCATGCTGAACAGTATATACGCAAGTTTGCTCCGGCGCAAATCGTTAATAACCACCCCACAACGGGACGCGTCGATAAATTTCTGCATCAGCCCACTCAGCAATCTGTCCTCAAAATGGTGCAACGTCAGCGTACAAAGTACGATATCGGCCCGAAACGCGGAGGATTCCAGTTCAAAAATGTCGGCCTGAAGGTATTCGATATTTTCCGATGGACTCATTTCGCGCGCAAGTTTGATCGCGTTCGGGTTAAAGTCGATGCCAGATAGCCGTACCTCGAGATTCCGTTTTTTAGCCCATTGCGAGATACGCCTGAGCATTTCCCCATCCCCGCATCCAATGTCGGTAATATGAACAATTCCCGTTGGGGCACATTTTTTTAACAAGGTTTCAATTCCGTCCAGCGTCACGCGGTCTCCGCCAAGCAGCCGGTTAAACAGCGTAATTTCGCGCAGGTTTTGCTTTAGAATGTCGATGTCGAGCGAAACATCGTCCATGATTTCGGCCTCTTGCGTTCGGATTTTCCAACTCATAGGCTCATAGGCGTTAGCGGTTTCCCGTGCGTTTTGCGAATGACCCACGGAAGCGCCGATGGAAACTGTTTAACCGCCGAAAATGCGGCCGCGGTACCAAACGGCCATTCGAGCAGCGATGCAAGAATTCGTCCCGTAGCGAGCCGCCTTGAGAATTCTTCGCGGTACGTTGATTCGTACTGGCGGTAGGCCTCGTGGCGCGAATTATTTCCCGATAACATTCCGGTGGCCGCCTCACAAGCCAGTTTTGCGCTGTGAATGGCCATGGCCATGCCGTTTCCGCACAGTGGATGAATCATGCCGGCGGTGTCGCCCGTCATAAACCAACCGTCTTCGACGGGTTTTTTGGCAGCGAACGAAATTTGGCCGATGCTGAACGTTTCGGTGAGTCGTTCGCTCTGTTGCAGCAGACGCGCGAGTTTTGGATTTTGCGCCAAAAGGTTGTCGGCCCGATGTTCTGCTTTGCGAAAAGCGCTGTATGTACTGATGAAACAAACGTTTGTCCGGTTTTGTTCAACCGCAGACACGCCGCAATAGCCTCCCGGAAAGTGATGCAATCCTACGACGTTGGTTTCAATATCGGCCCGAACGTGAAATTTCTGGGCGACCCACGGTGATTTCTTTCCGATAAACGGGCGCTTGAGCGATTTGTCGAGTTCCGATCGCTTCCCATAAGCACCAATCAGAACCTCGGAGCAAATGCGGCGTCCGGAGGCGGTTTTTACTTCAAACCGACCATTGGCATTGCGGGCCGAAACCAACGCATCCGTCGCGATTTCGCATCCTGCTTTGCGGGCCGTATCCGCAAGATGGGCATCGAGCGCAAAACGGCTCAGGCCTATTCCGCCCAACGGCAATTTGCATCGCAGCGCCTTTCCGTTTCTCATCGAAAACTCGAGCGTATCGATCCTGGCCGGTTCCAGAGCATCAAAATCAACCCCGAGGTTTCGCAGGTAAGGCAGCACTTCGGCAGAAACGTACTCGCCGCAAACTTTATGACGCGGATAATCGTGTTTCTCCAAAAGAATAACGGGATAGCCGTTGGCCCGCAAATGCAGCGCCGCCGTTAATCCCGATAGTCCTCCGCCCGCAATGACTGCCGCCGTTTTTTCCATAACCTAAATATAGCCAAAACGCCGTAGTCGCGCGCAAAAAAATGTGCCGACCGCATTAATCGCAACGGTCTGATAATGAGTTATTCGATGCGGTTGTTTTTGATTTCTTCTACAATTTCCGGATTCAGAAGCGTTGAAGTGTCGCCGAAATTCTCATAATCGCCCTCGGCAATCTTGCGCAGGATGCGTCTCATGATTTTTCCCGAACGCGTTTTTGGAAGCGCCGTGACAAATTGAATTTTGTCGAGTTTGGCAATCGGACCCACCATTTCCGAAATAATGTGGTTGATCTCATTCCGAAGGTTGGTCTGGTCCCGCGTTTGCCCGAATTCCTTAAGCATTACAAATCCGTATAGCGCATTTCCTTTAACCTCGTGCGAGAATCCCACAATGGCGCTTTCCGCCACGGCCTGGTGTTCGTTAATCGCATCTTCGATGGGTGCGGTTCCAAGGTTGTGGCCCGATACAATGACCACATCGTCCACGCGGCCCGTGATCCGGTAATAACCTACCTCGTCCCGGAGTGCGCCATCGCCCGTGAAATATTTGCCCGGAAAAGTCGAGAAATAGGTTTCTCTATAACGCTCGTGATCGTTCCATATGGTGCGCGCCATGCCAGGCCACGGAAATTTGATACACAGGCTGCCCACGACCTGATTGTCCTCGATCTCGTTGCGCTTTTCGTCCATGAGCACAGGCTGAATTCCGGGCAAAGGCAGTGTGGCGTATGTGGGTTTTGTCGGCGTGACAAACGGAATCGGAGAAATAAGAATGCCGCCGGTTTCGGTCTGCCACCACGTATCTACGAGCGGACATCGCTTGGCCCCCACATGATCGTTGAACCAGTTCCACGCTTCGTCGTTAATCGGTTCGCCTACAGATCCGATCACGCGCAGGGAACGCATCGGGAAATTCTGCACGTATGAAACGTCCTTTTTTGCGAGCGAGCGAATCGCAGTGGGCGCGGTATAAAATTGGGTCACTTTGTGTTTTTCAATCACTTCCCAAAAGCGGCTGTAATCCGGATACGAGGGCACGCCTTCGAAGATCACAGTCGTTCCGCCATTAAGCAGCGGCCCGTAAACAATATACGTATGGCCGGTAATCCAACCGATGTCCGCCGTACACCAGAACACGTCGTTGTCCCGATAATCGAACACATTCTTAAACGTATAAGCCGAATAAACCATGTAACCGGCCGTAGTGTGCACCATTCCCTTGGGTTTGCCCGTAGATCCGGACGTATAAAGAATAAACAGCGGATCCTCGGCGTCCATGATTTCCGCGACGTTATTGGCCGAAGCGTTTTCGAGCAACGGTTGCAGCCACACATCGCGCCCCTGGGTCATAGGCACTTCGCTGCGCGTGCGCTTTACCACAAGTACGCGTTCCACCCCGGGGCAGGATTTAAGCGCTTCGTCAATAATGCCCTTAAGATCGATTGTTTTGCTGCCGCGGTAGCCTCCGTCTGCGGTGATCACCAATTTACAGTCCGCGTCGTTGATTCGCGAGGAAACGGCCGTGGAAGAGAATCCGGCAAACACTACCGAGTGAATCGCACCAATACGCGCACAGGCCAGCATCGCTACAGCCAGTTCAGGAATCATCGGCAGGTAAATGCACACGCGGTCTCCTTTTTTAACGCCTTCCTGCCGCAGTACGTTCGCCATTTTACACACGCGCACATGAAGTTCGTCGTAAGTAATATGCTCGGCGGCTTCGCTGGGATCGTTGGGTTCAAAAATGATTGCATTCTTGCTGCCGCGTTTGGCCAAATGCCGGTCCACGCAGTTTTTAACGATGTTCACCTTAGCCCCGTCAAACCAGCGCACGCTCGCCTGCCCAAGGTCAAAGTCCAGCACTTTGTCCCAGTACTGGTACCACGTAAAATTTTCCTGGGCGATTTTGGACCAGAATTTCCTCGGCTCGCGTACCGATTTCTTATAGTGCTTGAAATAGCGTTCAAGACTGTCAATTTTGTAGTAGCTCATTGATTTCGAAGTTAAAGGCAAACCGTAAAAATACGGATTTTTTCCACCCGTGATTTTGCTATTTACGCGCTTTAAAAACCAAATTTAGTCCTGCCCGAACCGGACGGAATTTTAATCAAAATTTTGGTTTGCGCTTTTATCCCGGTAAATTCCTGCAAAAAATCGCTTTATTTGTAAAAAACATTACCATAATGCAATTTGATCCTGCCGGGCTCGACGCTTCGGCCGTTTATAAACTTATTACCGGCGCCGTCATTCCGCGGCCTATTGCCTGGGTTTCCACGGTAAATGCCCAAGGGGTTCGCAACCTGGCCCCGTTTTCGTTTTTTAACCTCGTCAGCGAAGATCCGCCTCATTTGCTCATTTCCACCGCGCGCACCGGTCATAAAAACAAAGACACGTTGAACAATATTATTCAAACCGGCGAATTCGTTGTAAATATGGTTACTCCGGATTGCGTCGCACAGATGAACGATACCGCTCAGGCCGTGCCACCCGAAGTCGACGAATTTGATCTTGCCGGAATTGAATCAGCGCCCTCAGTGCTTGTAAAACCGGATCGTGTAGCCGCGAGTCCCGTTCAGTTTGAGTGCCGTCTCGTTCACCGTTATGCGCTCGAAAATCACGCAAACGGAGGTGCCGAGCTTCTCGTAGGCCGTATTGTAATGATGCATTTTGCGCCCGGGCTCGTAGACGATCGTTTTCGCGTTAATGCGGACCAGTACCGCCCTGTGTCTCGTCTGGCCGGATCAAATTACGCCCATTTGGGAGAAGTATTTTCTATAAAACGCAAGGTGTGATGTGGGGCAAATCCTATCGGACCGGGCTTTCCACGCCAATCTTTTCGGTTGAAAAAACCAAAAAGGATTTCTGTTTCAATCCCTTTTGCAAACCATTCCACTTATGAAAATCGCAGTTATCGGTGCGGGACCTGCAGGCCTGTACTTTTCCATTTTGTACAAAAAATCGAACCCATCGGCTAAAGTCAGTGTGTTTGAGCGCAACGCTGCCGATGACGCGTTCGGATTTGGCGTCGTGTTCTCGGACGAAACCCTGAGCGAGTTTTTAACCCGCGACGCGGAATCCTACGCTGC
>CAZTGF010000006.1:5039-39044 GCA_964612955.1 uncultured Flavobacterium sp.
ACGCAGATTGAATGGACGCGCAACAAGTTCGTCTGGCTCGGTTCCACGCGGGAACTCAATGCTTTTACGTATTTCTTCCGCAGCACGCCTTTTGGGACCTTCGTAGCGCACACCTACCAGTACGAGGCCGGCAAAAGCACGTGGGTTGTGGAATGCACGCCCGAAACCTGGGACAAAGCCGGTTTTAAAACAGAAGACGAACCGTCCACGATAGCGAAACTGTCCGAAATTTTTGCCGAAGAACTAGACGGACATCCGCTGATTGGCAACAAATCGCATTGGCGGCAATTTCCGGTGGTCACAAACCAACGCTGGGCGCACGAAAATATAATTCTGCTCGGGGATGCCAAAGCTACGGCCCACTACTCCATCGGATCGGGAACAAAACTCGCCATGGAATGTGCCATCTCACTCGCGGACAACCTCACCCAGCACGGAGCAGACCGGTTTGCACTTTACAACGCGTATGAATCCTCCCGCAGAAAACGCGTGGCTTCGGTACAACGCGCGGCCGCTGTTTCGCTTCAATGGTTTGAAACGATGGAAAGCCGCATGTCGTATGACTTTAGCGAATTTGCATTCTCTGTTATGACGCGGGCGCACAAGGTTACTTATGAAAACCTCAGGCTTCGGGATGCGACGTTTACCCAACAAATCCTGGCCGATTTCAATTGTGCGAACGGGCAGTTTAAGGTTTCGGTACCGGCGGCATTTTCCAAATACGACCTCGGAGGAATCCGGATTCAGAACCGCATCGCCATGGCGCCGATGGGGCAATATTCTGCCGAAGAAGGTCTCGTCTCCCAATGGCATCTCGTGCATTACGGTTCGCGCGCTACGGGCGGCGTCGGTTTGATTATTACAGAAGCCACAGCGGTTTCAGATTCGGGAAGAATTACGTTAGGTTGCCCCGGGCTTTGGTCAGAAAACCAAATGCTTAAGTGGAAAAAAATCACAAATTTCATCCATAAAAATTCCAAATCTAAAATAGCGGTTCAACTCGGTCATTCGGGGCCAAAAGGCGCTCAATCCATCCCGGGCGAACGAAAGCCTCCCGCGGCTTATCAACACTGGGAAACCATTGCCGCATCTGCCGTTGCGTACGCTGATGCTTATCCGATTCCGCGCGAAATGAACGATTCTGACCGTGCGCGCGTCATTGCCGAATTTACGGCAGCCGCCGTTTACGCGCACGAGGCCGGCTTCGATATGATTGAGCTGCAAGCGCACCATGGATTTTTGCTTTCCTCCTATTTGTCCCCGCTCACGAATTTGCGCACAGATGATTACGGCGGATCGCTCGAAAACAGGCTCAGGTTCCCGCTTGAAGTATTCGGGGCGATGCGCGACGTTTTTCCGCACGGGAAGCCCATTGGCGTCAGGCTTTCGGCTGCAGATGCACAAGGCGGACTTTCAGCCGGAGATATTTCTGCCATTGCGCGTGCTTTTGAACAAGCCGGTGCTGCGTTTATCGACGTTTCCTGGGGTCCGTACATCGAACGCGGCACTCCAGCGATCTCCGGGCGTGCCTCAGATGCCGAAAGTATTCGCAACGCGGTGAACATTCCCGTAATTGCTTCGGGCGGCGTTACCACTGTAGACGAAGTAAATACACTGCTATTAAGCGGCCGCTGCGATCTGGTTGCGCTTGGAAAGCCATTGCTCATCGATCCGGGGTTTGTACGTCGTGCTCAGGCCTACGAAAATCACGTTCCCGAAGACGTTCCGAACCAATACAAACGCGCCGCAGATCCTTTTCTGCAACAAATACAGCGCGAACGCACCCAATCGGACCGGATGAAACGAATGGTGAAACCAGACAGCCACAAACCACAGTACACATGAAAATGACCGACGACTTTGCTGCCAAGGGGCTTCCGCCAAAGAGCTTGCAACCTCATTTCCTCGATTGGGATTACGGGCTGCCGTTAACGACAAACGCCGCTGACGGACTGCTCGAAAAACACCTGCAGTTGGGATTGGGCGACCGGATCGCACTTCGCACGCACGAACTGAAATGGACGTATCAGGAACTCTCCGATCGGGCCGCGAGGATTGCCCACGTGCTTCGGGACGACTTTGGAATTGTTCCCGGGAACCGCGTCATGTTGCGATCGGCCAATACACCTATGGCTGTGGCTTGCTGGTTTGGCATTCTCAAAGCCGGAGCGATTTGCGTAGCTACGATGCCGCTCCTGCGCTCAAAAGAACTTTCATACGTTTGCGATACCGCGGAAATTTCGCTAGTGCTTTGTCAGGAGAATTTAATGGACGATTGTGTCAAAATCCAAAGTTCATTTGTAAAACGCACGGTTTTGTTCGGCGGGGATTCTTCTGAACTCGAGCGTCTGACGGCCCGTAAACCTGCGACATTTGAGTCGTTTGTTCCCGAGCAGGATTCGGTGGCCATCATCAGTTTTACCTCGGGCACTACGGGAAGTCCGAAAATGACGGCGCACTATCACCGGGATTTGCTCGCCATTTGCACTGCTTTTCCCGAATTCGCGCTACAGGTAACGCCCGACGATATTTTTTGCGGAAGCCCGCCCCTCGCGTTTACTTTCGGGTTGGGCGGACTCGTGTTGTTTCCGATGTTTTACGGCGCAAGTACATTTTTGATCGAAAGGCCGGCTCCGGACATCATGCTATCGGCCATTCAGGAACATAGAATCACGGTTTGTTTTACAGCTCCTACAGCTTGGCGCATCATGGGAACTCTCGTGAGCGACTACGACGTTTCTTCGCTCAGGCGTTGTGTTTCGGCCGGAGAAACGCTGCCGCTCAAAATCTGGCAGGACTGGAAATCGGCAACGGGAATAGAAATCATCGATGGAATCGGCGCTACAGAAATGTTGCATATTTTTATTTCGTCAAGGCCCGGACATATTAAACCCGGGGCTACAGGACAGGCTATTTCTGGTTACGAAGCTAGGATCATCGGCCAAGAGGGCGAAGAACTGCCAGACGGACAAACGGGTCGCCTCGCTGTTCGCGGCATTACGGGGTGCAAATACCTTAATAATCCAGAAAAGCAAAAAGCGTACGTCCATAACGGCTGGAATATCACCGGAGATTTGTTCCGGCGCGATGCTGACGGCTATTTTTGGTTTGTGGCCCGGGGCGACGACATGATTATTTCATCGGGCTATAACATTTCAGCCATCGAAGTGGAAAGCACGTTGCTCGAGCATCCGGATGTGGCTGAATGTGCGGTAATCGGAGTTCCGGATGAAGCGCGCGGCATGATCGTTTGTGCGCATATCGTACTCAGGGCGCCCGCTACTCCCGCAGAGGAAACGGCGACAGGAATACAACAATGGTTCAAGCAGAATGCAGCGCCTTACAAATACCCAAGACAAATTGTGTTTACAGAGACACTGCCCAAGACAGAAACCGGAAAAATGCAGCGTTTCAAACTCAAACAGCAACACGCATGAGATTTATAAAAAAAGAAGAAGTCAGGTTCAGGCACGTCGATTTTGCCGGCATCGTTTTCTATCCGCGATTTCTGGAAATGCTGAACGATCTCGTCGAAGATTGGTTTGCTGAATCGCTGTTGAATCCGTTTGGTAAGATGCACAAAAACAGCGGTATTCCTACCGTCAATTTGCAAGTTGACTTTAAGCATCCGGCGCGTATAGGCGATGTGCTTTACAAACAGCTTTGGGTTGTTTCCTTAGGTGAATCTTCGGTCCGATGCGGATTTGAGTTCAAAAATGCGGACGCGGGCGTGGTGCTTTCGGGCGAAGTAACGCTTGTTAACGTCGGGCTGGACAAAGAGCAGAATAAAATAAAAGCCGTACCTTTTTCAGATGAGATCAAAAGACGCATAAAACCTTACACCACAAAGTCCGATGGAGTTTAAACCTTTTAAAGCAGCCGCAGTTCAGGCCGCTCCCGTATTTCTGAATCCGGAAAAAACCATTTTGCGCTGTTGTGAATTGATTGCCGAGGCCGGGCGCAACGGAGCCGCTCTAATCGCGTTTCCGGAAGTGTTTATCGCCGGTTATCCTTACTGGAACTGGACCATGACGCCCGTTCAGGGAAGTCCGTGGTATGAAAAACTCTACAAAAGTTCACTTACTGTAGCCGATCCGCGCCTGACACCATTGTTGGAGGCCGCCCGCGAACACGAAATTGTCGTTGTCGTAGGCATGAACGAACGCGGAGAAAGTCTCGGAGAAATTTACAACACCAACCTGATTATCGATGCGGACGGAACCCTGCTCGCCAGACATCGCAAACTCGTACCTACCTGGGCCGAAAAACTTTCATGGACTGCCGGAGACGGGGATTCCCTGCGGGTTTTTCAGAGCAAAGTCGGGCCGATCGGGACGCTCGCTTGTGGAGAGAATACGAATACACTGGCGCGTTACGCGTTACTGGCTCAGGGCGAACTGATTCACGTGGCCAACTATATTTCGCTTCCCGTGGCACCTGAGGATTACAATATGGCTGAGGCGATCCGGATTCGGGCGGCCGCACATTCGTTCGAGGGCAAACTGTTTACGGTGGTTTCCTGCGCTACGATATCGGACGAAATCATCGAGGCTTTAACCCCGGATGTTCCCGATGCCCGAACGCTGTTAAGTCGGAAAAATTCTGCTTTTACAGGGCTTGTCGGTCCGAATGGCGCCGTCATAGGAGAACCGCTTATCGACGCCGAAGGCATTGTGTACGCGGACATCGACCTCAATAAATGCATACAGCCCAAACAAATGCACGATATTCTGGGACACTACCAACGTTTTGATATTTTTGAATTGCGCGTCAACCGAAAACCGGTTTCAAAAATCGCGTTTGACGATGCGCCGGTTCAACCCAAAAATAAATTCCATGGAGACACCTTTTAACGACGACGTTATCGGGCGTGCGCGTGTAAAAACCTCGCCTGAGCTTCAGCAGTATTACAACGAACTCTCTCAATTGGGCGCCGGCGCGCTCTGGACGGTAGCCAACGACATCGAACCCTGGGAACCGCGTGCGCATTCTGTGCCGATGCTGTGGCGCTACGACGATTTGCGTGAACTCGCGCTCAGATCTGCCGAATTGGTCACTCCCGAAGAAGCGGGCCGACGCGTTGTGTATCTGGTCAACGACAAACGCCGGGATGTCAGTGCGGCTGTCGGCTGGCTTTACACCGGCATTCAGGTGACGCGACCCGGGGAAAGTACATCGGCCCATAAGCACAAAGCTGCAGCGCTGAGGTTTATCATGGAAGGTGCTGGCGGCTATACGGTCGTAAACGGAAATAAGATCACGTTTGAGGTCAACGATTTTGTGATTACGCCTAACGGTACCTGGCACGAGCACGGTGTGGCCGAAAACGGTAAAACCTGCATCTGGCAGGACGGTCTGGACATTCCGCTTGTAAATGCGCTCGAAGCGAACGACTATGCGGTTTTTGACGGAAAACAGCCTTTAGAAGTGCCCGAAAATCAGTTGCCGTTAACATTTGGTGCTTCGGGATTGTTGCCCGCGAAACCCGATTGGGACAAACCTTACTCGCCTGTGATGAAATTTGCATGGACAGAGGTTTATCCGGCGCTGCTATCGGCCAGTGAAGTAAACGAACCCTGTCCTTACGACGGCATTCGCATGAAGTATTCAAATCCGTATACGGGCGGTCATGTAATGCCTACAATGGGCGCCTTTATGCAACGGCTCGGGCCCGGTTTTCGCGGAAAAGCGCACCGACACACGGGATCGTTTATATTCCAGTGCGCAAAAGGCCATGGGTATTCAGTGATCGACGGAAAACGCTACGACTGGAAAGAGCGCGATATTTTTTGTGTTCCGTCCTGGGCGTGGCACGAACACGTGAACGGTTCCGAAACCCAGGACGCTTGTTTGTTCTCGTTTACCGACCTTCCCGTGATTGAAAGTCTCGGGCTGTATCAGGAGCGCATTTTAGAATCCAACGACGGCCACCAAATCATTACATAATATTATAACAGCTATGAAATTTGCATCATTTAAAACCACGTCTGACCAACCGCGGCTGGGCATTGTTTACGAAGACACCATTATAGATTTAGAAACGCTTGGATTTAAAATGGGAACGGAATTTCCAACGGACATGTTGTCGCTGATCGATGGCGGGTCCGGGGAAGTGAACCGAATTGCCGCACTGTTCAGGACCGCGAGCGAAAACCTGATTGCGAGTATTGCCTTGCCGTTTTCCCAGATTGAATTTCTCGCTCCGATTCCTCGTCCGAGAAAGAATATTTTCGGCATCGGCCTGAATTATACCGAACACATAGCCGAAAGTGCCCGATCGCTTGATACGAGCAACGAACTGCCGCAACAGCCGGTGATTTTTTCGAAGCCGCCAACGGCCGTTACCGGAACAAACCAACCTGTTTATTTAAATCGCGCCATTACGAATCAACTGGATTGGGAAGTGGAACTCGCGGTGATTATTGGCAAAGGCGGTAAAAACATTTCGCGCGAAAATGCGATGGACGCTGTTTTCGGCTATACGATAATCAATGATATTTCGGCCAGAGATTGCAGGCGTGCGGGCCAATGGATTGTTTCGAAAGGTCAGGACACATTTGCGCCTATGGGCCCTGTACTGGTCACAGCAGACGAAATTAAGAATCCGCACCAACTGGACTTGTCGCTCGTGCTGAACGGCGAGGTGATGCAACAATCGAACACGAAATTCATGCTGTTTGACATTCCCGCACTGATTGAGGATTTAAGCCGTGTATTTACGCTCGAAAGCGGTGACATTATCGCTACAGGCACGCCTGCCGGGGTTGGGGCCGGACGTTCGCCTCAGGTATGGCTTAAAGACGGCGATGAGATGCGCGCCACGGTGGAATGCATAGGAACGCTTGTTAACCGCGTAGAAGAAATATGAAAAAGTTATTTAGAATCGGACAGATTGTGCCGTCGTCAAATGTTACAATGGAAACCGAAATCCCCGCGATTTTCCGTTCAAGAGAATCGATGTTGGAGGAGCGTTTTACGTTTCATTCGGCCAGGATGCGCATGAAAAAGGTCACAAAAGAGGAGCTCGAAGCCATGGATGCGATGAGCCTAAAATGCGCGGAAGAACTTTCAGATGCACGTGTGGATGTCATAGGTTACGCTTGTCTTGTGGCCATTATGAGCATGGGGCGCGGTTACCATTGCGTGTCCGAAAAAAACCTGCACCAAATCACGCAGAATAACGGGGCGGCTGCTCCGGTTGTGACAAGTGCCGGCGCTCTGGTTTCCGGGCTGAAAACGCTAGGGGCAAAACGTGTGGCGCTGATTACGCCATATATGCGACCGCTGACAGATCTCGTGGTCGATTATGTCGCCGATCAGGGATTCGAAGTATCGGGCTCCGTGGCATTGGAAATTCCGGACAACCTCGAGGTAGCCGCTCAGAATCCGATGAACCTGCTCGAAATTTACAAACAACTGGATTTGACCGGGGTCGATGTGCTCGTGGCGTCGGCTTGCGTACAAATGCCGTCTCTCGACGCGATTGACAAGCTCGAACAAAAAATCGGTATTCCTGTGACTTCGGCCGCGGTTTGTACAGCTTATGAAATGATGCGTGCATTGGGAATTGCACCGAAAGCCGGAATCGGAGGCAGTTTGCTGAACGGAAATCTTTAAAACTTGAGATTGTGCAAGAGTGGTGTAAAATTCTGTAAGAGGAATTATACAAAGTCTGGGCATTTTTGTCAGACAACATAAAAAGAAAAAGTTATGGACACCAACTACACCAACGATTTCGAAATTACCGATGACATTGACAACATTATCCGGATTAACCAAATGGAGGATGACAGCGACGATTTCGATTACGATTTTGACTACGATCCAAATGAAATGTACTACGCTTTAAACGGCGGACAATAAAGAAAAGACCGGAAAGGTCTTTTTTTTGTGCCGAATTCTGTAACATTCAAAAACAATGGCGTAAAGCGTTGCCCGCCCGCCCGGGGTATTTTTACCAAAACGCAAAAAAATACAACTATGGGAACCGTAAACCAACAACAAAACCAACACGACGGTCAGCGCAATTACAAACATTCGAATGAGCGCAACCGCGACGCCGCACGCAGCAATACGGAGAAACACCGTTACAAAGACCACGAGGAAGAACTTACAAACGACGCTAATTACAGCCTCGATTCGCACGAACCCGAAAAAGACATGGATTTCCGCGACAAGAACGACAACCTCGAAGACGAGTCTGAAAACTAAACCAACGCGGTCATGAACAGTTTTTTTAAAGCTATTATCGCGGGATTCACCGCAAAGAAACTCGGAGGCGGCTGTCTGGGAACGATCATCGTATTCGTTATCGTTTACTGGCTGCTTGGTCTCTTTTAAAACCGAAAACCATGGAAACACCAGAAAAACCATATCAGGAGCCTCAGTCAGCAGCTGAGCGCCTGCACGACAAAAAAGGGCATTTACAGGGTAAAGAAACGGACGACATTATAGATTCAGAAGTTAATACGCGAAACGCAGACAGTACCAACCGCGAGTCGCTAACCGAACAGGAAGATCCCGAAACCGATCCGAACCGCGTAGCCGACAAGCCCGCATTCGATAGAAACGCTAAAAACGACAACCGATGAAACCCGAAGATAAAGACCGAAAAATAGATGATCCGATGCTGAACCAGGATGCATCGGCATACGACAAAAGCGAATCGTTCGACGACACAGACGATTTTCACAAATACGACGATGTGGCAAACCTCGATCCGGACAGCCCGGAAATGAAAAGCAGCGAACGCACAAACGAAAACGCCAAAACGAGTACGCCAACTTTTACGCGGACTTACGATAAGAACGCTCCAATCGAAGCCGACGACGCCGGAAAATTCGACGGTACGATTGGAATTTAAACCTATCGTTATTTTAAAAAAGAAGCCCCTTCCCGGGGCTTTTTTCGTTATCCGCCCTTAACGAGCCTATCGAGTAACAAGTTGAGGTTTACGCTCGCAAATCCCGATGAATGGTCGCTGAGCCCGTAAGGGATGATCAAATCGCCGTTGTGAACCACCGAGCCGCACGAGTAAACAACATTCGGTACATAGCCTTCGCGTTCGTCCGCATTCGGAATGATCAGCGGTTCCCGAAGCCGCCCGATTTCAATTTCGGGATTGTTGATATCGAGCAGAGACGCGCCTATGCAATATCGACGCATCGGACCTACCGCGTGGGTCATAATCAACCAGCCGTGCGCGGTTTCAATCGGCGAGCCGCAATTTCCGATTTGTACGAGTTCCCACGGATATTCGGGACTCTGAATTTTGATCGGGTTGTCCCAGATATTTATGTTATCCGAGTACATGAGGTAGTTATTCCAGCCGTCTATTCTTGAGAGCATGGCGTACTTGCCGTTAATTTTTCTCGGAAACAAGGCCAGATTTTTATTGCGGGCGCCCTCTCCGTTCAGCGGCGTGGTTTTGAAATCGTAGAAATCGTACGTCTGCAACAGTTTCGGCATAATGTGAATACCGTCGTAAGCAGTGTAAGTGGCGTAATAGACGATTTGGCCGTTGTCTTTTTCGAATCGGACAAAGCGGGCGTCCTCGATGCCTTTCACTTCAAAATCGGAAATCGGGAAAATCACGCGGTCGCTGATGTCGGTGTCACGCGAAAAGCTGATTTTGCGGTAGCTGTCTGAAAGCGCCAGAATCTGCTTGTACTGCTGAATTTCTTTCGGGTCACTCGTCTCGGACTGAACTTGCTTAATCAGACTTTTAAGGCTTTCGTAATCAAACCGATCCTGCAGGTGTTCGTCCACGCGCTTTAAGAAATCCGGGTTGATATCGTTTTCTTCGCCTTTTCTGATGAACAGTTTCTTGTGGTAAATGGCGCTGTGCATTTTCTCGGCTTCGTCGATGTAATTTCCGGCCGGCAACACGCTGATTTCGTTGTCTTTCCCTATGATCGCCCGCCGAAAAACCACGGACGAAATATGCCCCTCTCCCACTGCTCTAAAGCTGATCAGCACGCGCAACTGCCCTTCCTCGAGCAGGCTTTGGTCCGGATCAGGAACAATGGACGGATTAAAAAACGCAGCCGATTCAATCGCGTATTCGTGTGTAAAATACGAACCGATGAGGTACTTCATATAATCGTGAAGATCGTCGTAATTGTGTCCGGCTTTTTCGATGTACGGACGAACGCGGTTGGCGTGCTTGGTAAGCTTTTGGGTAATGTTCCGGTGGCGTTTTGAAAAGTCCTGCAACAGCGGCAATACGATGCTTTCCACCTGGTGGTGCGGCAGGTCCAGAATTCGTTTAATCAGCGCCGTCGCGCGTTCTTCACCGTTAAAAAAATATCGCGCGATCACGCGTCTCGGATCCGGGTATACTTTAACGCTCTTGCGTTCCACAGAAATTCTCATAGGCGAATAAAAGTTGTCGCCTAAATGTACAATTATTCTGAAAGCGTTCCCGAGCGGTTGCTGCTAAAAAAATACTAATTTAGTAAGCGAGCAGCGACTTTAGCTCCGCTTCAAAACGTCCTTTGCCCAGATATTGATCCTCGAGCGCTTTGGTGAACGGAATCGGCGTATCGAGGCTGGCCACGCGTTTTACCGGTGCATCGAGATACTCAAAGCAGTGTTCGGTAATCAGGGCCGAAATGTCACTTGCCACACCTCCGAAAAGGCTGTCTTCCTGCACGATAATTACTTTATTCGTCTTTCGGACCGATGCGAAAATCGTCTCCGTATCAAGCGGTTGAAGCGTGCGTAAATCTACGAGATCCGCAGAAATATCCGGGTTGCGATCAAGCGTTTCGAGCGCCCAGTGAACCGATGCTCCAAACGCGATGATTGTCACATCCCGGCCTTCGCGAACCAAAGCCGCTTTGCCAATCGGCAACGTGTAATAGCCCGATGGAACGTCCTGATAAATGCTGCGATAGAGCAATTTGTGCTCGAAGTACAACACGGGATTACTGTCGTTAATCGCTTCGTTCAACAATCCTTTGGCATCGTATGGAAAGGCGGGATATACAACTTTGAGCCCCGGCGTTTTAGTGAACCAGGCTTCGTTCGTCTGAGAGTGAAAAGGTCCGGCCTGAGTGCCGCCACCACAAGGCATGCGCACGACAACATCAGCTTTTTCGCCCCAGCGGTAATGCACTTTTGCGAGGTAATTTACAATAGGGTTGAAACCTGTGGACACAAAATCGGCAAATTGCATTTCTACAATCGCCTTGTAACCGTTTATCGACAATCCCATCGCGGCCGAAATTACAGCACTTTCGCAGATTGGCGTGTTAATGATGCGTTGCTTCCCGAACTGGTGCACAAAACCATCGGTGATTTTAAACGCGCCTCCGTATTCGGCAATATCCTGCCCCATGATTACGAGTTGGGGGTGTTTTTCGAAAGATTGGCGCAATCCCTGAGAAATCGCGTCCACAAAACGAATGTTCTCCGACGGTCCGCTTGCCGCAATTTCGCTATATTCATAAGGGACGTACACGTCGCTAACCTCGGTTTGGAGATTGGCTTCAATCGCGGGTTCGGTATTGGCGAGAACCAGATGCGTTTCGATTTCGTTTTTGATCTCCTCGCGCATGCTGTGGTCTGTTTCGGCAGTAAGCATCCCGATTTTTTGCAGATAACGGCGGTAGTTTTCCACGGGATCTTTTTCGGCCCATGCGTCCATAAGTTCCTGAGGGACGTATTTGGTTCCGCTCGCTTCCTCGTGACCGCGCATTCTGAAGGTTTTGAACTCTACGAGTACAGGTCTTGGATTTTCGCGCATCGAACCTACTATGGCTTCGAGTTCGGTATAAACCTCGAGGATGTTGTTTCCGTCGATAATATGCGCTTCCATGCCATAACCAACGCCTTTATCAGCTAGATTTTCACAGCGGAATTGTTCGTGTGTCGGCGTCGATAGACCGTAACCGTTGTTTTCGATGACAAACAATACCGGCAAATCCCACACAGAGGCGATGTTCAGCGCTTCGTGGAAATCCCCTTCGCTCGTGGCACCTTCACCTGTAAAAACCGCACATACTTTTTTATTCCCGCGCAGTTTGTTTGCCAGCGCAATTCCATCGGCCACGCCCAATTGGGGACCCAAATGCGAAATCATTCCTATGATGTTGTACTGTTGCGTGCCGAAGTGGAAAGAGCGGTCGCGGCCTTTGGTAAATCCGGAAGCTTTTCCCTGCCATTGCGAAAACAACCGGTGCAGCGGAATGTCGCGACCTGTGAAAACCCCCAAGTTGCGGTGCATAGGCAAAATGTATTCGTCCCGCTCAAGCACGGCCGTTACGCCACACGCAATCGCTTCCTGACCAATGCCCGAAAACCATTTTGAAACTTTGCCCTGCCGGATTAAAATCAGCATTTTTTCTTCGATAAGCCGCGGTTTTAGCAAACGGCGGTAAAGGGCTAATAACTGTTCGTCCGAAAGGTTCTTGCGTTCAAAGTTCATGATGGCATTTTAACTGGGCCAAAAGTAAGAAATAACCGCATACAAAGGAAACCGTCAAAACATTTGAGATTTGCGTGAAAATAAAAATCCCGCAGGGAGCGCTGCGGGACTTTTACGGGTTTTCTAAGGTTTATGATTTGATGAAATTCTTGCGAAAATTTCCGTCGTTGGTTTGGGCCTCGAGGATGTAAAAACCTCGTGCAAGCCTGCTAATGTCGAGCGCCTCTGTTGTAGAGGTAGTTTCGAGGCATTTTTTTCCCGTGGTATCGTAGATGACAATCCGGTTTACAGGATCGGGAGATTCAAGGCGAATCGTTTCCGAGGCCGGATTCGGGTAAAGCACGGCCGAGTTGTTCTGCACAACTTCAGAAGTGCCAAGCGTAACCTGTGTCACGTTAAGCGTATATGAAAATGTCTGAGGAGCCGGCCATGAGGATAGGAATATATAATAAGTTTCGCCGGCAGTCACAGGAAAATCGTCAATGACGCGCGTTCCTGCCGAAGTGCCGACTGCGCATCCCGCGTAGGAGATTCCAATATCCGCGCAATTTAAATAAATGAACATGGCAGTCCAGCCTACAACATTGGACATTTCAAATTTAACGGTACCGCTCGCCTGGGCGGTGTAGGCGTAAATAACATCGTTTCCACCGTGGTAATAGTTTCCGTTGGTTGTGGCACTACACGCGGGGCTGGAGCCGGTGGACGGTGTGTAATTGTCCGCGTAATTGGCTGTGTTATCCGTAGTGTTGTAAGGCAGGGCCGGAACCACAATCGGGGTTTCGCACCAGCTTCCGGTTTGGGCGTTTGCGGCAAAACATACCGCACTCAGTAAAAGGTAAAGTTTTTTCATGGGATAGAATTTAAGTTGGTTTGGTGAAAAGTACACAATATGTTTTTAGGATGCAAACTCATTATTATTTGACGATGAGGACATATTCGATCTTTTATATACATTTGTGACTTCGGGCCCCGCGTCCGTCGTTTAACCTTATCATTTTTAGTATGCAAAATATACCCAGCGTAGACTTGCGCGATTTCCTTTCGGGCGATCCGCAGCGCAAACAAAAGTTTGTCGAGGAAATCGGAAAAGCTTATGAAGACATTGGCTTTGTAGCCTTAAAAGGACATTTTCTTGACGATTCACTCGTTTCTGATCTTTATCAACAGGTGCGCGAATTTTTCAGCCTGCCGCTCGAGGTAAAAGCGAAGTACGAAATCCCCGGAATCGGCGGACAGCGCGGTTATGTCTCTTTTGGCAAAGAACACGCAAAAGGGCGTTCGGCCGGCGATCTCAAAGAATTCTGGCACTTCGGCCAATACGTGGAAGGCGATGCGAAGCTCGCAGAAGAGTACCCCGATAATGTCACTGTTTCAGAACTTCCGGAATTTAACGAAGTGGGCAAACAAGCGTACAAAATGCTTGAGAAAACGGGCGTTTACGTGTTGCGGGCACTCGCGCTTTATCTGGGACTCGACGAATTGTACTTCGACAAATACGTAAAAAACGGCAACAGCATTTTGCGTCCGATTCACTATCCGCCGATTACCGAAGAGCCTAAGGACGCCGTCAGGGCCGCTGCACATGGGGATATTAACCTGATTACGCTGCTTATGGGCGCTCAGGGCAAAGGATTGCAGGTTCAGAATCACAACGGGGAATGGATCGACGCGATTGCCGACGAAGACGAACTCGTAATCAATGTGGGCGATATGCTCTCGCGCCATACCAACAATAAACTTAAATCAACGATTCATCAGGTTGTAAATCCGCCGCGCGAACTTTGGGGAACTTCGCGTTATTCGATTCCGTTTTTTATGCATCCGATCAGCGAAATGCGACTCGATTGCCTTGAGAATTGCATCGACGAACAAAACCCGAAGCGTTACGAGGATATTAGCGCGGGCGAATTTCTTCACGAGCGCCTTGTAGATTTAGGACTGATTAAAAAATAAGCCGCCGGTGTAACGCCGCGACAAGACATTGGAATTTTCCGGTGTCTTTTTGTTTTCATCACCTTAGCAACACTCAGAAATATGGCTAAAAAAATGACGTCACTCGGCGATTTGGGCGGTTTCGTGTTTTCTACAAATTCGGATTTCGAGTTTAATGAGCAGAACGATGAAGTTACGCCTTCACCATCGGACCAAAGACTGGAAGCACATCTGGACAAAAAAAACCGCGCCGGCAAAATCGCTACGGTAATAAAAGGTTTTCACGGACAGGACGAGGATTTGAAAGTTCTTGGTAAAATGCTCAAGGCGAAATGCGGCGTTGGCGGTTCGGTGAAAGACGGAGAAATTATCATACAGGGAAATTTCCGCGACAAGATCATCGATATTTTAAAAAAAGAAGGCTACGTCGTTAAGCGCGTAGGCAGTTAAAATGAACACTTTATGATTCAAGCATCCGAGTTAATTTTAAATCCCGATGGCAGCGTTTACCATTTGAACCTGCGTCCGGAACATATTGCCAATACGATTATTTTCGTCGGTGACCAGAACCGCGTGGAAAAGATTTCCCGCCATTTTGATTCGGTGGAATTTTCGACACAAAAGCGCGAGTTTAAAACCCACACGGGCACTTACAAAGGAAAACGTCTTTCTGTAATATCTACGGGTATCGGCCCGGACAATATCGATATCGTAATGAACGAACTGGACGCGCTGGTCAACATCGACATGGAAACACGCCGACCAAAGCAAACGCTTCAAACGCTGAACATCATTCGCGTGGGCACTTCCGGTTCATTGCAGGCCTGGATTCCTACCGATGATTTTGTCATGTCTGCCTACGGGCTCGGGCTCGACAATATGCTCCGCTCCTACCGCCTGGCTTCGGTTTGCGAACCGGACATCGAGCAGGCTTTTATCGCCCATACGAACTGGGACAGCGAAAAGGGCAAACCTTACGCAGTAAAAGGTTCTCAAAAGCTTATCGATTATTTTTCTAACGGCCGCATCCACAAAGGAATTACGGCGACAGCGGGTGGATTTTACGGTCCGCAGGGGCGCGTATTGCGACTTGACATTCAGGACCCGGAGCTTAATGCGCGCATGGACAATTTTGAGTTCAACGGCATAAACATCACAAACCTGGAAATGGAAACTGCGGCCATTTACGGTCTTGCGGCACTTTTGGGCCACGAAGCATTGTCGCTCAATGCCATCATCGCCAACCGGGCAAGCGGAACTTTCAGCGCCGATCCGTACAAAGCGGTTGATGCATTGATCGAAGAAGCGCTGGACATTATTGCAAACTCGGAATTATGATGAAGAAAATTGTCGTTTCCGGAGTGCCCGAACATTTTAATCTTCCGTGGAAGCAAGCAATCGCGGCCGGAGATTTTGGGCGTCGCGGCATTGATTTACAATGGCAGGACGTTCCCGAAGGTACAGGCAAACTCTGCGAGCTCTTGCGTTCGGGTCAAACGGATATGGCTGTGATTCTCACCGAGGGCATCGTGCGCGACATTGTGCTTGGAAACCCGTCGAAAATCGTTCAGGTTTACGTTCAGAGTCCGTTGCTCTGGGGCATTCACGTAGCCGCTGATGCGCCGTTTATGGCCGATACAGACTTGCGCGGTAAAAAGGCGGCCGTCTCCCGTTTGGGCTCGGGGTCGCATCTGATGGCTTATGTTCACGCGGCTTCTTTAGGATGGCCCGCCGCAGAACTCTCGTTTGAGATTGTGAATACGATCGACGGTGCGGTGACGGCGTTACAACAGAAATCTGCCGATTATTTTATGTGGGAGCAATTTATGACGCAGCCGCTCGTAGACGAAGGCATTTTCCGCCGCACTGGCGTATGCCCTACCCCCTGGCCGAGTTTTGTCATTGCCGCCAGAAATGAATTTACAGCCGAAAGTCGTGTTTGGGAAACGGTGTGCGAGGTGGTTAACGCAAAGGCGAAAATGTTTAAAGAGAGTTCGGAAACTCCTGATTTGATTGCGCAAACCTTCGGTCAGAAGCCCGGGGACGCCGCTTCCTGGCTGTCCGTAACGCATTGGTCTGGCGAGCCGATTTCCGAGGCTGTGTTAAACAATGTTCAAAATCAGTTGTCCCGTCTGGGGCTTATCGATAAAAAAGGTATTTTTACTGATATCGCGTTGGTATAAATGGCGCGTTTTATGAGGTTCCATGTCCAAAATCAGCGAGATTTCATTTTCACAGATTCGCGAGAAGCTTCGGCTTAAAAAGCCCTGGGACAACATTCTATTATTTTTGCTCAACCTGCTCATTTCGGTGCCGTTGTTTATTATTCTGCACCAAAACCTTATAGATCTGGACTGGTATTTTAAACTGGACCGGATTCTGATTTTTGTGGTACTGCTCGTCATCATCCAGCTCGTTTTGCGGTTGCTGCGCACGCTATTACTCGTACTTCTGGCCTTGTATTTGGGTGCTTTAACCTACGGCAGTCTAACCAATGAGTACGGGTTCAACAGCGTGTACGAAGATTACCGCTACATCATTTACGCGATGTCCGACAGTCCGCATCCGCAGGATTTGATTTTGTCCCGATTGCTGCCGTTTCCGAACAAATCGCGCATCCTTAAAGCGGTTCAGTACGACAATTCTCAGGTTCGGAATTTTTCGGTCATGGCCACGCGCAAGCATTTTTCTGAAGTGCGCGGGTATAGCGATTACCGTGTGATTATCCAGAGTTTTGCGGTGTTCAAAGAAATCAATTCTAACTGGAATTACGTCAGCGATCCAAAAGGTCGGGAATACATTGCCACGGCCAGCGAGTCGTTGCGCCATCTTTCCGGGGATTGCGACGATCATTCAATTCTTATGGCGGCGTGCGTCAAAGCGATTGGAGGAACGCCGCGCCTGATCCACACCGGAGGTCACATTTATCCCGAAATTCTGATCGGAACCAAAGCAGATCTCGAAAAAATAAACTACCTCGTCAAACAAGTGCTTTTTGTAAAAGAAGCCGAAAATCAAACCCTGCATTACCACATCGACGAACGCGGTCAGGTATGGCTAAACCTCGACTACACAGCTAAATATCCGGGCGGACCGTTCATGCGCGATGAAATTTTAGGCGCACTTACACTGAATTGAAAAACGCTTGCGCAACATACAACTTTTGTTATCTTAGCGACATTAAATATGCCCGATGAAAAAAATCTTGCTGTTTTGCTTGTTGTTCTCTGCCGGAATATATGCTCAGGAAAATGTGACCCCGGTGACGGGAAAAACAAGTGAAGTGCGGTTGGACCTGCTATCTCCGATTGCGTTCGGAAAGGCAAATGTCTCTTATGAATACTTTCCCGGTTCGGATTTTTCGTACGGTTTAACGCTCAGTTTTGCATTCGGAAAGAAAACGGACGAAGATTTCGAAAACGGTTACCGAAAAAACCTACCGCAATACGAAGTCATTCCCTATGTGCGGTACAAACTTTCAAAAAGCGAACTCAGTTATTATTTTGCGGAAGTTTTTGCATCGGCCAACAGCGGTAAAGCCCGCGAGATTGTGCGTATAGATCAGGGTGGCTCAGGCGCTTATGTGATAGATGAAAGCACGTATTCCGATCTGGCACTCGGAGGCGCTCTGGGGTACAAATTTTACGTGCGGCAGGTTGCCATCGAGTTTGTGGTAGGTGCCGGATATAACCTGCTCAACACGGATCAAAGCCCCGATGTGATTACGCGCATCGGACTCAATGTAGGATACAGATTTTAAAATATATACGATGAAATATTTCAGACCAGTGGCCATGGCCGCGCTTGCAGCGTGTTTTTATGCATTTACTTCGTGCGATGACGATGAAGACGGATTTTACAACGAACGTTACATGGAGACGACGCAACTCGTAGAAATACAAACACAACCCGGCTACTCGGTGGGCGATTACCTTTTTGTAACGGCCGATATTTCCAGATACCTGCAGGAGATTGGTCAGCCCGATCCGCTCGACATTTTTACGACCACGGGGGGCGCCGAAGAGTTCACATTCACCTACCGGCTGGAAAAACGCCAGAGCGACGATACGTTTCAACCGGTTGTTTTAGAGACGAACGACCTTGAAATTATCAGCGGAACCGCCCAAAGCACAGATTTCGTTGTGGCGAATGCCGTTTACAATACGCTGTTGGAAACCTACGTATATCACGTGGGCATGCCCTTACTCGAACCTGGCCAGTACCGGTTCAGCTATGGAGTGAACAGCGATGCGGTTGACAAAGTGGAATTGCGCTCACGTTCTCAGGGCAATAACCTGAACCTGAACATCATTTCTCATACCACCCAACTCAATAATCAGGGTTTCTATACGTTTACAGTAGAATAATTACCATTCAATCGGCGGAGTTCCGCGAGAAATCAGATAGTCGTTTGCTTTTATAAAATGACCATTGCCGAACCATTTTCCCTGATTGGCACTCAGCGGAGACGGATGTCCGCTTTCCAATATCAGGTGTCTGCCCGAATCGATAAGCTTTCCTTTTGATCGGGCATAGTTTCCCCACAACATGAACGCGATGCCTTCCCGCTTGTCCGACAAATAGCGGATTACGGCGTCGGTAAATCTTTCCCAGCCTTGTTTTTGGTGGCTTCCCGCTTTGTGGGCCGATACGGTGAGCGTCGCATTCAGCAGCAAAACGCCCTGACGCGCCCAATGGGTCAAATCGCCCGAAGTCGCCGGCCATCGCCCCGGATATTCCGCTTCGAGTTCGAGGAAAATGTTGCGCAGCGACGCGGGAACCGGCACGTTTGGATTTACCGAGAAACACAAGCCATTCGCCTGTCCGGGGCCGTGATACGGGTCCTGCCCGATGATGACCGCGCGAACCTTATCCGGAGGACATAAATTCAGTGCTGCGAAAATTTTCTCCGTTGGCGGATAACATTCGTGCTGCGCATAACGCTCTGTTACAAATTCTGTTAACGCCCGAAAATAAGGCTCACCGAACTCTTGTGCTAACGCCGCTTGCCAATGCGGATGAAGGCCGTCTGTCATCTGTTATATTTTTTGTAAAAATAGCCAAATCGAAAGTGGCCTATCGGGTGCGGGGCGCGTATTTTCGTTAAATTTGCCCCGAATTTAAGACGAATGACCCACATTACCGACAAGACGTTACAGGATTTACAATTTGACACGGTGCTCACCGATATCGCGGCGCTGTGCCAAACCGAGATGGGAGCCGAAAAAGCCTCGGTGATACGCCCGTACGCAGCTTCTGAGGATTGTATGGTCGCACTCGGTCAAACCTCCGAATACGTGAGTTCGTTCGAAAACGGCAATGCTTTTCCGAATCACAACTTCGACGCGGTTGGTCCGGAGCTTAAATTTCTTGCGATTGACGACAGTTTTCTGGAACCCCCGGCTTTTCTTAAAATGGCGACCTTATCGGAAACTGTAAACCAGTTGCTCGTTTTTCTGAAAAAGTTTTCGGAATATTACCCGCATATTGCCGCCCGGTCTGCCTCGGTGGAGCTGACCAAAGACATCGTAAATGCGATTGGTGCAGTCGTCGATAAATACGCAGAAGTAAAAGATAACGCCTCCCCCGTGTTGCTTGAACTCAGGAAGGAAATCAATATGGTGCGCACAAAAGTGAACCAGAGTTTTGGCCAGGCGCTTTCTCATTATCACAACCTCGGTTATCTGGACGACATTCGCGAGAGCGTTGTAGAGAATCGACGTGTGCTGGCCGTGCTTGCAATGTACCGCCGAAAAGTGAAAGGCAGCATTCTGGGAAGTTCCAAAACCGGGAGCATCGCATACATCGAACCTGAGGCTACGTTGCGTTATTCGCGTGAATTTGCGAATCTCGAATTTGAAGCCCGGGAGGAAATTGTGCGGATTCTAAAAGCGCTATCGGCTAAACTACGCCCGTTTTTACCACTGTTACACGACTATCAGGCCTTTTTGAGCGATATGGACGTGATCGCCGCCAAAGCCGCGTATGCGCGTCGTATCAATGGAATTTTACCCCAGATTACCAACGAAAGGCGCTTGTATTTTCGCGAAGCCTACCACCCTATTCTGCTGCTTACCAACCGAAAGAAAAAAGAACCTGTTTATCCGCAAACGTTCGATTTGTCCGATGAGCACCGCATTGTCGTGATCTCGGGCCCGAATGCCGGCGGAAAAACGATCTCGCTCAAAACCGTCGGATTGTTGCAACTAATGCTCCAAAGCGGATTGCTGATTCCTGTGCACGAACGCAGTCAAACGTTTCTTTTCGACCGGATTTTAACCGATATCGGCGACAATCAGTCTATTGAAAATCATCTGAGTACGTATAGTTACCGGCTTAAAAACATGAATTACTTTCTGCGCAAGTGCAACGCAAAAACGCTGTTTCTGATCGATGAATTCGGAACGGGTTCAGATCCGGAACTCGGCGGGGCGCTGGCCGAGGTTTTTCTCGAGGAATTCTACCATCGGCAAGCATTTGGCATTATTACGACGCATTACGCGAACCTCAAAATGCTCGCAAATGAATTGCCCCAAGCCACGAATGCGAATATGTTGTTCGATGAACGCTCGCTGGAACCGATGTACAAACTCGTTTTGGGACAAGCCGGAAGTTCGTTTACGTTCGAAGTTGCGCAGAAAAATGGCATCGCGTACAGTCTGATTAATCGGGCCAAGAAGAAAATCGAAGGCGGAAAAGTGCGTTTCGACCAAACGATTGCGCGTTTGCAAAAGGAGCGTTCTCAGCTTGAAAAAACATCGGAGCGCCTGAAGATCGAAGAAGTACGCGCCCGGGACGAAAATGAGCGCTTAGAGGATACAAATCAGAAAATCCGGCAGAAACTCGAACGCTATCAGGAACTTTACGATGCGAATCAGAAATCGGTATATCTGGGCCAGAAAGTCGACGAACTCGCGCTTAAATATTTCAACAACAGAAATAAAAAGGAACTCATTGCCGAGTTTCTCAAAGTTGTCGAAATTGAAAATGCGAAGCGAAAAAAGATAGAACCGCGCGAGAAGAAACAAAAAGCCGTACAGCAAAAGGCAGATCTGGCCGAGATTAAAGCCGCTGTGGCCGAAATCCGCGAACAGAAAATCGAAAAGAAAAAAAAGCAGGTCGTCGAAGTCGTGCGCCCCGAACTCAAACCCGGTGACCGCGTGCGCATGACGGACGGGAAAGCCATTGGCACCATTGACGCGATTGAAAAGACTAAAGCCACCGTGAATTATGGCTTATTTACTTCAAAAGTTGCGCTCGATTTGCTTGAACTTGTAGAAGCTAAAAAGAAGTAAGCATGAGACCCGAAGATTTGCCCCGAAACAAGAAAATTGTATTGTACGATGGTGTATGTGGCCTTTGCAACAAATTTGTTAACTACGTGATTGCGCGGGACAAGCGCGACGCTTTTCGTTTCGTGAGCCTCGAATCGGAATTGGGAAGGCAGATTGCGCGGCACATCGGCATAGACACTACAAAAACCGATAGCATTCTTTTATACGAACCGGGAGTCGCATATTATTACAAAAGTCAGGCGGTCACTCAAATCATGCGTACGCTGCACGGACTGTTTACCCCAGCGACGCTTTTGCGAATATTACCCACCCCCCTGGCCGACTCTGCCTACGATTTCGTCGCCAAAAACCGCTACAAATGGTTTGGAAAATCGGACCACTGTCCACTGCCATCGGCCGACATCAGCCATAAATTTCTTCCATAAAAAAAGGCCCCCCTTTCGGAAAGCCTTTAGTCCTTAATTATTAAGTGTTATTTCTTGATCAGTTTTGTCGTGAAACTTCCCTGTGCTGTTTCTACAGTCATCAGGTAAATACCTGCACTTAGTTCGGCTACGTTGATTTGAGTGTCGGTAGCTACGCTCGCAGTATTTTTGAGAACTACGCGTCCGTTCAAGTCAGTTAACGAAATACCGTTGATTTGAATGTTCTTCGAGTTTTTCACCGATACGATATCGCTCGCTGGGTTCGGATAAATCCCGAAAGCGCCTGAAAGAACCTCATTGGTGCTTAATACTGAAGTAATGTTAATTGTATCGATTACCAAACTGGCATTTCCTGTCGTTGTGGCTGTGTTGTGGTGGAAGCCAAAGTAGTATACACCGGCTTCCGGAGCAGTCCAGGTTCCATTCAACAACGCAAATACGGCTCCGCCAGGTACTGTAAAAGTCTGTACCGGAGTATGGTCAGCGAATACGGGCGTAGTTCCCACAGTAAGCGTAACAGTGGCGGAGGAAGTCGCCGCACCTAAGTAGCTGGATGCAAAATTGACAGTCACCTGTTCATTTGCCGAAAGCGAGAGTGCACGGGTGGCGAAGAAACCGTTGGCAGGTGCGGCGGGAGTTACGGTATGGAAAACGAAATTCTGAGGCGTGTGAGCATACATCGCCTGGTCAACACTTGTACTCAGTACAAAATTACCTACAGTAAATCCGTTCAGGGGATCTGCGCTATCGAAATTGTTAGCATAAGGCAAAGTTGTAGGCAAATACAGACCAATCGGGCCTACCCATGCAGATTGATCTTCACCGCATACAGAACGAATGTAAAACTGATAGTCGGAGGATGTCAATCCGGAAAGAGTTACCTCTGTGGTCGCCGCATCGGTTGTGTGATAAGGAGCTCCTGATTCGGGTGTTCCACCTACAGCAACCAACGAAACTTCATATCCAGTGCTCGAAGTACCACCCACTGCTTGCCACGAAATGGTTGCTCCGGATGTAGTCACGTTTTCCACGTCTATGCCAAAAACAGAAGGCGCCATACACGCAATAGGGGTTGCGGTCAGCGAAAAAGAAAAGCCTGCGGCGCTCCAGCGATTGTCCCAAATTATTGTGTAAGGAACACCCGCCTCGGCGTCAAAAGTAACTTCAGAACGGTAATTGTTGCCTTCGAAATTAATGTCGTCGTTAGCGTCTACACAGAAAAGTTCTGCACATGTGCCGCGGGTAACGGTCAAGCGCGTGTCGGTCGATGGCGGGTTTATCGCCAAATCTGAACTAATTGTAACGGAAACATTCTCCGTGGGCGTGTATTGGTAATAAACTGCGGCCGGTGTTAAAGCCCCGTTGCCTCCAAGACAATCGCCTACGTAGGTACCGTTTACTCCGGTTACCGCATAAGTTCCCGGGCCCGGAAGAACGACAGCCGTAGCGCAAGTCTGTTGCGCCTGAATCAGCCCGCTGGCCAGTAGCATGGCCGAAAGTAGAATTTTTTTCATGATAAGGTTGTTGTAAATTTCCCGTAAAGCTATCAAAATTTATGGTCATTTCAACCATGCATTTTTTAGTTTATCCGCAAAAGGCTGTTAAAAACTTTATTTCGGGCTTATTTTGCCTACCGATTTTGCCACTACGGTTGCTACGGTTGCATCGCTAATCACATTTACCGATGTCCGTAACATGTCCAGAGGACGGTCAATGGCAAAAATCAGCGCGAGTCCCGCCTCCGGGATTCCGGCTTGGGCCAGCACGATTACGAGCATCACCATTCCGGCAGAAGGTACGGCCGCAGAACCAATCGAAGCCAACGTTGCGGTAACAATAATCATGAGTTGCGTTGAAAGGTCAAGCGGAATGCCCATAGCCTGCGCAATAAAAATCGCCGCAACGGCCTGATACAAACTCGTGCCGTCCATATTCACGGTGGCCCCGAGCGGAAGTACAAAACTCGCCACTTCCTCTTCCACTCCGAGATGATCAATGACGCGCTCCATGGTTACGGGCAGGGTTGCTGCACTCGAGGAAGTAGAAAACGCGAGCAATTGAGCCGGAGCCATTGCTTTGAAAAATTTGCGCGGACTCATTTTCGCCAATCCCCAAAATAGAGACGGATAAACAACGTAGGTCATCAACAATAAGCCAGTAATAACGGTAAGCGCGTAAATCAGCAGCGCGTGGAGTGTCGAAAAATCCGGGATTTCTACCATCAGTGCGGCCATCAGTGCAAAAACACCAATCGGTGCGGCGAGCATAATAATGTCAATGATCTTGAGAATGATGTCGTTAACACCCCGGAAAAAAGCGCTTACGGGCGAAGCTTTCTCGGGATCAATAAGAATTACTCCAATACCGAACAAGATCGCAAACAGGATCACCTGAAGCATGGCGCCGTTGTCGCTCATCGCAAAAAACAAATTCTCGGGCACAAGGTCAATCATCGGTTGCAGCGGTCCCATGTTCTTCGCATCTTCGGCCAACGCGATTTTTTCGGCCGCCGCACCCGCAAAATTGGTGAGCAACGCTTCTCTTGACGCTTCGTTGATATAATTTCCGGGGCTAATCAAATTGGCGAGCACAAGACCGATGCACACGGCCGTAACTGTCGTTCCGAGATAGAGCGCCACGGTACGGCCACCAAGTTTAGACAACTTTGCAATGTCTTTTAAATCCGCGAGCCCGTTAATCAGCGATACGAAAATCAGCGGAACGGCGATCATCTTCAAAAGGTTGATGAATACGATGCCAAACGGCTTAATCCAGTCCACGACGAGTTGCGCCTGGCCGGCTTGCTGCATTAAGAATCCGAGAATTAATCCGCTGATAAGGCCGATCAGAATTTTCCAGTGAACTGCAATTTTCATCAGTATTGGCTGAGTTTGTTTAGTAAATAAAAGTCGGCCAGTGTAAGTGCGGCCATTGCTTCCACAATCGGGACGGCGCGCGGAACTACACAGGGATCGTGTCGTCCTTTGCCTTCGAGCGGTACAATCTGGCCCGATGCCGTGAGTGCGGGTTGTTCTCTCATCAATGTCGCTACAGGTTTAAATGCGACGCGAAAGTAAATATCCATGCCGTTCGAAATGCCGCCCTGAATGCCTCCGGAGAGGTTCGTTTGTGTACTGCCGTCGGCGTTTTGCAAGTCGTTGTGCGCGCTTCCTCTCATCTGAGCGCCGCAAAATCCGCTACCGTATTCAAAGCCTTTTACAGCGTTAATGCTGAGCATGGCCGCTCCGAGGCGCGCGTGAAGCTTGTCGAACACGGGCTCGCCCAATCCCGCCGGAACACCTTGAATCACACAGGTTACCGTACCTCCTATCGTGTCTCCGTCTTTTCGTACTTCGCGGATCAACGCTTCCATTTTCGCAGCCGCATCGGAATCAGGGCATCGGACATTATTGCTGTCAATCGCCGAAAAATCGAGTTTCTGATAAGGTTTGTCGATGAAAATCGGACCGACCGACGAGACAAAAGCGGTAATCGAAATTTTTGGGAACAGTTGCCGGGCTAAAGCACCTGCGGCCACGCGAACTGCCGTTTCTCTCGCGGAACTTCTGCCGCCGCCTCTCGGATCGCGGTGCGCGTATTTTGTGTGATATGCATAATCTGCATGACTCGGCCGGAACGCGTGCGCAAGATGATTGTAATCCTGGCTTTTAGCATTTTGGTTCGCGATTAGAAATGCGATGGGCATTCCCGTTGTTTTTCCTTCAAAAATGCCAGATACGAAGTTCACCTGATCCGGTTCGCGTCGCTGGCTCACAATCGCAGATTGCCCGGGTTTTCGCCTGTCGAGTGCGTTTTGAATTTGGCCAATATCGACAAAAACGCCCGCCGGGCAACCTTCAATGACGCCGCCAATGGTTTCGCCGTGGGATTCTCCAAAACTCGTGAGCCGAAAGTGCGTCCCGAAAGTATTTGCTGACAAAGTGAAAGATTTTGAACAAATATAGAAGTTTTGTCCGATTGAGGCAGTAACCCAACAGAAATCTGAACCGTTCGTCCAGCGGCGCATAGATGTTAAAATTTGGCTAATCCCTAGGCCTGGCCGTGCACAATTCGGCTAAATTTGGGTGACTAACCTAAAATTGAATCGAAATGAAAAAGTTATTTTGGACCGTAGCCGTATTTGTCGGCTTTGCGTTTACTTTGAGCGCTCAGGAAATCCGTCCGAATGCCATCGGGGTACGCATCGGTGACAACGACGGTTTCGGAGGTGAGATTTCGTACCAACGCGCCATAGGATCAAACAACCGTTTGGAATTTGATCTGGGTTGGAGGGATCAGCGCTACTACGATGCTGTGAAACTCGTGGGGCTTTACCAATGGGTTTGGAACATCGACGGCGGATTCAACTGGTATGCCGGTCCCGGACTCGGAATCGGGCGTTGGGATTACAACGGACCGCGCCACCATCCGCACCACAACGACCCGCATTGGGACGACAGCGGATCTTTCTTTCTGATTGCCGGCAACATCGGTATCGAATACGTATTCGACATTCCGCTTCAGCTTTCGCTCGATTTCAGACCGGAGATTTATTTTGGCGATGACCGCGACGACTTCGACCGCCACTACAACAGTTTCGGGCCTGATATTGCACTTGGCGTCCGATTCACGTTTTAAAGAAAATCCGGCCAAAAAAAGCCGGATTTTTTATTTTATTTCTACGGGTTTCTTGGAGTTGATCCGCACTACGGCATACGGATTCGTTAGCGCCATTGTCACGTTTTCTCCCGGTTTGGGCGAGGTTTCCTTTACCGTAATCACAATTTTGTCCGCGTGTTCTTCTACGTTTTCCACGCCGATGCTGTAGCCGCCACTCGTTTTTTCGCCCATGTTCAAAATCACGAAAGTCGAAGTTTCGGCATCGCTGCTTTTCACTTTGTTTTTTAAATCTGCATCGGCCAGCAGCATTGCCATTTCTTTTTCCTCGGTCAACACTTCAAAGAACCGGATCGATGCGCCGCCGTAGGATTTCTGACTCAGAACTTCGTACAACGGTCGGGCACTAATCGTTTTATTTGTCGATGAACAACTTAATACGATACATAAACTAAAGAGGGCTGCGATTTTTTTCATAATAAAGAGCTATGGCTTGTTGGTACAACGCTTCGTATTTGGGTAATATTTTGGCGATGTCGAAAGTTTTGGCCACCTCGCGCGCATTTTCGCGGAATTCGGCGTGGCGCGCTGCGTTTTCGAGAATGTAAATGCCGTGCGCCGCCATTGAGGCAACATCGCCCACCGGACTCAAAAATCCCGTTTTTCCGTGAATGTTTACTTCGGGAAGTCCGCCTGAATTGCTCGAAATTACGGGAATGCCCCAAACCATCGCTTCAAGAGCCGCCAGTCCGAAACTCTCGGTTTCCGAAGGTAGTAAAAACAAATCGGTAAGGCTTAGAATCTGCGCGATTTCGTTGCTGTTGCCAAAGAAAATAATCTTGTCCTCGATGCCGAGTTCACGCGCAAGGGATTCTGCTTTAGTGCGGTCCGGGCCGTCGCCTACCATGAGTAATTTAGACGGAATTTTTTCGCCTATGCCGTGGAAAATCTTAACGACGTCTTCCAGGCGTTTAACTTTTCGGAAGTTACTGATATGCGTTATAATGCGCTCCGAATCATCGGCAATCAGCGAACGGCGGCACTCAATGCTCGGATCGGCCGTATTTTGATCGAGTTCGATAAAATTCGGGATAACGTGAATGTCCTTTTCGATGTTGAAATGTTTGTGCGTATCGGCCTTGAGGCTTTCTGAAACGCTCGTCACCACATCGGACTGATTGATGCTGAACGCTACGGCCGGTTTGTAAAACGGATGATTTCCTACGAGCGTGATATCGGTGCCGTGCAAGGTAGTCACCATTGGAACGTAAATGCCTTCTGCCCTCAGCATTTGTTTGGCCATGTACCCCGCATAAGCATGAGGAATGGCGTAGTGCACGTGCATGAGTTCGATGTCGTACAACTTGACCATATCCACAAGTTTACTCGAAAGCGCGAGCTCGTATGGCTGGTAATGAAACAGCGGATATTCGGGAACATTAACTTCGTGGTAATGAACATTGGGGCTAAGCTGCGACAATCGTACGGGCTGGCTGTAAGTGATAAAGTGGATGTCGTGTCCGCGTCTGGCAAGTTCCAGGCCGAGTTCGGTGGCCACTACGCCGCTTCCTCCAAAAGTCGGGTAACAAACGATGGCAATTCTCATAAGGTAAATATAGGGTTTTAAGCGCGTTTGCGCATTAGTCGGTGATGGCCTGTTGAATCAGGCGCTGAATGTCCTCGCGCAGGTTTGATTTGCTGAGTCGGTTTTCGGTTGCATTCGGGTAAGTGCGGTTCGAAAGGAAAATATATACGGTTTCGGTATCCGGATCCGCCCAGGCCATTGTACCCGTAAATCCGGTGTGGCCAAAACTGTTCATAGAAACGCAGTTGCATGTAGGACCTGCCTGTTTGGGTAGCTGTGGTTTGTCCAGGCCGAGTCCGCGCCGGTTGCCTTCCTCGCAAAAATTGCACTCGTTGAACAAGTCAAACGTCTGAGGCGAAAAAAACCGCTTGTTGCCATAGCTGCCTTTTTGCAAAAGCATCTGCATGAATTTGGCAAGGTCCATTGCGTTGGAAAACAATCCGGCCTGACCGCCAATGCCGCCTTCCATGGCTGCCTGCATATCGTGTACAAATCCCTGAATTTCCTGGTGGCGGAAATAGTCGTCGATCTCGGTGGGCGGAATCCGGCTCTGGTCGTATTTTTCGAGCGGGTTGTACAGTGTGTTGTTCATGCCCATCGGCTCAAAAAACGCTTTCCGGCCCATGTCCGCAAGGCTTTCCCCCGAGTGCTGCTGCAGGTATTCTTTAAACAGAATAAAGCCGAGATCGCTGTATTTGTACGTGTTTTTTGGCAGGAGTTTGCTGTTGGCAATTTGCTTGAGAATCGTGTCCCGATAGTCGTTTCGTATGTACATATTTCGCGCCACCTGACCCGAAAACTGCGCGGACATCGTCTGGGAATAATAGCGCTCTAGCGGTTTTTTGTCCGGTCCGATCGTTTGCTGATAGAACGGAAGCCATGCCTGCAGACGGCCGCGGTGCGAGAGAACGTCCCTTAGCGTAATATTGCGTTTGTCCGTTTTAGACAGCATCGGCAACATTCGGCCGAGTTTGGTGTCGATTTTCAGCGAACCCGCATCGACGAGTTGCATCAGATGCGGCAACGTTCCTACGATTTTGGTCAGGGACGCAATGTCGTAGAGGTCCGAGGTCTGAACGGGCGTAAACAAATCGTATGTATGATGTCCGAAAGCTTTGTGATACACGACCTTTCCTTTGCGCGCGACGAGGATTTGCATGCCCGGAGCAAGTTTGTCGTCAATGCCCTTGCGCGCCAGATCATCGATGCGGTTCAAAATCCCGGAATCCATGCCCACGTTTTCGGGCGCCGAAAAGCCAAGACGGTTTAACGGCAAGGTTTCGAGCCCGTGGCCGGCGGGGTAGAATTCGGTAATGCTCACCGGTAATTTTCCTTTGACCCCGAGTGCACCGAATATCATTTGGCCGGCGACAATTTGCGATATTTCGCTGTTTTGATAAGCGAGCAGCACCGATTTAAAACGATCCAGCTGCGGTAAACCCAATAACGTGTAAGGTTTGGTAAAACTCACGAGCGTTACATTCGGGTGTTGCAAAATCGTATCCAGTTTAGCCCTGTCCGAGGCGCTGAAATCGTGGTTGCGCCATGCCCCGTCGGCCTTGTGGAAACCGACGATGATTTTAGAAAACGGTTTTAAGCGCGCCGATAAAGAGTCGAGCGACGGTTCATCGATTACCGAAATCTCAGTGTATTGCGAAAGTGTGGTCAGAAACGGAAAATGGTTGTCCTCGCCTATTTTAACGTACGCAATATTGGCCGTGGCAAGATCCTGAATCGGCAAATCGTCCTGATTGATGACGAGTGTCTGCGCATTGGCGTAAAGCTCGTACTGCAGCGCTACGGCCGATGGAGGGTTCAGATCCGAAACGAGGTTCGTCGGGTCCACGGGAGCGTATCGGTCCAGCCCTGCCTGAAACTTAAACCGCAGTATTTTTTTAACCGATTGGGCGATGCGCTCATCCGAAATCAGCGAATCCTGGTACGCGCCGCAAAGTTTGTCAAGTGCCAACGGGACGTTTTCAGCGAAAAGCAAAATATCGTTTCCGGCTAAAAAAGCTTCGAGGTCGATATCGCCCGGCTGCTTAAAGTTCGACGCACCTTTCATATTAAGGGCGTCGGTAAAAATGAGTCCTTTAAAACCCATTTGATTTTGTAGTAAATCCGTGACCACGTTGTGCGAGATCGATGACGGATAGCCCGGACGCGGTTCTAGCGATGGAACGCTCAAGTGCGCAACCATGACAGAGGCCAGTCCTTCCTGAAACAGCGTTTTGTACGGGTAAAGTTCAATCTGATGCAACCGTTCCTGAGAGAAATTCACGAGGGGCAACGCATAATGCGAATCGACTTCGGTGTCTCCGTGACCCGGGAAATGTTTTCCGGTAGCGAACACACCTTCGCGCTGAATGCCTCTCATGAGCGCGAGCGCGTGTTGGGTCACTGCTTCCCTGCTTTCGCCAAACGAGCGGTTTCCGATAATCGGATTGCGCGGATTCGTGTTAATGTCCACTACAGGTGCAAAGTTAAAATGCACGCCCATGCGCTTGCTCTGCCTGCCGTAATATTCGCCCACTTTTTCGATGAGCGACAAATCGCGGATGCCGCCCAAGGTCATATTCCACGGGTAACGCGAAACGGAGTCGAGCCGCATCGAGAGTCCCCATTCGGCGTCGATGCCAATGAAAAGCGGAACTTTGGCCGCAGCCTGAAATCGGTTCGTGAGTTTGGCTTGTCGCATCGGGCCGCCCTGAAAAAAGATAAGGCCGCCGATTTTCTGGTGGCGTACGAGTTCTTCAATGGCGTTTTCGTGAGCGGCGTCTTTGTTTGAATAAGCGGCCACCATAAACAGTTGACCGAAGCGTTCCTCGAGCGACATGCGGTTGTAAATACTGTCTACCCAGACCGATTCGCGCTGCCTTTCATCGGGCCGGAAAACCGCCTGAGCAAACACGGCTCCTTGCGTGCATAACAGAACTGCTGCAATGAGGCTGCGCATGAGAAAAGAGTTAAAAGAAACGGCTATGCCAACTTTCCTCCGCGGGAACTTCCCATACGGAGCGGTATTCTTCCACAGTGTTCAACAAGTTGTTGAATACGATAGTCTGACCTGTTACGGCGCGTTCCTTTGCCATTTTTTTAAATTCGGCCAGTGTTTTATGTGCGAGAAATGCTCCGTTTTTAAACGTCACGTTCATCTTATCCAAAAGGTCGATGTTAAAGTCCTTTTCGAGTTGTTGAATAAAATGTACCGACGCGTCTATGGAACAACCTGTGGCAGGCTGCATTTCAGAATTAAGTCCGATGACGATAAAACGGTCGTACGGAATTTCAAATGAAGCCTGAAGCGGCGCGCCGTGAGCGCTCCATTGCTCCAGAAAGTTGCGGGTGCGCGCGGCGATTTCCTCGCGTTCAGATTCGGAAAATTTTCGGTTGGACTGGTAAATCCAGATGCGGCTCTCCAGCGGTAATTCTTCAAAAGGCACGTACATATTCGGCTGTGTATTTTATAGATCCTGGGCATTTGCAATGAGTTCGGCAATATCCATTACCTGAACCTGTTGCTCTTTTTCTTTTACTTTAACGCCGTCCGTAAGCATCGTATTGCAAAACGGACACGCGGCGGCGATAATATCAGGCGAAACATCGAGCGCTTCCTCTGCCCTTTCTACGTTGATTTCTTTGTTTCCGGGTTCTGCATCCTTGAACATCTGGGCTCCGCCGGCGCCACAACAAAGACCGTTCGCACGCGAGCGTTTGAGTTCGACGAGTGCCGCATCGAGTTTTTCGATCACCTCCCGGGGCGCTTCGTAAATATTGTTTGCACGACCCAGATAACACGGATCGTGGTACACAATGCGTTTTCCTTTAAATGTACCGCCCGACACGGTTAAGCGTCCTTCGGCAATCAGGTATTTTAGGAATTCGCTGTGGTGGATGACTTCGTAATTGCCGCCGAGTCCCGGGTATTCATTTTTAATGGTATTGAAACAGTGCGGACAAGCGGTAACGATTTTCTTGATTTCGTACCCATCGAGCACCTGAATGTTCATCATTGCCTGCATCTGAAACAGGAATTCATTTCCGGCGCGTTTGGCCGGATCGCCCGTACAGCCTTCTTCGGCGCCCAGTATTGCAAAGGAAACACCGGCGCGGTTTAGCAGTTGAACAAACGCCTTTGTGATGCGCTTTGCCCGGTCGTCAAAACTGCCGGCACAACCTACCCAGAACAAAAATTCGGGTTGTTTGCCTTGTTGCAGCATTTCGGCCATCGTTGGCACTTTAAGATCTTCTGACATCGTTTTTAAGAGATAAGCAGGTTAAGGTTTATTCGCGCGTCCAGTTGGCACGGTCCTGTTGGTTGTAAGGCCAGGGCGCAGCGTTGTTTTCGATGTTGCTCATCATGGCGTTGAGCGACATGGGTGCCGCACTTTGTTCCATGACAAGATACCGTCGCAGGTCCATGATAATGGAAAGCGGACTGATGTTGACCGGACATTCTTCCACACAGGCGTTACACGTGGTACAGGCCCAAAGTTCTTCAGGCGTAATGTAATCGTTGAGCAGCGTTTTTCCATCGGGCACAAAAACACCTTTATTTGCGTCCATGTTATTGCCGACTTCGGTGGCACGGTCGCGCGTGTCCATCATGATTTTCCGGGGCGAAAGCTTCTTTCCGGTGATATTGGCCGGACAAGCTGCTGTGCATCGGCCGCATTCGGTACAAGTATAAGCGTTGAGCAATTGCACCCAATTCAGGTCCTGAACGTCACTCGCGCCGAATTTCTCCGGTTCTCCGGCGGGTTCTGCGGGCGCCGCGTACGGATCGGCATTCGGATCCATCATCAGTTGTACTTCTTTTGTTACCGCATCGAGGTTTTTAAATTTCCCGAGCGGATTCAAATCGGCAAAATACGTATTGGGGAAAGCGAGCAAAATATGCAAATGCTTCGAATAGTATAGGTAATTCAGGAAGATCAGAATGCCCACAATGTGTAGCCACCAGCACGCTCGTTCAATCAGCACTACGGTTGCCACACCCATGCCCTCGAACATCGGACTGATAAACTGGCTTACTGGGAAAGCACCCGCTTGCGTATATCCCGAAGCGTCGAGTTTTTGCAGGTGAAAATCGGCCGCGTTCATCATAAGGAATAGCGTCATCAGCACCACTTCAAAATACAGAATGTAATTGGCATCGCTTGCAGGCCAGCCTTTAAGATCCGAATGAAAAAAACGGCGCAGCTTGATGATGTTACGGCGAATCAGAAATGCGCTTACGGCCACGAGTACGAGCAGCGCAAGCACTTCAAACGAACCGATCAGTACGTCGTAAAATCCGCCCATAAACGCAAAAACGCGGTGGGTGCCAAACAGCCCGTCGATCACAATTTCGAGCATCTCGAGGTTAATAATGATAAAGCCCAGATAAACGATAAAATGCAGGAAAGCGGCCACGGGTTTCTTGACCATTTTAGATTGACCGAAGGCCACGAGCAGCATGTTTTTCCACCGTTCCCCGGGATTGTCCGAGCGGTCCACGTCGCGCCCCAGGTTGATGTTACGGCGTAGTTTTTTGACGTTTCGGCCAAAATAACCAAGTGCTAAAACCAGAAGAATGGCAAATAACAGATTATCAAGAAAATTCATGTAAGGTTAGTTTGAATTGGTGTCGGCCTCCGGGGCCACGTAAGGTTTGTTTTTTTTGCCGAAAACCGAGATGTTCACATAGCGAGTGGGGTTCAAACGCACGTCCTGCAA
>CAZTGF010000006.1:39144-47013 GCA_964612955.1 uncultured Flavobacterium sp.
TCGTACTCTACGTAGAATATCTTTTTAGACGACAACAGGTCCGAGCCTTTGAGAAAACTATAGCCCCAGATAAACAGCAGAATGGATGCGACAACTAAAATGGCAGCTTTTATTTCTCTTGATATTTTCAAAATAGCGGGATTTTAAGATACAAAAATAGCACATTTATCCTAAGAAAAGCCTAACGCAGTGCTTCGTCTAAGGAGATTCGTTTTCCATTCCGGAACGCCACAACAAAGGCCGATGTAAAACCTTTCTCTTTGGCTTCGCCCAGTTTCTGGCGGGCCGTGTGATAATCGCTCGTTTGCCCGTAATAATATTTAAAAAGTTTGCCTTCGGACATTACCGAAACACCGTTGAGACCCTTGAAATTTGCAGGCGTCGTTTCGAGTTTGTTGCTGCTGGCCGAAATCTGTACTTTGAACACGATGCCCGGAATCACATCTGCAGCGGCCGGAGTCGTGGCGCGAACAGGTTCCGGAGTGGCGGGCGGCGTGGCAGGTTCATTTATGCGTTGCGAAGGGCGTCCGTCCGCAAGTTCAATCGTACCGGAACCAAAATATTCGTTTTTGTAGCTGATGATCGCATCGGCCAGGGCACGCGCAAGGGCATCCTGTCCCGCTTCTGAATCCAGATAAGCACCGTCGGTCGGATTCGACAAAAAGCCGAGTTCAACGAGCACTCGCGGCATATAAGCTTTGTGTAACACCATGAACGGGCCTTGTTTTACGCCGCGGCTGCGTCGCTTTAGCGCTACAAATTTGTCCTCGATTTTACTCGCAAGCGTAATGGAATTGTCTAGAAATTCTTCCTGCATGAGTTCCACGCCAATCATGGTTTCGGGGCGTTTCGGATCAAAGCCTTCGTAGGTTTGCTGGTAGTCTTTCTCCATCGTAACCACTGCGTTTTCGCGTTTGGCGGCTTCGAGGTTCGAGGCGCTTTTACTCATACCCATGACAAATGTTTCTGTACCCTGGGCGGCCGTGTTTGGGGCAGCGTTGCAGTGAACCGACACGAAAATGTGCGAATCCGCGCGGTTGGCAATGTTGGCGCGTTCAATAAGTTCGATGAAAGTGTCGTTTTTGCGCGTGTAAGTAACGGCGATTCCGGGAGTATTTTCGAGAATTTTTCCGGTTTTAAGTACCACGGTAAGGGCGATATTTTTCTCGACATAAGTGTTGTACATCGCGCCGAAATCTTTGCCCCCGTGACCCGCATCAAGCGTTACCCTGAACTTCTGGCTTTGGGCTGTTACCGCAGTAGAAAAAGCAAATAAACAAAGAAAACCAGCAGATTTGATAAGGTTGGAAAACACCATAAATTTAAAAGTTAATTTTAGAGAAATCCTCGGGGCAAAACCCAATTATTGTTATTTTTGACCGAAAATTATATGTAAGTTTGGCGCTCAAATTCAGGCCTAATTTTTACAAAAATAGTATTAATAGCATTGCGGGCAAACTTATTTCATATCGTTTTATCAGCAATCTTCCTAACACTGGCCGGCCCGAAAACGAACGCGCAGGAAATCAAAAACGATACCACGACTACGGTGCAGCAAACCCCGCTGACGCTTTCGGACACGATTCGCAAAGACAGCATTCCCGCTGCGAAAAACGCACTCAACAGCCCGGTCCGACGCAATGCTGCTGATTACGAGCGGTTTGATCAGAAAACCAAAAAACTTACGCTGTACAATCAGGCCGAATTATACTACGAAGACATCGAACTTAAAGCCGGCATCATTGTCATGGATTACGACAAACAGGAAATCTATGCCGGGCGAATCAAAGACTCTGCGGGAACGCTGACGCAGGCGCCGGTTTTCAAACAAGGCCAGAACGTCGTGGAACCGGATTCGATTCGCTTTAACTACAAGACCAAAAAGGCACTCGTGTGGAATTCGCGCACCAAACAAATGGACTTTCGCATCCGTGCAGGAATCACCAAACGCGAAAACGATTCGGTCTATTATATGAAAAACGCCATTTTCACAACGGCCGAAGACATCGACAACCCCGAATATTACTTTCGCACAGACCGCGTAAAATTCGTCCCTAAGAAAAAGGTCGTCGTAGGATTTACAAACCTTGTGATTGCAGACGTTCCCACGCCCGTGGCACTTCCTTTTGCCTTTTTTCCGATGACCGATAAAAACCAGTCCGGATTATTGCTTCCTTCTTACGGCGACAATAACTCACGCGGATTCTTTCTGCAAAATATCGGCTATTACCTCGCGCTTTCGGACAATTACGACATGGCCGTTTTGGGCGATTATTACACGAACGGCAGTTACGGCCTTCGCCTGGAATCGCGTTATTCGTGGCGCTACCGGTTTACGGGAAACCTGAATGTGCGTTTTGAGAATCTGATAAACAGCGAGCGCGGCTACCCCGATTACTCTAAAAGCCGCATTTACAACATTCAGTGGTCGCATGCCCAAGATGCCAAATCTAACCCGAATTCTCGTTTTTCGGCATCGGTAAACCTTGGAAGCAGCACGTATTTTCAGGAATCGATCAATCAGGTTAACATCGGCTCTACACTGAACAACACGCTGAGTTCGTCTGTTTCTTATTCGAAGAATTTTGAAAGCACGCCCTCGGTGAACATGGCTGTTACTGCTACGCATTCTCAGAACACTCAAACCCAGCGCATCGACATGACCCTGCCTACGGTTCAGGTGAATGTGGACCGAATTTTTCCGTTTGCCTCGGCCGACGAACCCAAAAGGGGCATCATCAAAAACCTGAATTTTCAATATTCGGTCAAAGGCGAAAACCGCATTCAAACCACCGATTCGCTGTTCTTTAAAAATGAAATGTGGCAAGATGCCCGGGCCGGTTTCCAGCATACGATTCCCGTTTCAACGAACTTTAAGCTGTTCAAATATTTCAGCGCTTCGGCCACGGCTTCCTACAACGAAGTATGGTATTTTAACACGATTCGCAAAACCTGGGACGATTTGCGCCAGCGCGATTCCATTACCAGAGTGAACGGTTTCGACGCGTTCCGCACTTATAACTTCGGTTCGAGTTTGGGAACCACGGTTTACGGAACGTTCAACTTTGGCGAGGACAAACGCGTTCAGGCCGTTCGCCACGTGATGCGCCCTACCGTTTCGTACAGTTACACGCCGAGTTTTGAACAGTATTACGACACTTACGCCAGCGACGGCAGCGGTGAAATGGCACTGCGCGAATACACGCGATTCGAGAACGGCATATTCGGCGCGCCGGGACGCTCGTATGCGAACAACGTCGGCTTTAGTTTGAGCAACACGTTTGAAGCGAAGGTCCGCGAGCGCGATTCCACGAAAACTGAACCCCGCA
The DNA here is from genome assembly GCA_964612955.1 of uncultured Flavobacterium sp. Lineage (GTDB taxonomy): Bacteria > Bacteroidota > Bacteroidia > Flavobacteriales > Flavobacteriaceae > Flavobacterium. The sequence continues at coordinate 42,474 of CAZTGF010000006.1, forward strand.
AAGTAATGCTGCTCAACAATTTAAACTTTAGTACGAGCTACAACATGGCCGCAGATTCACTCGCCTGGGCGCCGCTGCGCATTAGTGGAGGAACCGCGTTGTTTAAGCAAAAAATGAATGTGAACTTCGGCGCCACACTAAACCCATACGCGCTCGACAATGCCGGCCGCACAATTGACCGCTTTAACATCGACAACGGCGGCAGCCTGTTCCGTCTTACAAGCGCGAATCTTACGCTAAATTACTCGCTCACGAGCCAAGACGGAACCTCGAACCGGCGCAGCCTCAACAACCAGGGCGTTCGCAACGGAGGACGCGCAGATGATCTGTTCGGCACAAATATTAATCCGGGCGGGCTTTCAGAAACCGACACGCCGCGGGACGAAGAAAACTCGGCCATAAGCGAATTTTTCAGGCTTAACATTCCGTGGGACATGACCCTTGCCTATTCCCTGACCTATTCGAATGCAAGGCGCGAAAGCACAATCAGCGGCAATTCTCTGATGGTATCGGCCAACACAGACCTCACACCCAAATGGAAAGTCGGCGTTTCTACGGGTTACGATTTTGTTCAACAGGGATTCAGCTTTACGCAGCTGCGGTTCGCGCGCGATCTGATGAGTTGGCGCATGGATTTTTCGTGGGTTCCGTTTGGCACCAACACGTACTGGAACTTCTTTATCGGAATAAAATCAAGCGTGCTGAGCGATATCAAATACGACAAACGCAGCGTTCCGGACAGGCAGATTCGTTAACTTTGGGCGGCTTTATCCCGTGTTCCGCTATATCTTTTTTTTCAAAAAAGGATGCCGCTGCACCCGGGGCCGCAACATACCACACTAACACCTTTTGTATGAAAAAAATCATTTTCACCCCAAATGCCCCCGCCCCCATCGGACCGTACAGCCAGGCCGTACTCGCGGGAAACACACTTTACACCTCCGGCCAGATCGCGATTGACCCAAAAACAGGAGATTTGTTTCAGGGCGCTGTAGAACAAGAGACGCGTCTCGTTATGGAAAACCTTAAAGCCGTGCTCGCCCATGCCGACTGCGATTTTGAAAACGTGATTAAAACCACGATTTTCCTTATGGACATGAATGATTTTGCGCGTGTAAACGAAGTCTACGGCAGCTATTTCGACGAAAAAACCGCCCCTGCAAGAGAAACGGTTCAGGTTGCGGGCCTTCCTAAAGGCGTACGCGTAGAAATTTCTATGGTTGCTATGGTTTAAACCTGCGAATGGTAAGCGATAAGCCCGTCGATGGGGCGGCGCAGCACATTGCCCAATTGAATGCCGTGGGCCGTTAAAACCTCGGCGAGTTCTTCCCTGAGGTAAAACGCAATAGAACCAATAAAGTGAACGGGAACTTCTAAATGTTCGGGGTATTGGCGTATGTAATAGCGCACAAAATCTTCCATGCTCGCGCGAATCATTGTCTGCAAAAAAGCATCTTCTTTGTTGGCGATCAGAAATTTCGCAAACGAAGCCAGATAAGCGTTTGGGTTGGGTTGTTTGTACAGGTGATTTTTAATCACATCCGGGTCCAGATCGTGTGCCTGTTCAAACTTTTCGTGCAGGGGTTGCGGCATCAGTTTAAAAAAGTACGCGCGCAGCAACTGCCGCCCGAACTGGTTTCCGCTGCAATCGTCCATAGGAATATAGCCGAGTGACTGTACGCGCTGGTGCACCTGGGAACCGTCGTAATAACAACAATTCGAACCTGTGCCCAGAATGCAGACAATCGCTTTTTGGCCGCGTGGCGTGGTGGCGTAAACAGCGGCGTAAGTATCCTCGTGGACGTGAATTTCGGCGTTGGGGAAATATTCGCGAAAAACCTGAGTCAAAAAACTGCGCATGCGCTCTGTGCCGCAACCGGCGCCGTAAAAATAAAGGCTCGAGGCTTTTTCGCGGTTTTGGGAAATATCAAATCGGTCGTTAAGCCGCGAGACTATTTCGTCTTTCTCGAGTACTTCGGGGTTCAAACCAAGGGTTTGGGTCGTAAAATGAACCTTGTCCTGCGCGGTAAGCGCAATCCAGTCTGCTTTGGTGGATCCGCTGTCTACAATTAACTTCATACGAAAAGGGTTTTAGCCCCGATAGCAGCGGAAATCCTTTTTGAAAAAAAGATTGCAGCGCATAGCGGGAAACAGCTCCCAAGATAAAATAAACCCCGGGAGGTTCCAAAATTATTTAGAGGCCGCCAGTACCGCAAGGTCCAGCAACTTACACGAGTAACCGTATTCGTTGTCGTACCAGGCGACGATTTTAAAAAACGTATTGTTGAGCCCGATGCCGGCGTCCGCGTCTACGATACAAATGCGCGGGTCTGACACAAAGTCTTGTGAAACGACGGCGTCTTCGGTGTATCCCACGATGTTTTTATAGTCGCCTTCGGCCGCAGATTTAAACGTATTCATAATGTGTTCGTACGTGGTTTCTGTCGATAATTTAGCAGTAAGATCTACGACTGAAACGTCGGCAGTGGGTACTCGCATGGACATTCCTGTGAGCTTTCCGTCGAGTTCGGGAATTACTTTTCCTACGGCTTTTGCCGCTCCCGTAGAGGCGGGAATAATATTGAGCAACGCCGAACGCCCGGCGCGGAAATCCTTGCGCGAAGGACCGTCTACCGTAAGTTGGGAGGCCGTTGTAGCGTGAACGGTCGTCATAAGTGCTTCGGTGATTCCGTAGGTGTCGTTTAGAATTTTGGCCAGCGGTGCCAGACAGTTTGTCGTACACGAGGCGTTCGATATGATGGTATGCTGAGCCGTAAGTTTTTCGTGGTTCACCCCCATCACGAACATGGGTGCATCGCTCGAAGGTGCGGAGATTACGACTTTTGCAGCGCCGCCTTTGATGTGGGCCTGGGCTTTTTCTTTGGTCGTAAACAATCCCGTGCATTCCACGATGAGTGCTGCGCCTGCTTCGTCCCATTTGAGTTGGGCCGGATCTTTTTCTGAGGTGACGCGGATTTCTTTGCCGTTCACGATGAGTTTGCCATCGCGGGTTTCTACGCTTCCGTCGAACCTTCCGTGTACTGAATCGTATTTGAGCAGGTAAGCGAGATGGTCGAGTTCCAGCAGGTCGTTTACGGCTACAACTTCTACATTGGAGCGTTTTACAGCTTCGCGAAACAAAAGCCGCCCGATGCGGCCAAAACCGTTTATTCCTAATTTAATTGTTGTCATGATGAATTTTTTTAAGTTGTCATGATATCTGACACGCGCAACAGTTCGCGGTCAATTTGCATATTGCCTTTAATGGCTTGTTCAATGGGTGTGAGCGCTATCTGGTTGTTCAGAATGCCTACCATAAAATTAGACCGTCCTTCGAGCAGGGATTCCACGGCTTTCACCCCGAGCCGGCTCGCAAGTACGCGGTCGAAACACGTGGGTGCGCCCCCGCGCTGCATGTGACCCAGTACCGAAACGCGGACGTCGTATTCGGGCATATTGGATTCTACGTAGTCCTTGAGTTCAAACACGTTTTTGCCAATTTTGTCGCCTTCTGCAATGACGACAATGCTCGAGGATTTGCCCGATGCCTTGCTCTTTTTAAGCGAGTCTAGCAACCGGTCCAATCCGAGGTCTTCCTCCGGAATCAGGATTTCTTCGGCCCCTGCGCCAATGCCGGCATTCAGCGCAATATGACCTGCGTCCCTACCCATAACTTCTACAAAGAACAAGCGGTTATGAGACGATGCAGTGTCGCGGATTTTGTCGATGACTTCTACTACCGTATTAATCGCCGTATCGAACCCGAGCGTGTAATTCGTGCCGAAAATGTCGTTGTCGATTGTACCCGGAATGCCCATAATTGGCACCTGAAATTCGTTGTTAAATACTTCTGCCCCGGCAAAACTTCCGTCCCCGCCAATGATGACGAGTGCGTCGATCTCGGAAGCCTTTAAATGGTCGTAGGCTTTTTTCCGGCCTTCGGGCGTTAAAAATTCCTTTGATCGGGCCGATTTTAGGATCGTTCCGCCTTTGTTGACGATGTTGTTTACAGATCGGGGCCCCATCTCTTTAAAATCGCCCTCGATGAGCCCCTGATAACCGCGGTAAACGCCCATACAGGTAATGTGATGGTAAGCGCAAGTCCGGACGACGGATCTTATGGCGGCATTCATTCCCGGAGAATCGCCTCCGGAGGTAAGCACGCCTATTTTTTGTATGGGTTTCGTCATTTTTTTTGATTAGAACGTAAATTTAACAAACCAAATGCAAAAAAACTCCATTCTTAATGCGAGTTTAAGATTTGCGATGCATTTCAAACGTTTTCGTTAATAAGTTTTTTAAGCGGGTGGGCGGCTTAGTCTTCGCGGCTCGGGACAGCATCGCGGTTGGGGCGCTCGCGCGGGTTTTCAGAAGGTTGTTCTTCGGGGCTCGTAAACTGGAATCCTTCGGGCACAATTGTAGAATCCGGAATCAGGTCGATGCCGGGTGTCGTGTCCAGGCGTACGTTGCGGAAAATCTTGTGAATCAACTCCCGGAACGTATTAAAATCCACCTCGTAAGTAATACCTACCCCTTGCGT